>CAMWSU010000092.1 GCA_947176965.1 uncultured Lachnospiraceae bacterium | reverse complement strand
GCATCTACTTTTTTCAGTAAGCTTGCATCTGCAAACGGTCCTTTTTTCAGTGATCTAGCCATTGTCTTTCCTCCTCAATTATTTGATAGCTCTGCCGTCTCGTCTTCTCACGATCATCTTGTTGGACTGATTCTTCTTCTTACGTGTCTTTAAGCCGAGTGCGGGCTTGCCCCAAGGTGTGCAGGGACCCGGACGTCCGATGGGCGCTCTACCCTCACCACCGCCGTGCGGATGGTCATTCGGGTTCATAACGGAACCGCGAACAGTAGGTCTGATACCCATATGGCGCTTACGTCCTGCTTTGCCGAGGTTGATCAGGTTGTGATCACCGTTGCCGACCGTGCCGATACATGCTCTGCAAACGATCGGTACCATTCTCATTTCACCGGACGGCAAACGAAGGGTCGCATACTTACCTTCCTTCGCCATCAGCTGTGCGCTGTTGCCTGCGGAGCGAACCATCTGTCCGCCCTTGCCCGGGTGAAGCTCAATGCTGTAGATCTGTGTACCGACAGGAATCTCAGATAACGGAAGGCAGTTGCCAACCTTGATCTCCGCTGTCGGACCGTTCATTACCTGCATGCCGTCTGTTAAGCCTTCCGGTGCAAGGATATATGCCTTCTCACCGTCAGCGTAGCAGATCAACGCAATATTCGCTGTTCTGTTCGGATCGTACTCGATTCCGATGACCTTTGCAGGGATTCCGTCTTTATTTCTCTTAAAATCAATGATCCTATACTTTCTCTTATTGCCGCCGCCGCGGTGTCTTACCGTGATCTTTCCCTGATTATTGCGGCCGGAATGCTTCTTTAATGAAGTGCATAAAGACTTCTCCGGCGTGTCCTTCGTGATCTCAGCGAAATCAGATCCGGTCATATTACGTCTGGAAGGTGTATAGGGATTATAAACCTTGATTCCCATGATTGTATCTCCTTTTCTATAATTTGCAGGATCGTGAAATGACGTCCCTTTTCTTTACAGACCTGTGAACAGCTCAATATCTTTGCTGTCGTCTGTCAGCTTCACAATTGCTTTCTTCGTTGCCGCAGTCTTTCCCGTCACACGTCCGCGGGTCTTTTTCTTACCCTCTAAGTTCATCGTGTTTACTTTCTCGACCTTGACACCGTCGAACATTTTCTCGACAGCCTCCTTGATCATCGTCTTGTTTGCATCGACATGAACAAGGAATGTGTACTTCTTGCTGCCCATCTCATTCATACTTTTCTCTGTAATCACCGGCTTGAGGATTACATCATAATACTTTACGTCTGCCATTATGCGTACACCTCCTCGATCGTCTTCACCGCGTCCTTTGTCAGAACAACGGTTCCCGCCTTCATCACGTCATAGACGTTAATGGTGTTCGTCAGCGCCGTCTCGACATCCGGAATATTCCTTGCGGAGAGCATGACCTTGTCATCCTTTTCCTTCAATACGATCAACGCTTTCTCTGCGTGCAGATTGTTTACGATCTCCACGATCTTCTTGGACTTGATTTCGTCGAGCGTAAGCTCATCCAGAACGATCAGCTTGCTGTCCTGCACCTTGCTTGTCAGCGCGGACTTTAACGCTGCGCGCTTTTCCTTTTTGTTCATCTTAAAAGAATAATCCCTCGGAGTCGGAGCGAATACGACGCCGCCGCCCTTCCATTGAGGTGCTCTTGTGGATCCCTGTCTTGCATGACCGGTTCCCTTCTGTCTCCAGGGTTTTCTTCCGCCGCCGGAAACCTCGGCGCGCGTTTTTGCTTTCTGCGTGCCCTGACGATTGTTTGCAAGCTGCTGAACGACTGCCATGTGTACCAGATGCTCATTGATCTCAACACCGAACACCGCATCGCTTAAGTCCATCTTGCCGACTTCTTTTCCTTCCATATTGTAAACAGATACGTTTGCCATCTGAGTGCTCCTCCTTTCGTCCTTGCTTTATGCCTCAACCTTAGTGGTCTCTTTAATGGTGATCAAAGACTTCTTCGGTCCGGGTACGGAACCCTTGACCAAAAGCAGATTCTTATCCGCATCCACTCTTACGACCTCAAGATTTTTGATCGTGACTTTCTTGTTTCCCATGTGTCCCGGCATTCCCTTGCCCTTGAACACGCGGCTCGGTGAGGAGCACGCACCGTTGGAACCCTGATGACGATGGAACTTGGAACCGTGTGCCATCGGTCCTCTCGACTGTCCTAATCTCTTAATGGCGCCCTGAAAGCCCTTGCCCTTGCTGATCGCCGATGCGTCAACCTTATCGCCGACCGCAAAAATATCAGCCTTGATCTCCTGCGCTAATGCATATTCCTCGGCATTCTCAAAACGGAACTCTCTCACATATCTCTTGGAAGATACGCCCGCCTTCTCAAAATGTCCCTTTAACGGCTTGTTTACGCCGTGCGCATGGATGATCTCTCTGTTGCCGCCCTTATCCTTGTTGATGATCCTGTCCTTCTTGTCTACAAAGCCGACCTGAACGGCGCTGTAGCCGTCATTCTCCTGCGTCTTCACCTGCGTTACCACGCAAGGTCCTGCCTCAAGGACCGTAACCGGGATCAGCGTCCCGTCTTCCGCGAAAATCTGTGTCATTCCGATCTTCGTTGCCAAAATTGCTTTTTTCATCATTTACCTCCTGTTTGCTCTACATGGCGGAACCAAAACGGTTCACATACTAGTAGAAGGCTTGTTGTTTGCACGCGAGTTTTGCGTCAGCAAAATCTCGCAAATGAGCGAAGCTCATTTTTTATTTGTTTTTCATTTTGATGTCGATATAGACACCGGCAGGCATCTCGAGTCTCTGTAATGCATCGACCGTCTTCGGTGTGGGTGCAATAATATCGATCAGTCTCTTGTGCGTTCTCTGCTCAAACTGCTCACGGGAATCCTTATACTTGTGAACCGCACGCAGAATCGTCACAACTTCCTTCTTAGTAGGAAGGGGAACCGGTCCGCTCACCTGGGAACCGTTCTTCTTTACTGTCTCGATGATTTTTTTGGCAGATGCATCCACTAACTGATGGTCGTATGCCTTCAGGGTGATTCTCATAATCTGATTTGCCATAAAAAAAGTCGCCTCCTTTTCGCACTTTTCAATCGAAGTACGACAAGCGGTGACTGTACACTCTCCCGTGTGTGTCATGCTACCGGCAATTTTACAGGGCGCTTGCCGCCCTTGCGCTTATCGCCCATGCCGATGCAGAGTTACAACACGTCGTTTCTACCCTTGGTAGACTGTTGTTTGGTACAGTGACTTGTCGCCAGTTTTATAAACTTGACATTTGCTCCACGGAAAACCTGCGGGAAGTTATCTGTTTTCTGCCCACAGCAACCTCACGTTTCATCGCTATCATGCCACAGCGTTAGTTACTATACAGGAAAAAAAGAGGTTTGTCAACCCCTTTTTTCAAAATTTCCTTTCGTATCGGCGGAACTGTCACAAACTTATGACGCCCTCGCCGTATGATGCTCTCTCTTGACCTCGTACATCCTCTGATCGGAAACCTCGATCAACAGATCCACGTTCGTATCATCCCTCAGCCTTGCAAGACAGTAACCGATGCTGACGGAAACCTCATAGGACTTCTTTGCCTCCTCACCCTTTTTCGCGCAGAGCGACTCGATCCGTGCGACTTTCTCATCCACGTCATCCTCCGTGTACTCGTCCACGCCAAGCAGGATGAACTCATCTCCGCCGCTCCGGATACAGATCTCATTGTTCGTCGTACACTCTGCAAGCGCCTCGGCAAGCGTTTTGATCGCGTAATCACCCTCATGATGCCCGTAGGTATCATTGATATATTTGAGACCGTCCAGATCCGCAACAAGCGTAAGCAGGATCTTCCCTTTTCCAAACTGTCGGATTCCCTCTAATTTATTTTCCATCGCTCTGCGATTATACAGTCCTGTCATCGCGTCAATCTCAGATCTCGTCTCGATCTTGCCGCGCACACGCATCATCTCAAGCGCGTTATTCACGTTACGCAGCCAGTTATGAAACACATAATCCAACTTACGCTCCTGTGACAGCTCGGCAGTCAGCACCGCATAGCCAAGCGTCTGCTCCGCAAAATGAATCGGTGAAAAATAGAAAGCCGTCCGTTCTTCCCGCTCCTCAAACAGTTCCGGCAGCATCTCCTCCGTATAGAACGAACGCTCGCCCGCCGGATCATCCGGCGTAAAGCTGACCCCCTGCGTGTCCTCCCAATCCGTTACCGACTTAGAATGGAGAACAAGCCGCATGCGCTCGGGATAGCCATCGATCATCGAGGTGTCCGTATCCATCCAATCCTCCCGCAGACACATATAAAAATCCTTGTACGGCCGCAGGATATGAGCATTCTTATAAATCTCATAGATACACTGTCTGGAACCACTCACACTCACAAGGTTCTCAAACAAATAACTGTCGAGCAGTTCGCTGATATCCACGCTCGCATCCTTCTGCATTGACTTAATGTAGGAATTAACATTATATAAGGAACGGCGTATTCTATTCTGAAGATATTCCGAATCACAATGGCAGCCGCAGCTGTCTCCCAATCGCAGGTTCGTGTTCACAGTATGAACCGGTTCAATCTCAGGCTCCCCTTGATCGATCGCGGCATGCAGAAGGTTCACCGCCTCCTCCGCCGTCACCGCGTTCGCGGGTTCGTAGGTTGTCAGTGTCGTGTCGTTAATGACGGATTCCTTCGTCGCGTCGTAGCCGGTCACAATGACCTGATCCGGCACTTTAATCCCATGCCGGATCAGGCGGTTCATCAGACCGACCGCCATATGATCGCTCGCACAGATGACTGCATCCGGTACGGCAAGCTCGCCCGCACAGATGCGCTCCGCAAGCTGTTCTCCCGAATCATACCAAAAATCTCCGTCAAACACTTTATTCTCATCAAACGGCAGGTCATGATCTGATAAATAATCACGATAACCTGACAGACGTTCCTTACACACATCCTGATCGGGAAACCCGTTTAAGAAATAGACGTTCCTGCAGTGGTGCACATCATATACATGCTCCGTGATCTCATAAAACGCTTTTCTGTCATTTGTATACGCCGTCTCGCTGCCATCAAAGGGCAGGTCAATGGAGACCACCTTTTTATGACATTTCTTTTTTACCATCTCGACAAGCTTGTAATAGACGGGCGCGTTTCCGTTTGCATGCATGGGAAGCGCCGTCACAATCACGCCGTCAAACTTATCAAAATTGATCAGGCTGTAAATATTCCACTCTCCGCTCAAATATTCCTTATCCGAATGAATGGACTGCACAAGCGGTGCAAACACGGCAACATCGTAATCATAACGCCGGCATTGGGCAAAAATACCCTCCATAACCCTTGTCTGGTAGCTATTCTCCAGATAAATCGCCAATACAGCGATAATCTTTCTCTTTTTCTTCATCGGTAGACCCTTTCAGAAAAATGGTACTTTAGTCATCATTATAGCATACTTTTTCCCGTCTTGAAAGGGCGCAATTGCAAAATTATCCAAATGGAACTTTAGCTCACCAGCTTCAGGTAAGCGCGCGACGTCATCCGGTACACTATTATATAGAAGAAACCGAATATCAAAAAGCAGGCGATCGTTGTCCATATTAATAAGGAAATATTAACGGCATTAAACAGCAGCATGATCTTTTGGATCAGCGGAAACGCAAACGCCGTGTGAATCCCCGCCGTGATCAGGGGCAGAAAGAACACGGTCAGCACCTGAGAATTCACGCTCTTTTTGATCTCCCGCTCCGTCATGCCGACCTTCTGCATGATCTCAAATTTCGCCCGATCCTCATATCCCTCGGATATCTGCTTATAGTAAATAATGAGCACGGTCGCGAACACAAACACGATGCCGAGCAGGATTCCCAAAAAGAACAGGCTTCCGTACATTCCGTAAAAGCCCTCCCGCTCCTCGGCAATGCTCTCTACCCATACGTGCGGAAACGCCTCATCTTCTATCTGCGCCCGGCCGATACGCTCACAGATGGCACTCACGATCAGCCTCTGCGCCTTGTCGTCCGCCGAAAGATTAAAGCCGTAATAGCTATACGTGCTCACCGGCAATGACTCTAAACGCTCTCCCTGATAAAATGCGGCATACCGCTCAAAATCCGGTACAAACAGCCAATAGGAGGCAAATATATCTGCGTTATCCGCCCCGTTCGGCGGCAGTGTCCTTACGACCCGCTTCACACGCAGCGGTTCCCAATCCTCAAGCGTGATCGTATCATACGAATAGTCGCTCCCCCTTGAGACACCGAGCAGCACCTCGCCCGGTGCAAGCTCCTCCTGCTCCCCTGTCAGCCGGTTATAGTCCTCCAGCGGAACGATATAAAAATCAATCTGTGTACTGGTTGTTCCCATGCTAAACCCAAGCGTGATGTCATTCGTCGCGATAAAATCCTCTCTCCGCTCCGCGATCACATCCAGATATCGATAAAATACCTCGCCCTCTATCTGTTCCCCCGCATCCGAGACCACATTCCAGGCAAGCGCCTGCAGCGCGCCGACGGCATTCTCATCCAGCGTATACGTCTTTAAGACAATGTCCTCCGGATAGCGTATACGCATGCCGTCCTCCTTTCCGAAATACAGACACGCCGTGGAGGAAATCGTCACCAGCACCATTGTGGAGAGAATGCAGATTGACGCAAGCCCCGCGCCGTTCCGCTTCATGCGGTAGCTCATGGAGGATACCGATACAAAATGGTTCGTCCGGTAATAAAATTTCTTATTTTTCTGAAGCAGCTTACAAAGCGCTACCGAACCGCTGATAAAAAGTGCATAGGTCGCCGCAATGACCATCATGACCGCCACAAAGAACCACACCATTGCCTGCAGTGGTTCTTTGATGCTGACCGCCAGAACATAGGCTGCACCGAGTACCAATACACCGAGCAGGGCCAAGACCCAGTTGACTTTAGGCGGTTTTTCTCCGACATTTTCACTCCGCAGCAGCTCCACCGGCTTGGAAACATGGATGGACCGCAGATTATTGATCAGGATCAATCCGAACACAACTGCAAACAAAAACAACACCCGGCGGACGGCTTTTAGGGACACCGAAAACTGATAGGTCGGCGCTAAACCGATCATGCGAGTTGCGGCAAGCTCCGCCAGCTTGGAAAACAGCACACCGGACAGCAAGCCCCCTAAAACGGCGATCACATACATGATCAGGCTCTCCCACACAAGCATCCGCGCAATGTTCCATTTCCCCATTCCGAGAATATTATACAGACCAAATTCCTTTTTTCTCCTGCGGATCAAAAAGGAGTTCGTGTAAAACAAAAAGATAACGCAGAAAAATGCCATGACGTTCACACCAAAGCCGAGTGTCGCCTGCAGCTGCCGCCCTCCGCTCATCTGATATAAAGCATCGCTGCCTTCCAAATACGTGATAATGTAATACATCATCACCATACCGATTCCGGTCAACATAAATGGTACGTATACCTGTTTATTTCTTTTGATTCCCAACCATGCCAGTTTGGGGTAATAAATTCCTTTCATTGTGTATTGCCCTTCCTTTCGCACTTCCTAACTTCATTTTCTTCAGCCTTCTTCTCCGCTCGTTGCGATGGTCGTCAGCGTATCGGAAATGCGCTGATAGAGTGCCTCGTTCGTAAGGTTACCACGGTAAAGCTGATGATAAACCTCACCATCCTTGATAAACAGTACGCGCCCCGCATGGCTTGCCGCTTTCACGGAATGCGTTACCATCAGAACAGTCTGTCCGTCCGCATTGATCTGCGAGAACATTTTCAAAAGTTCGTCGGTTGCTTTTGAGTCCAACGCCCCCGTAGGTTCATCGGCAAGAACGACGCGCGGCCTCGTGATGAGCGCGCGTGCAACCGCCGTGCGCTGTTTCTGTCCGCCCGAAAGCTCATACGGATATTTGTCAAGCAGTTCCGAAATGCCGAGTCGTTTCGCAATTGGTTTGATTCTATCTTCCATTTCTTTCATTTTTATACCAGCCAGTACAAGTGGCAGGTAGATATTATCCCGCACGGAAAACGTATCAAGAAGATTGAAATCCTGAAACACAAAACCGAGTCTGTCGCGCCTGAATGATGCGATCTCAGACTCCTTAACGGTCGTGATGTCCCTGCCGTCCAAAAGCACGCTTCCCCCGGTCGGCCGATCAAGCGCCGCTAAAATATTAAGGAGTGTTGTTTTTCCCGAACCGGACTCTCCCATGATCGCCACATATTCTCCCGCTTCCACACTGAAGGACACTTCTTTCAGCGCCTCAACCTGATGCGCGCCGAACCGTGTTGTATAAACCTTTCTGACATTTTGTACTTCCAATATTGCCATTGTGATTGTTCTCCTTTCGATTGCGCTTCGCAATCCTTTTTTCTGTGACAATCTTACAAAAAAGGGAAATGACACGCCATCGAATCGGCTTACATTTCCCCCGTGCACGCTTACAGTTTTGTAAGACCGCGCCGAAAACGTCAGTCTTCCCTGTAACACTCCCTATTATTCGTGTTTGATATTGTCCCTATGCAGGTTGATGCAGACGGCTGTCCCCTCGCCGAGCACTGAATTCGCCCAGATCCGATGACCCAGATTCGTCGTGATGCGCTTACAGAGATAGAGTCCGATGCCGCTTGCTTTTTTATCTCTTCTGCCGTTGAAACCGGTATAGCCCTTCTCAAAAATGCGGGGCAGATCTTCCGCCGCGATCCCGATTCCCGTATCCTTTATGATGAGCACTTCCTCTTTCAGCTCAATGGAAATCTGCCCTTCTTTTGTATACTTGAGCGCATTGGAAAGCACCTGCTCGATCACAAACAGCAGCCACTTTTCATCTGTCAGCACCTGATAATGAACCAGCTCGTAGACAAGCCTTAATTTCTTTCCGATAAAAAAGTTTGCAAACCGCCTGATCGCCTGTCTTAAAATATCGTCCAGATCACAGTATGCAAAGCAATAATCCGTCGTTCCCGCATCCAGACGTAAGTAGCAGAGTACCATTTCCACATACTGCTCGATCCGGCTTAAGTCCGTGGATAACGCCAGCGTCTCTTTATCATCCTGCTCCCCCAGCTTTAAGCGCATGGCGGCGATCGGTGTTTTGATCTGATGCACCCAAGTGGTATAATACTCCATCCTATCCGTGTGACTCATTTTCCAATGTGTCTCAATGCGGTTCTTCTCCGCAAATAATCTGCGTATCAGTCCGTCATACGCTTCACAGATGCCGTCCTGCGGCTCGGGAAGATGCTCAATACTCAACGAAATCTCCTCAAGCATCCCTTCCAGATGCAGACAGCGCCTGCGATAGGAGACATAGTCCGTCACCATGATGACAAGTCCGATTCCCGCACACTCCGCCATTACATAGGCAAGTGCTCCCCACGGCACTTGATACAGCATCAGCGTGACTGCCGCTGCCGCCACGATCAGGAGCGTATTTCTGATCACTTTTTTCCGCACGCCAAAATAGGCACAAAAACGCTTCATTGAATCAAATACCCCATTCCCACCTTCGTCGTGATAAAATCCTCAAGTCCTGCGGCCGAAAGCTTCTTGCGCAGCCTGGTCACATTGACGGTCAGTGTATTCTCATCCACGAATTCATCCGATTCCCATAGCTTCTGCATGAGCGAATCCCTGCTGACGACTTTTCTTTTTTTCTCCAAAAGCGCCTGTAAGATCCGGTACTCGTTTTTTGTCAGATCGATCTTCTCCCCCTCAAAGGAGAGCGTCGCGTCATCCATATTTAAGGTGGCACCCCGATGCCGCATGACCGCTGGAGCCGCCGAAAAATCATAGGTTCTGCGCAAAAGCGCCTGAATCTTGGCGATCAGCACATTGCTGTCATAGGGCTTCGTGATAAAATCATCCCCGCCCATATTCATCGCCATGACAATATTCATATTATCCGATGCCGAGGACAAAAAAATAATCGGCACATTGGATATCTTGCGGATCTCGCTGCACCAGTGATACCCGTTATAAAACGGCAGCCCAATGTCGAGCAGTACAAGCTGCGGGTCAAACGCGCTAAACTCCCCCAGCACATTTCTGAAATCCACCACGCAGCGCACCTCAAAGCCCCATCCGCTGATCTGCTTCTCCACGCCCTGCGCAATCCCCTCGTCATCCTCTACAATTAAAATCCGATACATGACCGTTCTCCCGTGATCGCTCTTTTATTTTAAGAAAAATGTCCCAAACGCAAAAGAATGCCGCGCAGTTACTGTGAACGAAGTGAACAGTAATACCGCGCATTCATTTTACATCAAATATAAACAATCATTTGCCAAATGTCCATAGGTTGTGTATATTTATTGTAACAGTTCAGCCATGCATTGCCGAGGTCAAAAAAAGTGCTTGCACATTTTTTTGACCGAGAAAATGCATGAGCCGAGCGCCATGTAATGAGCAAAGTTAGCTGCAAAGAATCGCGCAGCGATTCTTATGCTGCGTGAAAGCGCCAACGGCGCCTTTGCGAATGGCGCGGGCTGAACTATTACCTATACAAAAACCAAGGAGTCAGATGCCATGTGGATCGCGGAAAATTGGAAAGATTATGAGGTACTGGATACCTCATCGGGAGAAAAACTGGAACGCTGGGGGGATTATCTTCTTGTGCGTCCCGACCCGCAGGTTCTTTGGAATACGCCGAAGATCCATGCCGGTTGGAAAAAAAGAAATGGTCATTACCACAGAAGCAGTAAGGGCGGCGGAGAATGGGAATTTCACTCACTTCCCGAGGAATGGCAAATTTCCTATGAGCCGCTTTCGCTTTCCTTCCGCTTAAAACCGTTCAGCTTTAAGCATACCGGATTATTTCCCGAGCAGGCGGCAAACTGGGACTGGTTCTCCGCACTCATCAAGGCGGCTGACCGCCCCGTCAAGGTGTTAAATCTCTTTGCCTACACCGGCGGCGCAACGCTTGCCGCTGCCCGTGCCGGCGCTTCGGTCACGCATGTGGACGCCTCAAAGGGTATGGTGACATGGGCAAAGGAAAACGCGGCGGTTTCCGGGCTTTCCGATGCGCCCATCCGCTGGCTTGTCGATGACTGCGTCAAATTCGTGGAACGCGAGATACGCAGAGGCAATCACTACGACGCCATCATCATGGATCCGCCCTCCTACGGCAGAGGTCCCAAGGGGGAGATTTGGAAAATGGAGGATTCCATCTTTCCTTTTATCGAATTGACAAGCGCACTTCTGTCCGCGCAGCCGTTGTTCTTCCTGATCAACTCTTATACGACCGGCTTACAGCCCGCAGTCCTTTCCTATATGATGCGGACCGTCCTCACGCCGCGCTTCGGCGGTACGGTGGAAGCGGACGAGATCGGTCTTCCCGTAACAGGAAACGGACTTGTTCTTCCCTGCGGCGCAAGCGGACGCTGGACCAAAAACGATTGACGCAGATGCGTCAATCGTTTTTGGTCGCGAAATTTCTCATCTGTTATCACCCGAGCACGCCGAGATGCTCTAACAGAATCTTTATACCGAGCAGGATCAAGATCACGCCGCCCGCGCATTCCGCACCTGACCGATATTTTGCACCGAATGCATGACCGATCTTTGCTCCTGCGGTGGAGAGTACAAAGGTCACACAGCCGATAAACAGCACAGCGGCAACGATATTCGTGTCCGGCAGAAACGCAAAGGTAATTCCGACGGCAAGCGCGTCAATGCTCGTGGCAACCGCCATGAGCAGCATGGTCTTTACGTCCATATCAGCGTTTGCTTCCTCTTCTTTTCCGAATGCTTCTTTGAGCATATTTGCACCGATCACCAAAAGCAGCACAAACGCGATCCAGTGGTCAACTGCCGTGATGTAACTGCGGAAACGATAGCCGAGCAAATAACCGACAAGCGGCATCAACGCCTGAAATCCCCCGAACCACACGCCGCACAGCATCGCGCTTTTCAGACTGCACTTCTTCATCGCCAAGCCCTTGCACACAGACACCGCGAACGCGTCCATCGACAAACCAACCGCCAAGACAAACAACTCCAAAAATCCCATCGTTTCCTCCCGCTCCTTTCTAAATCCGTCCTTTGCACATTCGCCTCTTGATAAGATAAGCAGTCGTGGAATGCTTCTTAAGCTTATCGCGCAAAAAATCCGATACAGCATAAGCTATACCGGATAAAAAACAAAGAGACTCCCTGCATAACCGGCACGGCTACACATGAGTCTCGTTATTTCAGATAAGCCAGACCTCATCGGTCAGTATGTTGACTTACCACATGCGCTCCGAACGTCTGCCATCATCGATCATCCGCCTAAAAGCACATGCAAACTACTCCCTCACGATATTGTTATGAGTTTAACATCTTACCGCTTTATTTGTCAACGGTCTTTGATCAGTGAAGCGCACTATAATTATGTATCTGCGCGAACTGCACAATAGAATACACAACGGACGCCATCTACACAAAAAATACGGATTTAATCCGCTTTCAGTTCTTCCCACTGTAGTTCATCAACAGGGCGGGTTAAGTCCAAAAAGCACAGCCTTGTTTCATTATCTCTCACACACTCTGCAAATAGCAAATCCGAATTGCCCCCAAAATACCATGTTGATTTCAAATCACCGGAGACCACAGCAATTTGTGTTCCTTTATAATCATAAATGATCAAATAGCCGTCCACCATATCATCACACAGAATGATATACTTCTTCGTAAGGGTAATATAAGGAACCTCGATTGGCTGATCCGCCAAAATTTCCACGGTTTCATCCTGCATGGAATAACAGCAGATCCCCTCGGAGCCACCATAATACACACAATCATTCCATACGAAATAGGGTCCCACAAGTTCTTCTTTTACAAGGCGGCATTCCCTCTCCGTTTTGTCATATTGGTATAACCCGCCCTTCGCATGCTCAATGCTTTCATCAGAAAAGAGATACACTTGAAAAAATACAGCATCTTCACCGCTCTTTATGCGATAAATCTGAACTTCCACAGTATCATCGTCTCCCTCGAAAAGAACTTCCTCTTCTCCGCCGCCAAGTGGTACCCGAACGAGCTTCATCTTTTTTTGTTTACGATCATTGAAATATACATAACCATCCTCGATTAATATATCCGGTGTGCGCCAATGCCCGCTCGAGGCATAGTCCGTTCTGTAAAGCTTTGTACTAGTCTCCCATTCGGAGCCATCCGCCTTAATTCGGAACAGAGTCACATAATCATCCGAACTGATACCGACCACATAGAGACTTCCGTCATAGTATTGAATATAATCCTTAGACACCCCACCCTCTCCTACAAAACTCAAAGTTGGAAAATAAGCGTTGCATTCTTCACTTTCATGCCCGCAGTCCGGCTTATTGCATAACGGTACTACCCTGCCCGATTCTTTGTCCATAAACATCAGCCGTGGATAGAAGTGATTTTGATCCATGCGTTCCCAAAAATAATATCCTTCTTCCGATTCAGTCACATGGCAATATTCGAAACCAGAAGTGTTAAAATCGGACTGTATAGGTGCGTCTGCTCCATTCGCACTCTTCTGTTCTGTCTTCCCACACGCTGACAGCAGAAATAATCCTGCTGTCAGCGCACAGAGAAGTCGTACACCACTTGGACAATTATTTTTTTTAATCATTTCGCTGCTTATCAATTTACTGCAACCTCTCTTGAACTGATTACCGTAACTCCATCTACAAAACCATAAGCCTGTCCCCACGTGTAACGATAGCCGGACGGACTATTTCTTGATACAACCGCTTCCGTAACATTTCCGTGTTGAACATCGCTGACATGCCCATTCTCTACATAGGCACTGAAATACGTTCTTTCTTGATAATAAACAGTTACCTTAATCTCATGTCCCGGCCGCCGGCGACCCGATCGCTTACCCATTATATGTTATATAAAATAAATACACATCATCCAGATTAACCGCCTTCTCCGGCCGTGCATTTGCGGGCGGTTCTTCGCTGATCACCTTCAACAGCAGCCCCTTTTCATTTTTTCTGAGATTGCTGATCAAATATTGTGCCTGCATATCCGGCAGCTCCGCTTCCGCAATCTCTACGTTCCATACATATTTGCGCACCTTCTCGATCAGTCTGCCCGGCGTATCGGTCTCTACCACATTCCCGGATTTCAGGAGCAAAATTTCCTTTGCGATCGCCTCGATATCGGAAACGATATGCGTCGCCAGCAACACAATAC
>CAMWSU010000091.1 GCA_947176965.1 uncultured Lachnospiraceae bacterium | reverse complement strand
CGAGGCGGACTTAGATTTGGTTCTCGGCAATGATATCACAAGTCCGGTGGCGATTCATGAATTTGAAAAAATGAAGGTGGAAGGCGTTTTTGACAAAGATAAGATCGCGCTTGTGCCGGATCATTTTGTGCCGAATAAGGACATTAAATCCGCAGAGCATTGCAAATGTGTCCGTGAATTTGCATGCCGCAATGAGATTACCAATTATTTTGAGGTCGGTCAAATGGGCATTGAGCATGCTCTTTTGCCGGAAAAAGGACTAACGGTTGCGGGGGATGTGATCATCGGCGCGGATTCCCATACCTGTACTTACGGCGCGCTCGGCGCGTTTTCCACAGGCGTCGGCAGCACGGACATGGCGGCGGGCATGGCAACGGGAAAGGCATGGTTTAAGGTGCCGGCAGCGATCAAATTTGTCTTAACAGGCAAGCCGGCAAAGTGGATCAGCGGTAAGGACATCATCCTGCATATCATCGGAATGATCGGTGTGGACGGCGCGCTCTATAAATCCATGGAATTTGTTGGAGACGGTATTGCGCATTTAACGATGGATGATCGCTTTACCATTGCAAATATGGCAATCGAGGCGGGCGGAAAGAACGGTATATTCCCTGTTGATGAGCGTGCGGCGGCATATATGAAGGAACATTCGACAAGAAATTATACCGCTTATGAGGCGGATGAGGATGCGGTTTATGATGAGACTTATACGATAGACTTATCAGCGTTAAAGCCGACGGTCGCATTCCCGCATCTGCCGGAAAATACAAAGACCGTGGATGAGATTAAAGAAGAGATTCCGATCAATCAGGTCGTGATTGGCTCCTGTACAAACGGACGGCTTGACGATCTGCGCATTGCGGCAAATATCCTGAAGGGACGTCACATTGCTGATGGAATGCGCTGCATCGTGATCCCTGCAACGCAGAAGATTTATCTTGACGCGATGGAGGAAGGTCTGTTAAAGATCTTTATCGAGGCGGGCGCTGTTGTCAGCACGCCGACGTGCGGACCGTGCCTTGGCGGTTATATGGGAATCCTCGCAGAGGGAGAGCGCTGCGTGTCCACAACAAACCGCAACTTTGTCGGAAGAATGGGGCATGTGAATTCGGAGATTTATCTTGCTTCCCCTGCGGTAGCAGCGGCAAGCGCAGTTACGGGTAAGATCAGTTGCCCCTGCGAATTGGATGCATAAAGCGTGAAGTGTGGAGAGCGAAAGGAGCAGAGTATGAAATCAGCAAAAGGAACCGTTCATAAATATGGCGATAATGTGGATACCGACGTGATCATTCCGGCGAGGTACTTAAATACCTCCAAGGCGGAAGAACTTGCGGCGCACTGTATGGAAGATATTGATGCGGACTTTGTAAAAAAAGTAAAAACGGGAGACATCCTTGTCGCGACAAAGAATTTCGGCTGCGGATCGTCGCGCGAGCATGCACCGATCGCTATCAAGGCGGCGGGGATCAGCTGTGTGATCGCCGAGACCTTTGCGCGTATCTTTTATCGCAATTCGATCAATATTGGCCTTCCCATCGTGGAATGTCCGGAAGCGGCAGCGGAAATCGCCGACGGGGATGAGGTTGAGGTTGATTTTGATTCCGGTATCATTACGGATGTGACGACAGGAAAACAATACCGGGGGCAGGCTTTTCCCGAATTTATGCAAAAGATCATTGATGCAGAGGGACTTGTCAATTATATTAACGCGAAATGAGACGCAGGGATGTGTTGTTTGGCGTGGGGGTCCTATTGATCGTGATCGGATGCTTCCTGCTGCGCGGACTAGTGTTTCAAGGCGATGCCGCTTATGTGGAATTTTCACAGGATGGAAGAATGATCCGACGAGTACGGCTGTCTGATATGGAAGGGCAGGATATTCGGATTGACGCAGCGGAAGGTGGATATAACTTGATCCATGTTGAGAACGGCAGTGTTTTTGTGCGGGAGGCAGACTGCGAAAACGGGGACTGCATCCGTCAGGGAACGATTCGCCATATGGGAGAGAGTATCATTTGTCTGCCCCATAAGCTGGCAATCACCATTGTCGGCGATACGGATGGAACAGGCGGAGACGGTCGGGATGAAGAACAATATGACACGATTATCAGATGAGTATTTCGGTTGTTTACACAGAAAAAAGTGACACATGTGTCCTGTTTCGTTCATATGAATATGCGAAACACATGAGAAGCCTTTGGAGTAAGAAAAGATTTATGATATGTATGTCATAAAATGTGTAATGGGAGTCTTTTCTTTCCAGTTGGAATAGCGGAAAAATAAACAATCATGTCATGATATCAGGAAATTTACAACAGTCATGTCAGATTGCCGGGGCAGTTAAGTGTGGGAAATGGTGAGATTACAACAGTCATGTCAGAGCGCCGAGACAGGTAAATCTGGGAAACAGAGAAATTATAACAGTCATGTCAGGAATGAGGAAAGAGCAGGAGCATGTGATATTGAAAAAGGATGATGTTCAAAAGCAGACAGTACTGTCATCTTCGGGAACAAGAGAGATTGCGTTTCTTGGTCTTTTTGTTGCAGTATCCATGATTCTGTCCTATGTGGAGAGCCTCATTCCGGTTTATTTTGGCGCACCCGGCATCAAGCCCGGGCTGGCAAATCTCTTCGTTCTTTTGCTGTTCATGGAGAAACGCCCGAAAGAAGCGGTGATTGTCAATCTGCTTCGAATCGTGCTTAACGGATTTTTGTTCGGCAATCTGTTCTCCATCGTATATAGTCTTGCGGGAGCGGCGCTCAGCATGGCGGTGATGTACGGAATGCTTTCGTTCGGGCGGTTTCACCCGTTCACGGCAAGCGTTGCGGGCGGGATTGCGCATAATCTGGCGCAGCTTTTGGTTGCGCTGTTTGTTTTGGATACGAACGCCATGCTGTATTATCTTCCGGTACTTGTGTTGTTCGGCGGAGCAGCGGGCGTCTTAAACGGTGTGCTTGCGGGAAGCCTGAAGCCGTATCTGCACAGGTTATGGATATAATTTAGATCAAAGAGTCAACAACCCCGCTGCAGGCAGCGGGATATGTGACTCTCGCGGCATTCGCCAAGCCAACGCAGTTGGCTTTATGCTCGTGCAAGCACGGCACTTGGCTCATTGCTCGCGGAAATCATGAAAGCTGTGAGGACGGGCACATGTATGCATATATAAAAGGCAGATTGATGGAAACGGACGAGGATAATGTAGTCGTTGAGACCGGCGGTATCGGCTATAATATTAAGATGGCAGCGGAAGACATTTCCTCGCTTCCGGCGGTTGGAAGTGAAGTCAGGCTTTATACCTATACGAGCGTGAGGGAGGATGCGATCTGGCTGTATGGCTTTCCGACGAGGGAGGAGCTTACGATGTTCAAGCTGCTCATCACCGTGAGCGGAATCGGGCCGAAGGGCGCGCAGGCGGTACTATCAGCAATCCGGGTGGAGGACCTGCGCTATGCGATTTATACCGGGGATGTCAAGAAAATCGCTAAGGCACCCGGAATCGGCGCAAAAACGGCGCAGAGGATGGTATTAGATCTGAAAGATAAAATATCTTTTGACGATGTGCTCGGTACGGAGAGCAGGAAGCTGCCGGAGGAAGCGGATGCATACGGAGAAAACAGGAAAGAGGCGATGGAAGCGCTTACGGCGCTTGGCTATGCGCCGTCGGATGCCGCCAAGGTGATAAATGCGGTTCCGGATGCGGACAAGCTGGATGTGGAGCAGCTCTTAAAGGCGGCGCTCAAGCAGCTTGCATTTCTATAAAGTACATTCCTATTTGTAAAAAAGGAGCTTTGTATGGCAAAGCGAGTGATTGAAACAGAGCTTTTGGAAGAAGACAAAAAGCTGGAGGGAAGTCTCCGTCCACAGACATTGGATGAATATATCGGGCAGGAGAAGGCGAAAAATACGCTGCGTGTTTATATCGAGGCGGCAAAGGAGCGCCATGATTCGCTGGATCATGTGCTTTTTTACGGACCGCCGGGACTCGGAAAGACGACGCTTGCCGGTATTATCGCAAACGAGATGGGCGTTCACCTAAAAGTCACGAGTGGACCTGCGATCGAGAAGCCGGGAGAGATGGCTGCGATCTTAAACAATCTTCAGGAAGGAGATTTACTTTTTATTGATGAAATACATCGCTTAAACCGTCAGGTTGAGGAAGTGCTGTATCCTGCGATGGAGGATTATGCGATCGACATTATGATCGGAAAGGGTGCGACTGCGCGCTCTATCCGCTTGGAACTTCCGCGGTTTACGCTGGTCGGCGCCACGACAAGGGCGGGACTGTTGACTGCGCCGCTGCGAGACCGCTTCGGCGTGATCCACCGGCTTGAGTTTTATACAACGGAAGAACTGAAACTCATTATTCTGCATTCGGCAAAGATCCTGAATGTGGAGATTGATGAAGAGGGGGCGCTGGAACTTGCGCGCAGAAGCCGCGGTACGCCGAGACTGGCAAACCGCATTCTGAAACGCGTTCGGGATTTTGCGCAGGTCCGCTATGACGGTGTGATCACGAAGGAGGTTGCCGAGACCGCATTAAATCTGCTTGAGGTGGATAAAATGGGACTCGATCATGTGGATCGCAATATCCTCCACACCATGATTGATAAGTTTGCGGGAGGCCCGGTCGGACTGGATACGTTAGCGGCTGCGATCGGCGAGGATGCGGGTACGATCGAGGATGTATATGAACCGTATCTGATTCAAAACGGTTTTCTCAACCGGACGCCGCGCGGACGCGTGGTGACGGATTTTGCGTATCATCATTTAGGACTTGAAAATCCATTATGATTTGATATAATAAATGTAGTATCCTGTCTGTGAATTGTACGCAATATTTTGTGGCGCCCGAATACAGGAGGATGGAAGGGGAACAAAGGAAATTGGACGTCCGGTGTCCAAGAGGGGTTCGGTACGATGGCGAATAAAAATGATACGGAAGTGGTGATCGGCGGCAAGCTTTATACGTTGAGCGGGTATGAGAGCGAAGAATATTTGCAGAAGATAGCCTCCTATATCAATAATAAGATCTCGGATTATGCGAAAATTGATTCGTTCAGACGACAGCCGCTGGATACACAAAATGTATTGCTGCATTTGAACATTGCGGATGATTATTTTAAGGCCAAAAAGCAGATTTCTCTTATGGAGGAGGATCTGCAGGCGAAGGAAAAGGAGCTTTATGACTTAAAGCATGAGCTGATCGCCACACAGATCAAGCTTGATAATTCCGAGAAAAGCTTAAAAGGCGTCCAAAGTGAACTACAGGAAAATGCCAAGCAGATCGTACGTTTGGAAACGAAGTTAAAGGATTCTAAAAAATAAAAGGAGGGGGCTGTCATAGGACAGCCCTTTTTTGACTTATGACCACAGTCGGTTACGCGCAATCTGCCGCTGAAAACAAAAAGGCGGAGGAAAACAGAATAAAACGGACGGAGCTGCTTGCACCAGCGGGAAATTATGAGTGTTTTCTTGCGGCCATTCATGCGGGCGCGGATGCGGTCTATCTTGCCGGAAAACAGTTCGGAGCGCGTGCGGCGGCAGATAACTTCAGCAGGGACGAGCTGGTTTCGGCGATCCGTTATGCACATTTGTTCGGGCGAAGGGTTTATATGACAGTCAATACCCTGCTAAAGGACGAGGAGCTTGACGGACTATGTGCGTATCTTTCCCCGTATGTCCAAGCCGGTCTGGATGCGGTCATTGTGCAGGATTTCGGCGTGTTATCCGTGATAAAAAAAGAATTTCCCCATCTTGCCATTCATTGCAGTACGCAGATGACGATCACGGATGAGTGGGGCATCAGGCTGGCGAAGGAGCTTGGGGCGGTGCGCGTCGTTCCTGCAAGAGAACTGTCAATTGATGAAATACGTCGAATGAAACAGATATGTCCTGACATGGAACTGGAGTGTTTTGTCCACGGCGCAATGTGCTATTGTTATTCGGGACAATGTCTGATGAGCAGCATGATCGGCGGCAGGAGCGGAAATCGGGGTGCGTGCGCGCAGCCTTGCCGTCTGCCGTATGAGGTGGAACTGTCAGGGAATGCGTATGCTGCGGAAAGCGTAAGACGGAATGGGAAAGGCGGACGCACGCAGTTAAACGCGCTGCATTCGCTGCGTGAAACGTATCCGCTAAGTTTGAAGGATTTATGCGCCGTACAGCTGATACCGGAATTATTGGAAGCCGGAATTGATTCTTTTAAGATAGAAGGACGTATGAAAAACGCGGAATACTGTGCAGGTGTGACAGCGGTATACCGTGCCGTGATGGATCGTTTTTTTGCAGACGGAAAGGCGGCGCAGGGGGTGACAAAGGATGAGCTTTCCCTGCTTCGTGGGTTGTATGTCCGGAGTGAGATCGGTGACGGATATTATCATTGTCAGTCCGGCGGACATATGCTGACGCAGGGAAAACCGGGTTACCGCGGCTGTGAGGAATCCGTGCTTGCCATGCTCAGGGAACGCAGTTTGGAACAAAAGCCCGTCATTCCCGTGACGATGTCGCTTTCCATGGCTGTCGGGGAACAGGCGCGCCTGACGGTTTGCTGCGATGAGACGGAAGTGACTTGTGAGGGAGAGATCGTGCAGGCGGCGGCGAACAAACCGCTGACCGAAGATGAACTGAGAAAACGGCTTCAAAAAACAGGAGGAACTCCATTCTCAGTGAAGGAGCTTACCATTTCCATGACGGAGGCTGTGTTTATGCCGGTCGGACAATTAAATGAGCTGCGCAGGGAAGCACTCAGCCGCATGGAAGAGGCACTGCTGATTCGCTATGAAAGGGAAAGAGAAGCCGGTCGGCAGGAAAGCGTGAAAGCGCCTGCATATGAGAAGACAGATCAGACAGCAAGCGGACAAAGCGGAAAAGCGGCGCGCGGTTATCTTGCCGTTGTTGACAGTGCGGAGCAGCTTGCCGTGTGTGCCGTGCATCCGCTGCTGCAGGGAATCTGTGTTCCTGTAGACCTCTATGAAGCGCACCTGAGTGAAAATGGGACAGCGTATTTGACTAAGCAGAGGAAACAGACGGACGAAGCCCGGTCGAAAGCGTATTATCTCTATCTGCCCCGGATATTGCGAAACAAAGACACAGAGCGGCTCACAAGGAAGATCAGAGCGCTTGCCGAAAGCGGCGCGCCGATCGACGGAATTTACGTGCATACGGCGGGAGAGTATCGTTATGCGGCTGCCCTTGCCGAAATACTGGGCAAAAAGCCGCAGGAATTTTTGTTCGGTTCCCCGTTTTTATACTGTATGAATACAGAGTCCGCGCGTTTTTGGCAGACAAGGATGCGTGCGCTGTCCGTGCCTTATGAATTGTGTGAGAGGGAAATCTATGCTTTTTTGAAAAGAGCGGGACAAGCGGGCGTTTCCGGATTGGAGATGCCGGTATACGGACATATACCGACAATGGTGACGGCAAACTGCATCGTCCGGTCATTTGACCGGGCTCACTGTCCGCAGCCGGAGGAACAGACATGGTTAAAGGATCGGACAGGGCAGCGGATGTATGTGAAAACGGAATGCGGTGTCTGTCTGAACACGATCTACAACAGTGTGCCGCTTTCCATGCATAAGCATATGCCGAAGCTGCAAAAGCTATATCAGGATCAAATGCTCGGTGCTTTCACGCTGAACTTTACGATGGAGAGTGCGGCGCGTACAAAAGAAATACTTGACTTTTATCTGCATCCGGCTGCGGATGCATGGACGCCCGGAACATACACGAACGGGCATTTTCAGCGAGGTGTCGTTTAATGGTAAATCTGTTTTATGATGGTTCACGGTATCTGATGGCGATCCTGTTTGCGCTCTATACGCTGGAGAGCTTTCTTTCTTTGAAAAGAGAAGCGAAACGCGGATATACGCGGCAGTATCTTTATATATTTTTGATTCATCTGACCGGCTTTTTTGTGCTTTGCCTGAAAAAAGAGGACTATTTTTATCTGGTCTTTTTTGCCATTCAGCAGGTGGTGTTCCTATTGATGAGAAATCTATATAAGGTGATCTATCCGCAGTTTCATCGGGCGCTCTTAAATCATATGTTTATGTTTCTGTGTACGGGAATGATCATGATCACGCGGATTTCCGTTACGAAAGCAGTCCGGCAGTTTGCGATCGCGATCGTGTCTTTGGCGCTTACGCTGATCGTGCCGCTTTTGATCAAAAAAGTACGATTGCTGAAAAAACTGACCTGGGGCTATGCGCTGTGCGGTCTGATCGCATTGGGCGTTGTGCTCCTGCTCGGAGCGGCAACAAACGGTTCTAAAATATCTTTTTCCCTGTTTGGGTTCACGTTTCAGCCGTCCGAATTTGTCAAGCTGTTATTCCTGTTTTTTCTGGCGGCGATTTTGTGTGAAAAGCCGAATTGGAAAAACATTCTGCTTTCCGCTCTTGTCGGTCTGCTCTATGTGATGATTCTTGCCGCCTCAACGGACTTGGGAAGCGCGGCGATCTTTTTTGTCATGTATGTGTTTGTACTGTATGCCGCAACAGGAAAGTTCCGCTATATTTTTCTGTCGGCAGTCGCAGGGCTTTTAGGGTGTATGGCGGCGTATAAGCTGTTTTATCATGTAAAAGTGCGGGTTGCGGTATGGCTTGATCCGTGGAAGGATGTGACGGGCAAGGGCTATCAGCTTGCGCAGTCGCTTTTTGCGATCGGCACGGGAGGCTGGTTCGGCTTCGGGCTGTGTCAGGGTGCGCCGGAAAGCATTCCGTATGTAGAGGCGGACTTTATATTTTCTGCCATTGCAGAGGAGCTGGGGGTGCTGTACGGTGTTTGTCTCATCCTGCTGTGTCTGGCATGCTTTTTTACCTTTATTCAGATCGCATACGGCATGAAAGAGCCGTTTTACAGGCTGCTTTCGTACGGCATCGGTGTGATTTATATTTTCCAGGTATTTTTGACGATCGGAGGCGGAATCAAGCTGATCCCTTTGACGGGTGTCACGCTGCCGCTTGTCAGCTATGGCGGCAGCTCGGTCATGGTCACGATTCTTATGTTTGCCGTTGTGCAGGGTGTGACCGTGTGGAGTGCAAAGCAAGAGGAAGAAGAACTGACAGATATCGATCCGCAGGGAGAAGTACAATTAGAGGAAGAAATACAGCCGCACGCAGAGGCACGATTGGATGACGAAACACAGCCGAAGGCAGAGGCACGATTGGCGGAAGAAACACAGCCGCAGCCTGCGTCCGCTGATTCCGGTGAGGCCGCGGAAAACATCCGCTGTGAGGCGGCTGCGGAGGCATTTTCTCTGCGGCGGCGGACGTTTTTGCTTGCGGGATTGTTTTCTGCGCTTTTTTTGGCGATGGTAGGACATCTATTATTCTTTATGACGGTACAGCGGGAGACAGTTGTGAATCACCCATATAATATCACGCGGCAACAGGCGTTGTCGGCATTAAATGTCCGTGGAACGATCAAAACGGAAAACGGCGAGGTGCTTGCGTATACGAGACCGGAGGAAGACGGAACGGAGACGCGCCGCTATCCTTACGAGGCCATGTTTGCGCATGTGGTCGGGTATGCGGCGAACGGCGGCATGGGAATCGAGTCTTCCATGAATTATAGTCTTGTCAGTTCCCACCAGTCGATCAGCGGACAGATTGCCAACGATCTGAACAATGAAAAAAACAGGGGAGATACGGTGATCACGACCTTAGATGTCAGCTTACAGGAGATGGCGTACCGTCTTCTGGGAGCGGAAAACGGCGCGATCGTGGTGATGGAGCCTTCGACGGGCAGGATTCTCGCCATGGTGTCAAAGCCTGATTTTAATCCGAATGAGATTGAAGAAATCTGGGACGATCTGCTTGAGGATGAGGACAGTTCCGTTTTGGTGAACCGTGTGACGCAGGGAATGTATCCACCCGGTTCTACGTTTAAGATTTTTACCGCGTTGGAATATATCAGGGAGAATCCGGCGGGAATACAGGATTATGCTTATCGGTGCGGCGGAAATTACCGCACGGAGGACGGAGATGCCATTCACTGTTACGGACATCATGCGCATGGGACGCTTTCTTTTGAGCAGTCGTTTGCCAGATCCTGCAATTCTTCGTTTGCGAATATCGGTATGACACTGGACCGCCAAAAATTCGGAGAGACGCTGGAGGGGCTTTATTTTAACCAACCGCTTCCGGGTGCGCTCAGGACGAATACGAGCCGTGTGTCGATGGGGGTGGATACGGAGGATGGCGCTATGCTGCAATCCGCGATCGGACAGGGAGAAACACTCATAACGCCGCTGCATTTGTGCATGGTGACCTGTGCAGTCGCAAACGGCGGGGAACTGATGTCTCCCTATGTGGTGTCCCGTGTGGAGAGCTGCGAGGGCGACCTTGTGCGCAGGTATGAACCGCAAAGCTGCGGTAGGATCCTCAGCAATGCGGAGGCGGAGCAGTTGACGGAGCTGATGATGGCGGTATGTGATTACGGGACCGGTTATCGTTTGGAAGATGAGGCTTTTGTCGTGGCAGGAAAGACCGGATCGGCGGAATTTGACGAGTCGGCAGATGGTGCGCATGCATGGTTTACCGGATTTGCTCCGGCAGACGATCCAAAGATCGCTGTCACCATTATTATTGAAGAAGCGGGAGCAGGCGGAGATTATGCCGTTCCGATCGCCCAAATGCTGTTTCGGGAGTATTTGAATCGTTAAACAGAGCAATACTATTTGCATATTGTGTCCGATTCATGTATACTTGTTTCAGGAAAAGCGTATGATGCATCCGCATCATGACGCGTCGGGCATACACACGTCGAACGGAGGAATTGCAATGATTGAAGCAACGAGCTGCGGCGGTGTGGTTATTTTTCGCGGTAAGATCCTGCTCCTCTATAAGAATTTTCGCAATAAATATGAGGGCTGGGTATTGCCGAAGGGAACCGTGGAAAAGGGCGAAGATCATATGGAGACGGCACTCCGTGAGGTGTTGGAAGAATCGGGGGCAAAAGCGTCCATCATGAAATATGTCGGTCAGAGTGAATACACCTTTACCGTTCCCGAAGGGATCGTTTCAAAATGCGTGCATTGGTATCTGATGATGGCGCAGAGCTATTACAGCAAGCCCCAACGCGAAGAATATTTTGTCGATTCGGGATTCTATAAGTATCACGAAGCATACCATTTGCTGAAATTTTCCAATGAGAAGCAGATTTTGGAAAAGGCGTACCAGGAATATTTGGAGATGAAAAAAACAAGCAAGTGGACATTACCACACAACTGTTGAAAAAGAACTGCCGCAGGCGCAAGCAAAAGCGAAGCGGCAGTTCTTTTTATAAAATAGCAGTGATCTCCAGTTTGGGGAAGCTGCGCATATCGATAATCCCCTTCTCCGTTTCGATGATCGGCCGCGAGAGATTGTCGGGATTCACCATGCGGACAGTTGCCGGAGAATACTGTTCATCATTGAGTGTTACAACATGCCCGACCTGATGCGCTGCAATGTGCATGAGGATTCGTTTGACGACGGCAAGATCGTACTGATAGAGCCCGCCGCGCTCAAAATTTGTGATGACTTGAAAAGGATTGAGCGAATTGCGGTAGCTTCGTGCGCTTGTCATCGCATCGTAGCCGTCAACGATCGCCATATATTTGGCATAGCGGTCTATGGCATCCCCCATGAGTTTATTCGGATAGCCGGTTCCGTTATCGCGCTCATGATGCATAAGGGCGGCGTTGATGATATGCTGGTCGATCGGTTGATTCTTCAACAAATCATAGCCGATGGTCGTGTGGGTCTTCATCCAGTTAAACTCAAAATCGGTGAGTTTTCCGACCTTCCAGATGAGTTTGTTCGGCAGCTTCAGCTTGCCGATGTCATAAAGAAAACCGCAGAGGATCATCAGATTCGATTCGCTTTCATCAAAATCCAGCCATGAAGCAAAGACGCCTGCGATCAAAGCGGCGTTTAAGCAGTGTGCGTAAGTAACGTTATCCTCGCTCGGCAGCATGCTGTAGAGCATATCAAGCAGCAGATCGCCGTCACCAACATTGTCGTAGAGGGTGCGGTAGATGTTTAACAGTAGATCTGTGTTAATGTAGATACGATCTTCCATAACATCATTGATCATCTGTTTATAGACATTCAACTGCATCTGATATTGTTTCGCAAAGCCTTTGAATGCACGGCTGCACGCGACCTTCTCATAGTGTGTGGTTGTGTAATCCTCAGGTTCCATCACGGTAACGACCATGATTTGATAACGTTTGAGTTTATCGATCATGCCCTGATCGAGCTTTGTGCGCGCAGGACAGATCACGCCGCTTCTCAAGGAAACAGCATCCTCCGCAAGCTCCATTCCCGGTTGTAAAGCAACAGTTGCAACACTGATCATATGTAAACACCCTCTTTCTACTTTTACTATAAATTATTCTGCGGGATTGTGCAATGAAAACTGTTAAAACTTCCAAAGATGTGTTATGATGATTATATCATGTATTTTTTTGAGGAATATGCCTATGTGGTTTCATCATCCGCTCATGGTATCGGAGAGCCTGAAAAAAAAAGAAAAGAAAATATGCCGTAAGCTGCGGTTCGGTATCGGCATGACGAATGTTTATGTGATCGTTTTAGGCAGCGGCACAAATCTGTTTGACATTTATCATTGTGCGTTTTTTAAGTTCCGCTTTCTGCGCAGGCGGAGGCTGTGCATCGTCGGGCTTGCGGACAGTCATGAGGCGGCAGTCGCGATGCTTGCGGAATTTATGGCAGATATTTATCAAAAAACGGGCAATACTGATTTTAAGTCCTGTTTTATGGAGCCGGACAAGCCGTGCTAAGGGGGACGCGATGCTGATCACACTGTTTATCCTGTTAGTATTACTGAATATGCTTGGGATTCTGAGGTTAATATGATACATATCCTGTTACTTTTGCTAAAAATCATAGGGATCACGCTGTTGTCGCTGCTCGGACTGATTCTGCTGATCATTTTGGTCGTGCTGTTTGTTCCCATCCGCTATTCTCTGAATGTGAAAGCGGACAAAAGCGTGGAAGCGCGCGCATGCGTATCGTGGCTGCTGCATCTGCTTCATGCGACGGCGGTCTATGACGGAACGTTCGGCATTGTTATACGGGTGTTCGGCATTTCGGTCAAGCGCATTCCGGCACCGGAGGAGAAAAAGCCGAAAAAGAGCAAAGAGAAACAGAAAGAGAAAAAACGGCCGCGTGGGGAAGAGACGGAGCAAACGCAGGATAGGGATGATACCGGATCAGAAAGCGTCGGGGAAACGGACGCAGGTGAAACGGCAGACGTGAATCAGACGGAAAGCGAAACGAAAACAGCGGCGGGGGAAGTCACATGCTCCGGGCCGGATGGAACAGCGGTTTTGTCGGAAACGGTGCGATCAGAAGGGGATAAGCCGGCAGAAGCGGACAGCGCCCCGGATACAAACAAGGACGACACGGGATCAGAGGGCGAAAAAAAAGAAAAATTGTCCTTATTTCAGAAGCTCGTACAGTTTATTCGGGCAGTGCGCGCTTTCTTTTCCAAGATTTTGTACACAATTCAGAATATCTGTGGTAAGATAGAAAAAGTGAAAGAGCTGATCGGCTATTATTCAGAAGTGCTGAAAAGTGAGGAAGGTCAGCGCACGTTCGCATTAGCCAAGCGGGAGCTTGGCAGATTATTGAAGCATATCGCGCCGACAAAGCTGCGAGGAAGCCTTACGATCGGCATGGGCGATCCGGCAGCCACGGGACAGATCATCGCGATCGTGAGTATGTTCTATCCCATCTATGGAAATAATGTGAGCATCACAGCGGATTTTGAGGAAAAGTGTATGCGCGGCAGCCTGTACTTGAAAGGACGCATCCGCATCATCACATTGATCCGCATTGCATGGCGCGTTTATTTTAATAAGGATGTGAAAACATTTCTGCATATGCTAAAAAGGGAGGAAAATGAAGCATGACGGAGAATAATTTTGCACAGGTGATGGAGTCCCTCTTTAAGGGGATGGATGCGTTTTTATCCGCGAAAACCGTGATTGGTGAGGCGACGAAGATCGGTGATATTATCATTCTGCCGCTCGTGGACGTTTCGTTCGGTGTCGGTGCGGGCGCTTCCGCAGGTGAGAAGAAAAACGGCGGTGGCGGCGCAATGACGGGAAAAATGTCTCCGAGTGCAGTACTTGTCATCAAACCGGACGGTTCGACCAAGCTTGTCAATGTCAAGAATCAGGATACGATGACGAAAATCCTTGACATGATCCCTGATCTGGTTGATAAGATCACAAA
>CAMWSU010000090.1 GCA_947176965.1 uncultured Lachnospiraceae bacterium | reverse complement strand
GGAAAGTGTTCTTGCCGAAAAAGACAGCGTTCTTGCGGAAAAAGATAATGCCCTTGCGGAAAAAGATAATGCCCTTGCGGAAAAAGACAGCGTTCTTGCAGAAAAAAATAATGCCCTTGCGGAAAAAGACAGCGCCCTTGCGGAACAGGCACGCGCTCTCGCCGCAAAGGAAGCCGAACTGGAGCAATTAAGGGCGCTGCTTCGTGAATATCAGGAACAGAACCGCTCAAAATGAATAAGTTAAAGCAGATCGGGGCTATTCAGGATCATCAAAATGACCGCAATGCCTGCGACTGCTGCAAAGGCCGAAAAAATCCTCACAACCGTCAATTTTGTCTTATTCTCTAAGATAGACTTTTTAACAAATTTTTGAGGTGCAATTGCTATAAGTGCGAGTGCAATTGCTCCCACGGTCAGTGATACAAGCGTTATCTGTCTGTACATATACCATCCCTCCTTTTGTTCAATGTTTGACGGCCGCACAACTGAAGAATGCAGTTCGTGCGGCCCTCTTACGCTACTTTTTTTTGTTTTTTACAATATTGATAATGGCAGACACAATAGCGATTCCGGCCACTACAATAAATGCGATTGTTACGATTGTTTCCATAATCAGTTCCTCCTTTCCAGCTGCTCATCTTAGCAAAAAAAGAAGTAAACTTCAATCCGCTTTGCATAATCCGTTATTTTCATGCAAAATCCGTTAAGACTGCAAAGTTAGCTCCTGTATAAGAAGATCGTGTTCTTCATAACAAAGATAATCTCCCTTGTATTTATCGAGTATGTAGAAGATTGTCTGCATTCCAAAGCCATGCGATAACCCGTCTTCTTTGATGCTGAGCAGCCGCGGATTGTCCCGGAGGACACTGCCTTGTATGGTATTCTCAAAGTGAATCTTAAGCTTACCATCTCTTGCGCACAGGATGATGTTCAGAGTCCTCGTTCCTTCAGCCTGCAGACAGGCCTCGATCCCATTCGCAAATAAGTTCCACACCAGATTTTCCATATCCATATTATCTATCATATCCGGCCTGCCAAGTACTGCATAAGAAAAATGAATTCCGTTGTCCCTGCACAGGGCCTGTGCTTTCACCAAGGCCGCATTCAGACCTTCACTACAGGTAGTCTGTATAAGCGCGGGCAATTTTTCAAATTCCCCACACATTTCCCCGAGGATCTTTTTCACCTCATCGTACTGCTCGTTTCGCTGAAGATGATACAAGGTCTCCAGCTTCCCGCTCATATCATGCCGCCAGTGGCCAACTTCCCGAGTCAATTTCTCCCGAAATTCCGCATTCATTTTTTGGTATCTCTACTCTTCCAGAGTGTGGTACAGCCGTTCCAAAAGCAGTACTCCTACAAACTGGCAAATCAGCATACACGTCAGACGACCATACCTGCCGCTTCCCTCTGCGGGTTCAATCTCCAGTTGAAACATATTCAGCCCTGCCAGCAATACCATGATCAGAGCACCTGCAATCAGCCAATCTTCTTTCCTGACTGTATCCTCCCGTCGATCATAAAATCTGATGATGACTCTGCCCATCAGAAATTTCACTGCGCTTGCGGCCAGCGATGCATAAAAGATGGTTTTGTCATCGGAATGAAACAGAATCCCCGATAAGCTGTTTTCAGTAAAAGCCCCCAGCACGCCGTATATAATAAAAGTACTGAACAGAACGTTCAGAACCCACATCAGACTTAAGACCACTTTGTTATAGAAATTTCCTTTCAGAGCCAGCACGCCATAAGCGGTCATTCCTGCCCCATAAAAAATACATAAGCTCCCCTCAAAGTCAGTGAGAAGATTCAGAACTGTCACCAAAGTAAAATAGACGGCACATCCTCCTGTAAACAAAAGCCAATGCCGCCATCCGCTATACTTTTTTTCAAGTCCGTATTCAATATATTCGATTGCAATCACAGATGCAAGTATGTTTATGATATGTTCACAGACGTCCATAACGTTCTCCCTCATACTTGCGCATTGCTTCAAGTAAAACCTTCCTTCGATCCCGGCCCATCTCCAGCACGGTGCCGTCTGTCAGCCGGATATCCCGTCTTCCGATTTCTTCTATATATCGCTGGTTTATAAGATAGCTTTTATGGGTGCGCAGGAATCCGTGCCCTGACAATGCTGTTTCCGTTGCTCTCAGGCTTCCGTACTGCTCAAACAACTGACCATTTGTTTTCTTGAATATCAGCATGTGCCCCATACTTTCCACATATAGAATGTCGCGGAACCGACATATATTACTCCCGGCAGTGTAAAATCCTTCTTCCGGCAGCACCGTTTCCAGATATTTCCGCAATGCCAGAAAACTATCTCTTTCCATCTCTCTTTTTCGCACAAACCAGACCGGACTGTATTCCTGTGAGTCAAAAACAAGGTTTTCATGGGCAGAGACGAAGATGATACCGGTTCTGGGATTCAATATATGAAACTGTTTTGCAAGCTGAAAACCGTTTGTGTCGGGCATTTCGATGTCTAAAAACAGCAGGTCAAAAGTTTCATGCTGACCTGCTCTGTACAATTCATCCCCGCTGAGAAACCGACGGAATCTGGGTTCGACCGGAACTTTAAGTTTTTGAAACCCCTCACGCAGAATCGTCTCAATTTGTTTCAAGTCATTTTCCTTGTCATCGCAGATTCCGATGAAAATCGTATTTTCAGCCATTGAAATCTCCTCATCTTCTTTCCTCTTTGGAATCAGCTACTTTCTATTCATTATAAACATTTTTGCCCGGAAGCACAATAAAGGATTTTGCGGACCAGTATCACTGCTCGTTTGAATATGTCAATATATCGTGCCGGAAAAAATAAGGTATAATTTTTATCTTGCTTACAACCCGCAAAAAGGCGCATGGTTTCCTGCCACACGCCTTTACGCCACAACTTTAGTATGAGCTTCTTCAACCCAGAATAATCCCAAGCTGGAATTCTTTATTGCACGCTCAAGCTCGTATAGCCGAGCAGACTTTTGTCTACCTCTTTGGCACACTCCTGCCCCTCTCTGATCGCTTTGACAACCAAGGACTGACCGGAATGTATATCACCCGCCACAAAAAGATTCGGAACGGAAGTTCCATAGCTGCCCGGAGCGGTTTTGACATTGGTACGCTCCGTTAAGTCCGCCCCAAAAGCGTCCGTCACATAACGCTGCGCGCCTAAGAAGCCCGCCGCGATCAGGCAGATTTGTGCCGGAAGCGTCTGCTCGCTGCCCGGAATTTCCTTCATGCACATGCGCCCGCTCTCTGCGTCTTTCTCCCAGCTTAATTTCACGATCTTAACCGCCTTCAGGTTTCCACCCTTGTCCTTGACAAATTCTTTCACGGTCGCCTCGTAAATGCGCGGGTCATGCCCGAAGATCGCAATCGCTTCTTCCTGACCGTAATCGGTCTTGCAGACCTTCGACCATTCCGGCCACGGATTATTTTCTGCGCGCGCATCGGGCGCCTTCGGCATCATCTCAATCTGCGTCACGCTCTTTGCACCGAAACGGATCGACGTTCCCACACAGTCATTTCCGGTATCGCCGCCTCCGATGATGACAACGTCCTTATCCTTCGTATCAATGTAGGCTTTGTCCTCAAAATTTGAATCCAAAAGGCTCTTTGTCGCCGCCGTCAGGAAATCCACCGCAAAATAAATGCCCTTTGCGTCTCTGCCCTCCGCCGCAATATCACGCGGATTTGCCGCGCCGCAGGCCAAGACCACGCGATCATACTCTTTCATGAGCTTTTGCGCCTTGACTTCCTTTCCGATGTCCGCATTTGTGACAAAACGAATCCCTTCCTGCTCCATGATCTTGAGTTTCCGGTCAATAATGTGTTTTTCCAGCTTCATATTCGGAATCCCATAGCGGAGCAGACCACCGATCCGATCGGCACGCTCATAAACCGTCACCTCATGTCCGCGCCGATTCAGCAGATCCGCCACGGCAAGTCCCGCAGGACCGGAACCGACGACCGCCACACGCTTTCCGGTGCGCACCTTCGGCGGCTCCGCTTTCGCATAACCCTCCGCATAAGCGCGCTCGATGATCGCGTACTCGTTCTCCTTTGTTGCAACCGGATCTCCGTACAACCCACAGGTGCATGCGTTTTCACAGAGTGCAGGGCACACTCTTGAGGTAAATTCCGGAAAATTACTTGTTTTTTTCAGACGCTTGTATGCCTCCACCCAGTTTCCCGTATAGACTAAGTCGTTCCATTCGGGAATCAGATTATGCAGCGGACAGCCGCTCGTCATGCCCGCAAGCGTGACGCCGGACTGACAGAACGGCACGCCGCACTCCATACAGCGCGCACCCTGAAGCTGCTGGCGTTCAAGCGGAATGTGCTGATGGAACTCTCGAAAATGCTTCACGCGCTCCTTCGGCGGCTCCGCGCCTGCCACTTCTCTTTCATAATCCATAAATCCTGTCGGTTTTCCCATATCACTTACTCCTCATATTCCTTTTCTGATTTCATCCCAGTCAAAAGTGAACTATCATCCTATCATACACTTACCTATCTAAATATACGAATTCATAGTAGGCGCTTTGAAATAGGAATTTCGTTGAAATTCCTTTCGCAGTACATAGATGCCATATTCAGGCATCTTATGTACCGTTACGTTTGAACTGTAGCGCAAGCGTGTCTGCGTTGAATTGTATATGTTGACACTCTCATGTCCATTCACTTTTACTCTTTATCGTTATTCTTATTCGCATAAAACGCCTCGATCTGGGCATTCTCCGCGCTTAAGCCTTTCTCCTCCATCTGGACGATGAGCTTCAGCATCCGCTCATAATCATGCGGGATGATCTTCTTAAATTTCGGCAGATATTCTCCGAAATGGGCTAAAATCTCTTTTCCCTTTTCGGAATTCGTGTAGGAGACATGCTCCTGGATCATATCCTTTAATTCCAGTACGTCGTATTTGGACGTAATCTCGGTTGAGGACACCATCGTTTTATTCAGTCTTGTATATAGATCGTTGTCCTCATCCAGCACATAGGCAATGCCGCCGCTCATACCCGCCGCAAAGTTTTTGCCCGTTTTTCCTAAAATAACAACCCTGCCGCCCGTCATGTATTCACAGCCGTGATCGCCGACGCCCTCGACAACCGAGATCGCACCGGAATTGCGCACACAGAACCGCTCGCCCGCAACGCCATTGATAAACGCCTTGCCGCTCGTTGCGCCGTAAAGCGCCACGTTTCCGATGATAATATTTTCATCCTGCTTAAAACGGCTGCCCTTTGGCGGATACACGATCAACTTTCCGCCCGATAACCCTTTTCCGAAATAATCATTCGAATCACCGACCAACTCCAGCGTTAAGCCCTTCGGAATAAACGCTCCGAAGCTCTGCCCTCCGGCACCGTTGCAGAGTACGCGGTAGGTATCTTCCTCCAGGTCATCTCCCAAGCGCTTCGTGATCTCAGAACCAAGAATCGTGCCGAACGCGCGGTCCACATTGGAAACCTCCACCTCAATACTTCTTTTCTGCCCCTGTGAGATCGCTTTGTCAAGCGATTTTAACAGCACCCTCTCATCCAAGGTCTGCTCCAGCTGAAAGTCATATGCTTTTTTCGGATCAAAAATGACTTTTTCCTTTATGCCCACATACGGATTACTTAAGATACGGCTTAAATCCACCTTGCGCTGCTCCTCGGTCAGATTCTCCTTCATGCGGAGTAAATCCGTTCTGCCGACAAGCTCATCCACACTCTTTACGCCGAGCTTTGCCATATATTCGCGCAGTTCCTGCGCAATAAACCGCATAAAGTTCTCCACATATTCCGGTTTTCCTCTAAAACGCTTGCGAAGCTCCGGATTCTGTGTCGCCACACCGACCGGGCAGGTATCCAAATTGCACACCCGCATCATAACGCAGCCCATCGTCACAAGCGGCGCCGTCGCGAAACCGAATTCCTCTGCGCCCAGGATCGCAGCGATTGCCACATCGCGGCCGCTCATGAGCTTGCCGTCCGTCTCGATGCGGACACGGTTTCTTAACCCGTTTTGGATCAGGGTCTGATGCGTCTCCGCCAGACCGAGCTCCCATGGAAGACCCGCATTGTGAATCGAATTTCTCGGCGCGGCACCCGTACCGCCGTCATAGCCGGAAACAAGTACAACCTGTGCGCCCGCTTTCGCAACGCCCGCCGCAACGGTTCCGACCCCCGCCTAGGAGACAAGCTTGACGGAAATGCGCGCATCCCGGTTGGCATTTTTCAGATCATAAATTAACTGCGCCAAGTCCTCGATCGAATAAATATCATGATGGGGCGGCGGCGAGATTAAGCCTACGCCGGGCGTGGAATGTCTCGTCTTGGCGATCCACGGATATACCTTTCCCGCCGGAAGATGTCCGCCCTCTCCGGGCTTTGCTCCCTGCGCCATCTTGATCTGGATTTCTTTTGCGCTGACAAGATAGCGGCTTGTCACACCGAACCGTCCCGACGCAACCTGTTTGATCGCGGAACATTTATTTAATCCGTCCGCTCCGATTGTCAGGCGTTCGATATCCTCACCGCCCTCTCCGGTATTGGACTTTCCATTTAAGCGGTTCATCGCGATCGCCAGCGTCTCGTGTGCCTCCTTGGAAATGGAACCATAGGACATCGCGCCGGTCTTAAAGCGCGTCACGATATGCTCCACGCTTTCCACCTCGTCGATCGGAACTGCTTTTTTCGGGAAATTGAAATCCATCAGCCCGCGCAGGTTGCGGATATTGTTCTCATCATCGACCATTGCCGTATATTGCTTGAACATTTCATAATCGCCGCGCTTCGTGGATTCCTGCAGCATATGAATCGTTGCCGGATTGTACATATGCTGCTCGGCGCCGCTGCGCGCCTTATGCCGCCCCGGGCTGTCCAGCGTTAAGTCGTTGGAAAGACCGAGCGTATCAAATGCCATGGAATGAAGCTCATCCACCTGCTTTTCAATATCCCGGATCGTGATGCCGCCTACACGGCATACCGTGTTCTTGAAATATTTATTGATCACATCCGCGTCAATGCCGATCGCCTCAAAAATCTTGCTGCCCTGATAGGACTGGATTGTTGAAATACCCATCTTACTGGCAATTTTGACAATGCCACTCAGCACGGCTTTATTGTAATCGTCCACCGCCGCATAATAATCCTTGTGCAGCATTCCCCTGTCAATCAGCTCCTGAATGGACTCCTGCGCCAGATACGGATTGATCGCGCTCGCGCCGAAGCCTAAGAGAGTCGCAAAATGATGCACTTCGCGCGGCTCGGCGGATTCTAAGATGATCGCGACGCTCGTTCGCTTTTTCGTCTCAACCAAATGCTGCTGCAATGCCGATACCGCCAGCAGGGACGGGATCGCCACATGGTTTTCGTCCACGCCGCGGTCGGACAGGATCATAATGTTGACGCCATCCCGATACGCTCTGTCCACTGCGAGAAACAGACGGTCGATCGCCTTCTCCAGGCTCGTATTCTTATAATAAGTGATCGGAACGGTCTCAACCTTAAAGCCGTCGCGCTTCATATGCTTGATCTTGAGCATGTCCGTATTCGTCAGAATCGGATCGTTGATCTTGAGCATGTTACAGTTTTTCGGTGTCTCCTCCAAGAGGTTGCCGTCCGTGCCGACATAGACATTCGTGGAGGTAACGATCTCCTCGCGGATCGCGTCGATGGGCGGGTTTGTCACCTGCGCAAAGAGCTGCTTAAAATAGTGGAACAGCGGCTGATGCGAATGGGACAGCACCGGGATCGGAATGTCCGTTCCCATTGCTGCGATCGGCTCGGATCCGTTTTTCGCCATCGGCAGGATACTCTCCTTTAACTCCTCATAGGTATAGCCGAACGCCTTCTGCATGCGCTCCCGCTCCTCGTCGGAAAACTGCGGCACGCACTCGTTCGGAATTTTCAAGTCATGCAGCTCGACCAAATTGTTGTCAAGCCACTCGCCGTAGGGCTGGCGCTTTGCATACATTTCCTTTAAGTGATCGTCGTCGATGACCTCGCCCTTTACCGTATCGACCAACAGCATCTTGCCGGGACGGAGCCGTTCTTTTTTCACGATCTTCGTCGGGCTTAACGGCAGCACGCCGACCTCGGAGGAAAGAATGAGCTGGTCGTCATCCGTAATGTAATATCTCGACGGGCGCAGTCCGTTCCGGTCTAACACGGCTCCCATCATATCTCCGTCCGAAAAAAGAATGGACGCGGGACCGTCCCACGGCTCCATCATCGTGGAATAATATTCATAGAAATCTTTTTTCCGCTGGGACATGGATTTATTATTTGCCCACGGTTCCGGGATCGTGATCATGACCGCAAGCGGTAAATCCATACCGGACATCACCAGAAATTCCAGCGTATTGTCTAACATGGCGGAATCGGAACCTTGCGCGTTGATGACGGGCAGCACCTTGTAAAACTCGCCCTTTAAGTGGTCGGACTCCATATTCTCCTCTCGCGCAAGCATTCTGTCGGCGTTGCCGCGAATCGTATTGATTTCCCCGTTATGTACGATAAAACGGTTCGGATGTGCTCTCTCCCAGCTCGGATTCGTATTCGTGGAGAAACGCGAATGCACGATCGCGATCGCGGACTCATAATCCGCACTCTGTAAATCAGAAAAAAATGTGCGGAGCTGCCCGACAAGGAACATGCCCTTGTAGACGATCGTCCTGCTCGATAAAGATACGACATAGGTGTCATCCGAGGACTGCTCAAACACTCTTCTTACAATATAAAGGATGCGGTCAAACGCAAGTCCTTTTTCCACCTGTGTGGGCTTTTCCACAAACGCCTGCATGATATGGGGCATACAGGAAAGCGCCTTGTGACCGAGCACCGTGGGAACGGTCGGGACCTCTCTCCAGCCTAAGAAGTTTAAGCCTTCCTTCTCCACGATGATCTCAAACATTTTTTTCGCCTGATTGCGCTTTAATTCATCCTGTGGAAAAAAGAACATGCCGACGCCATACTCTCTCTCTCCGCCGAGTACAATGCCTGCCTCCTTCGCCACGCGCGCAAAAAAGCGGTGTGAGATCTGCGTGAGGATACCGACGCCGTCACCCGTCTTGCCCTCTGCATCCTTTCCCGCGCGATGCTCTAAGTTCTCCACGATGCTGAGCGCATGCTCAACCGTGGAACGGCTCTTTCTTCCTTTAATATTTACGATTGCGCCGATACCGCAGTTGTCATGTTCAAACGACGGATGATAGAGCGGCGCCTGCGGCACGTCTTGTTTTACGTCAAACATAGGCTGTCTCCTTTACCTGACTGATTTTTAAGATTGTATACAAGCGGAGCCGACTATCCATCTGTTGAGTATCGGAAGGAATCTGCTCCCTTTTCTCAGTTGTATACAATTATACAATAATACTTTTTGCCGTCTTTCAGTATACACCTGCGTTCTTTTGTTGTAAACCGTATATTTTTTAGAATTGTCTGATTGTTTTTTAATTTACATTTATGTAAACTTATTGTCTGAATACCATGTGAATTATTCTGATTCGCATCATTTCTGCAACGAAAAGAGGCACACCTGCATTCGCAGCAAATATGCCTCTTTTTCCCCGTTTTTCTCATTTCTATATTCAAAAAGCGATACACAATTTACAGCAAAAATATTTTCAACTTTTTTCTTCTGCGTCAGTACCCTTTTTCCATTTTACGATAAATAATGCACTAAAAACCGAAACTGCTGCACAGATAACACACAAGATCACCGTCGTGCCTGTACTGCTGACAGCGCCTCCTTCGCTTACGCTTCCCCCCGAACTACCGTCAAGGCGCCCTCCGCTTGCAAAGCTTAAGAGAAACACGCTGATATTCGACACGGCATGAACGAGCACGGGCGCAAGAAAGCTGTCATAGCGCTCGTAAAACCAGATCATGATCATTCCCATCACGAAGCCGTATACGCCCTGCACCATATTCCCGTGCAGGATGCCGAACAGCAATGCAGAAAGCAGCGCAGCGGGCAGCCGCCGTCCGAAACAGCGTCTGCATTTTAAGTACAAAATCCCCCGGAATACGCCTTCTTCCACGATCGGCGAGACAATCCCATAGGCGATGAGTCCCAACAAAAGCGGAACGGCATACTGTGTTTTCGCCACTTGCACATACGCGGCGTCGCGCGATGCCGCCTGCATGATCCCGGCCAGAAAATTAAGTGCAAGTGCCGCACCCGTGCCGGATAGGAGCAGGGGGATATACCAAAACCAGTCTTTTTTTCGCTTCCGCACGCCTTCGGATATCCAGCCTGACGCCACCCTGCGCGGCGGCGCAAGCACCGGCTCTCCGCCTGCCGCTGTCTCCGAGAGAAACGCCCTGCGCACGCAGAAAAAACCAATGCACATGGCGGCCGCATTGTCCGCGACCTGAAGCGCGGCGGCGTTTCGTATCACCCATGCCGTACCATCCGCAAAAAAGCGCTCCGCCACATATTGCACGATGAGATTGATCACATAAAGGGCAATATTGCTGACGACATAGTAAAGCGCGATTGGAAGGCATACATCCGCCACATATGAAAGCGTCGTTTTCTGTGTGTCATGCATGTCTTGTTCCGCCTTTCATCTCCCGCAGTTCCAAAAGCAGCTCTAACAACCTGTCCGGTGAAGCCGCAAGAAAATCCGCCTGTGCCTCTTCCAGCTCACCCGGCTGCGCATAGCCATAGGTCACGCCCACACAGCGTATTCCGAGTGCATGCGCACCCTCCACATCAAATTTTCGGTCTCCGATCATGAGAAGTTCTTCATAGCGGATGCTCTCACTTACCGCATTCGAGCTGCCGCTGCTTTGTCCGCTACCCTGCTCATCATCCTGTCCCGCAAAAAGCTGCCGCAGCGCCTCTTCGATCACCTCATCCTTGCTCGTCCGTCTGCCGTCCAGCTCGCTGCCGACCACGACCGAAAAGGCATCCCGTAGACCGAAATGCGTTAAGATCCGCTCCACGAACACCGTCGGCTTGCTTGAGGCGACTGCCAGTACATATCCCGCGTCGCGCAGGCTTTCCAGCATGTGCGGCACACCCTCGTACACGATATTCTCAGACCATCCCGTCACCGAAAAACGTTCGCGGTATTTAACAACCGCCTCCGCCGCACGCTCCTTTGTCATGCCGTAAAACTCCATAAAGCTGTCCATGAGCGGCGGTCCGATAAACGGCTCCAGCTTATCGATATCCGGCTCCTCGATGCCGAATGCATGCAGTGCATACTGCACGGACTTGCATATGCCCTCCTTCGGGTCTGTCAATGTCCCGTCCAGATCAAATAAAAGTTTTGAGATCATATTGTTTCCTTTCTGATTTTCAAAAAAAGTTGACATCCTGCAAAAAACTCTGTATGCTTACTAAAGACTGCTGCACACATAGAAACCATATCTCATGTGATCAGCAGTCCGTCACATATTATGCGCTAGGGGAGCTTTTGCTGAGATTGAGCACGGAATCCAATTCCCGCTCTAACCCTCATCACCTGATTCGGTTAGTACCGACGTAGGGAAGCGGCTAAGAACGACAGGAATTTTTTTCATTTCTGTTATCTTACCACACAAGCCCCTCTTTGCCCACAGACAAGGAGGATTTTTTTATGTCAAAATTTTTTTCCACACCAACCGTCAACAGTTGGGATGAGCCTGTATTTGAACTGACGGCCGCGGGAATCGCCACCGTCATCATCCTGATCTTACTGCTCATCGTATGTTCTGTTCTTTTTTTGCAAAAAAAAGAACGCAGCGCTCGTCTTGCGACGAAGCAGCTCGTCTTTTCCGGTGTTGCCATGGCGCTTGCCACCGTCACCTCGGAGATCAAATTTGCGAGACTGCCGTTCGGCGGCTCCGTCACGCTGTTCAGCATGCTCTTCATTGTATTGATCGGCTACTGGTACGGCGCGGCTGCCGGTCTGATGACCGGATTTGCATACGGCCTGCTGCAATTTGTGCTCGATCCGGTTTTCTACACGCCGATGCAGCTTCTCATCGATTATCCGCTCGCGTTCGGCGCACTCGGCTTATCCGGTTTCTTCTGTAACCGCAGGCACGGACTACTCATCGGCTATGTGGTCGGCGTGTTCGTCCGCTATGTATTTGCCTTTCTTTCGGGCGCGCTGTTTTTTGGCGCTTATGCATCCGATCAGTCACCGATCGGCATTATTGTGTATTCACTCGGCTACAATGCGACTTACATCGTCCCGGAGGTCCTTGTCACACTCATTCTGCTTGCTATTCCGGCGGTATCGGACGCCATGAAAAGAGTGCGGACACTGGCGAGGGAAAATTTGTAATACCACTCCATAAAAAATGTCCCGGTGTACTGACACGTTCATTTTCAGACAAGTCATTTGTCGATATGCGAACGTGTCAGCACACTAATGTTGCCGACCGCGGCACTGGGACAAAATTGTTCCCTTTCCCTATCCAACCCGAGCGATCAGGCACTGTCCCTGAAACGGTTTCACAACAAAAGCATATCATCTCTCGCTGTCATATTCTCCGTATTCACACCCAATATGAGAAACAGTAATATCGTCCACTAATTTCTTTTTACCATCCAGCTTTTCATAAAGAAGAATCCTTCCTGTGCCATTACCGCCATTCCATAGCCGGTTATGGCGTTTTGATCCATCCGGCGCTTCATAATGAACAAAAAGCATGTCACTTTTCCTGCAATGTACCTTGACTTTCAAAATTGCTTTTCGATTCTCCTGTATGATTCGCCAATTGATTTCTTCCTCTGACTCCCGACAAGCAAACTTTGTCTTTGTTCCCGTCCAGAATTTAGAGAAATTGAATTCGTATTCTTTCCCTTCGTACCAAAAAGCCGACAATAGCTGTCGTTCCAGCGGCACAAAAAATATCTTCGGCCTGCCTCCTCCAATATCAAAAACGCTGTTCTCAAGCTTTTTATGAGTGATATTACTGATCATATGATTTGACGAAAGCCAAATCCAAGGACTGGTGAATCCACTCCCCCAGTTCTTATCTGCATAACCATATGAAGTTTCCGGCACCACTCTGTACCTCACCCCGTCCAGTATCACAGTTCCACAGTAGGCAGTCTTCATTCCCTCCGCATGCCAATACATCTCAAAGGCTTTTATTGCCCGAAAGAACCTGCCTGCACCATATCCCACGTTGAAGGCAATTTTCTTATCCATCCTGAGATTCCATTCCATAGTACCTGCATCGCACAGATACTCCGGGTGCTCATCTGACTCGCTCTCCGTCATCCTGACTTTTCCACGGAGTTCCGTATCAGATACAAAACAGTCCTCCGCCCTCACAAAAAATGGTGCTGATTTCTGTACCTCAATTTTCTTCCATGAGAAAAAACGATGAATCTGCCGATGGTCTCTTCCCCAGCATCCGGCCTTTATCATCAGATACGATGGTCTTTTCCCCGACTCTTTATTTGCGGGAAGCTGCCCCAATACGGGCTTTTCCTCTGCAAGTGCCGGATTACATAGAAAAAACTCTACAAAAAAAGGCTTTTCTTCCCCAGTCTCTTCATTTATCGCTGTAAAAGAATGCCACCACCAGTCATATCCACATTTTGCAAAGCTTCCTGTCAACATACATCCATTTCTTGTTAAATCGTGTTTATTGAACATCGGATTGCCTCCTCTGAAAATGATGCAAACATATTTGCACTTTTAAGATTACATCCACACCGTCCTTTTTCTTTGCTGAGATATTCAGTGTCACAATATCCACATATCCGTCAATCAGCACAATGGTCTTGTCGGCTTGCTTGAACAGATACATTGTATCAGCCATGTATCTGCGGATTTCAAAAGAATTATATCATCCCATCCATCTGCACTCAACAACAATCTACCAAAATGCCTATTTTCTACACACAAAAGGGAAGCGCCTTCAGCACCGCTCCCCCTTTTGTGTTCCATTCCCTATCCAACCCGATCGATCAGGCTCTGCCCTTGAAACGGTTTCACAACAAAAGCATCCGCCCCGAGCTGCAATGCCTGTTTCACATTGCTTTCCTGAGACAATGCCGAAATCATCACTACCCTTAATCCGGGCTGCCTCTCTTTTATCCTTCTTAAGACCTCTAACCCATCCATACCCGGCATGCAGATGTCCAGCACGCATACGTCCACAGCTTCGTCCTGCAATCGTTCCAGGCACTCCTGCCCGTTCTTTGCCTGCAAAACGATATGCCCATGATGCGTCAGCATATCCTCCAGCATCATTCTCATAAAGTCCGCATCATCGACAACAAGGACTCTTTTGCTTTTTCCTGTTACAGGTTCCGGAATGTAGTCGAAGATACTGTCCACCTGGTCCTGATTTAAGACCGTACCATCGCCATTTTCCCCTCGGGGTTCCAGATCCTCATTTGGCAGCTTGATGCCAAGCAGTTCATCGGCGGTTACCCGCAAAACCTCTGAAATCTTAGGCACCATGGCAATATCCGGATAGGAAATGCCCATCTCCCATCTCGACACGGCCTGGGGCGTCACCTTTAGCAGTCCTGCCAATTCTGCCTGTGTGAGATTCTTTTTTTGACGCTTGCTCTTGATCACTTCTCCGATATTCATAGCTCTCCTCCGTTTCCGTATTGTTTACATAACTTCAATCTCATTTCTATCACTCGTGATAGATTCAATCTAACATGCAGAAAGCGCCTGCGTCAAACAATGGGTAATTGTGTCTCTTTTAAGATAATGATTGCCGGAATAGAACTCCAGCCCTTTCACTAACTCATATTGAACTTTCCGAAGGCTTATGATACTATGTAAAACAACAAATCGAAATTTTAAGGAAGAATTCAAATGATAGTTCGAGCTTATGAAAAAAAGGATTTGAAATCAATGATTAAAATATGGAATGAAATTGTGGAGGAAGGTATTGCCTTCCCTCAAGAAGAATTATTGGACGATATAACAGGGGCAGATTTTTTTGCATCGCAAACTTATGCAGCTGTTGCAGAAGACGAAAATAACCATGCTATATGTGGGCTTTACATACTGCATCC
>CAMWSU010000089.1 GCA_947176965.1 uncultured Lachnospiraceae bacterium | reverse complement strand
ATTTCAATCCACGCTCCCGCGTAGGGAGCGACAAGCAATGGACTCAGATCGCCATCCGCGTCATATTTCAATCCACGCTCCCGCGTAGGGAGCGACCGGATCAGTGAGTCATCAGGGATGCAAGGCTTTCCTATTTCAATCCACGCTCCCGCGTAGGGAGCGACCCACAAGCGCACGCTCGCGATCGGTGTCAATAGAATTTCAATCCACGCTCCCGCGTAGGGAGCGACGAGTTGTCCGGATCATCATCGCCCTGGTCAATGTTATTTCAATCCACGCTCCCGCGTAGGGAGCGACAGCGTGGGTATGGTGATAAAATTGGTACCAGTGATTTCAATCCACGCTCCCGCGTAGGGAGCGACGTGTTTCCATCCTGCTTCGCTGCGGTCAATCCAATTTCAATCCACGCTCCCGCGTAGGGAGCGACCGGCGGAGCATAACACAAGGAGGACAACCACATATTTCAATCCACGCTCCCGCGTAGGGAGCGACTGTCGATGCTGCAGTTGTCTTTGTCTCCATCCAATTTCAATCCACGCTCCCGCGTAGGGAGCGACATTAAAAAGGTATATGATGCATATGCCGGACAACATTTCAATCCACGCTCCCGCGTAGGGAGCGACTTAACCAAGATTGGCGAGCCTGTCATTGTCAAGCTGATTTCAATCCACGCTCCCGCGTAGGGAGCGACGTGCAAATGCGGCATTAAGCATAGACTTTTGCGTTATTTCAATCCACGCTCCCGCGTAGGGAGCGACAGCAAAAATCACCTATTTTTTAGCAATAGGTTCTTTTTGTTTCGGCAACATCAACATACATTATCGTTGCCATGCATACTTAAAAGTAGTATTATTTATATTTTCCTTCTTTTTATGGTGCGAACCACCCTGACATTTCATGTGAGCTTACCACTCGCACCAACTTATATCATTAAGATTCCTTCTGCTTCATAAGAAGTTTTACACCCAAAATGTTCCACTTTCGTTTGGTAATTGTTTCCCAAGTAATAGAATCGCAGGCTGTCCTCCTTCTCATTAATCAATGATGTGAGCTTATCCTTTAACAATAATACCTGAGAAGCGTCCAATATGCACTCAAACACAGAATTTTGGACACGCTGCCCGTAATTCACACACTCTTTGGCTACTTTGCGAAGGCGGGTCCTTCCGGCGGCATCCTGAGTAGAAACATCATATGTAATCAACACCAACATCTCAACACCTACTTCCACAAAAAGGGTGGGTATTCCTCCACATCACCCCGGATTGTTCTCGCGAGTAAAAGTGCCTGCACATAAGGAACCAGCCCCCACTCCATCTTCTCCTTTAGGTAAGGATGCGTTATGGTTTCCTTCTTATGATTCTGCCATGCACTCAAAAATACTTTTCTGCCGTCCTCATTCAGAAGAACCGCACCATCCTTTTGTGCCTCAAAATGAGCTGCCTGAAGCACCTTCGTATTAATCAGCGTCAAAATCAGCCTATCCGCTAAAACCGGTCTTAATTCTTCCATCAAATCAAGTGCAAGAGATTTTCTCCCCGGTCTGTCACCATGCATAAACCCCACATAGGGGTCCAATCCAACGCTTGACAATGCATTCGCGCAATCTCCCGCAAGAACCGTATAAGCAAATGATAATAATGCATTGATCTTATCAAGCGGAGGTCTGCGGCTTCTTGTCGTAAATTCAAAGTCTTCTTTTTGGTTTAGTATCAATTCGTTAAATATAGAAAAATACTGCTCGGCTGCCTTCCCTTCCATCCCCCGAAGCTCATCTGCTTTCAGTGCACTATCTATTTTGGGCAATGTTTCATATAAAGCATCCGACACCTGCTTCAGTTTTTCCGCATCCACGCGATATGCATGATCGCGCAGGGTGCGCTCTATGCTCCACCGACAATTGAATACTTTCCCGAAGATCATATTTCTCGCATATAGGATACCCCTGTCCCCGTCATCCGATATGCGGTACTGTTCCTTTCTGAGCAGCACATTTCCGTACTCTTTTCCGACTACTCTAGCTAAAAAAGCACCTCTTGGAGAAAAAAAGCTCATTCCGATCTTCCGCTCAGCACAGGCACCCATCAGCGCCGGACTCGCCCCTTTGTATGTAAAACAAATGATGTTCTCCAACGTATGAAGCGGAAATCTGCCCAACGTCTTCTCGCCGTCCTGTATTACAATATTTTCCCCGTCCAACGTTACATAGCAGGTCTCCGTCATGATATATAACGTATTTAATAATTTACGCACCCCTGCCCTCCTGACATAAACTCTAAATACACCTACTGTCCATCATCGCTCGTCATGCCTTGTTTCATATAATCCCGTACCCTCATCACCTTTTGCAGTTTCGGGACGCATAAATTCTCCAATGAGCATGCCTTACATTGTTTTGTCGGTTTTACATTTGGTGTATATCCTTTTTGAAAAAGCTCGTGCATTTCCTTCGCCAGCTTCTTAACCTCTTCTCTCAGATCGCTTGTAAATTCCACCTGACTGCGTCGCCTGTTTTCACCATAAAACAAATACCCCAGCGCAATTTCCGTCTGAAACATCTCTTCCAGGCAGATTGCCTGCGCGCAAAGCTGCAATTCATCTGCCTGATGTTCTTTCGGTGCGCCATGCTTATATTCAACAGGCACCGGATTCCATTTCCCGCTGTATCCAAATAATTCAATACCATCTGCGTCCTGGTGAAATTCGACAACATCACACTGCCCGCTTAGTCCAAGCTCCCGCGAAGAAATGCGCAGTCCTCTGACAATCAACAGATTTCCTCTCTTTTCAATGGCACTTTCGTCATGCGCTTTCTTATGCATCAACTCACCGGCCGTTGTGCGAGCGTTCTCTTCCCACTGCTGTTCAATATGAATCATCGCCCACTGCCTTCTGCAAAATGCAAAATGCTGTATACCGGAAAGCATAAGATAATCTTCCTCGGAATACATGGCTAAATACCCTCTATTTCTTCAAGTACGAGCTCTGGCAGCGAATCAATCTGAATGGTATAATCCTCAAATTCCTTCGGATCATCTGTTTTCGCTGTAATCTTTATCAGCTTATGTACCTTGGCGGACGAATACTGTCCCATGGAGCAGTTATGTCTCCACCAATATACCTTGCATACTTCCATGCTCCCGTCCGGTCTTGCTGAGGAACTGTCATTGACAAACAGCGTGCGCAAAGCCTCTTTGATCTTCTCGGCATCTTCATCACTAAATCCCGTTTTTTCGGCAAGCTGATGGTTAATGCTGCCTTTTATGACATACAATGCCGAATAGATTTTATGCTTCATTCCCATTGTATCGGAGGATTTCTTTCCTTCTTTGGATGTCTCGCTATTAACGCTCTTCGTTATCTGCATACTGTCAACCGATACCGGCAATACGCTGAACGCCGAATGAATGGAAACCGGTCCTCTGACACCCACGGATACACTGTCATCTTTGAATGCAAATACCTGACCAAAGCTGCGGACATCAATCCATGTTCTGCACGCCTCCTCTGCATACGCTTCCCGGTCCTTGTCCTTCAATGCCTTCTGCATCGCAGTATTACTTTTTGCCCTGTCCGCGAGACTCTTACATCCATCATCAGAACGCTCTTCACTCTGCACAAAAATATTTTCCCCCATATCCTGCAGCCTGTTTCTGATCTTCCGCTTAATGCATACATCCGATATTTCGCCAAATCCATCATATGTCTCGCGCGGTCTGTTTCCGTTTAACGGATCCCCGTTTGGATTTGCATTTTTCACCATTACCAGAACCTCAAAATCAACCTTGTTTGTAAATTCACCCATTCTTCATCTCTCCTTTACTGTTCTTTTTTCTGAAACGACTTTTTCATATATTCCATCTGCAAATAATACCCCGGTAAATACCGTTCCGATAACGCGGCGTTATCAAACCCGTTTTCCAATTTTCCGAGCTGCGTCATGATCTCCCCGATCCACTCCTCGAACTTCTTATGTTCATAATCCTTTAGCTTTCTCTCATATGCGTTTAAGTTTTGCCGGATCGTCTGAAAGGTTTTTGCCGGCCTGCTGCTATATGCGTTCCAATATCGTTTTGCATTCGTAATACGCCGATCTTTTACCTTTCCACTTTCATCATACTCAAACATCGCGCGCTGTTCCATATAATCACATACTGCCAACAGCCTTCCGAATAACACATTGCGGTCATCCAAATTGTCATTTAGAAAATCGTCCATCGACTTTCCCTCCTCCTCGTGATAATTATATCGTATCATTGCGCAAACTACACAAAGTACATCATTGTACCATACAAAATCACTCATCGACTGCGGCATGGATGCGCGCCTTGCCGCCGCTCTGATGATATCAGCCGGAATCCGCACCCCTTTTTGAGTAATGCATGGCAGGATGCGCTTCACCGTAGCACGAATGAGCTTACTCTCCGCTTCCAGCCACTCCGACCGCTGTACGCCAAATGCGGCAAGCGCCATATCTCTCGGCGATGGCGTGCTCTCACAGGTAATCCGTCTTTTACCTTCTTCCGATTTTCCCATCTTGATCGTTCGCTGCCATTTACAATGCTGTTGCCAATGAAGGATGGCATCCATATATTGCTTCCCACCCAACTCATCATAATATACGACCGAGAGCCTGCCGGTTGTCGCCGCTTCCAGTGAAATAATTGCCGCCCTGTCCTCCGCTTGAATCTTTCCGGCATATCCGTTTACCGCTTGATGAAACTGCTCGGCAAAATATTTTCCCGTGTCATGTCTATCCGCGTCGTTCATTTCATTCGTATCGATCATGTCAAAGTCAAAATCGAAATCATCTATATTACTGTACGCATTCACCGAATCCTTCATAATGTCGGGAAGCGGCATGTCCCTGTTGACAATCCACGAAACGATTGCCGACTCGTCACGCGTGTAACCCTGCTTCTGAATCAGCCATCTTAACGCGTTATGTGCCTTTTGTGACGTTTCGTATCCAACGGAAACCGCCTGTTCTTTTGAAAGGAATCGCCCTCGGTAAGTAAAACCCGATTCATCATTCCCTGAGATCAATTTTGATTTATCGGCACTGTTGCGTATTTTAGAAGGATGCTTATCGGAACAGGCTTCTATCTGCCCGGAAGCATAACACAGTTCATCTGCCTTGGATCTTTGCTGATAATACCTGATATATTTTTGATACAGCTCCTGATTCTTCCACACTTCCTGCGGCAACTCACATCCAAATATGATAAATCTTACATTTGCCCCGGTCTGACCCTGCCCCTGCAGCTTCGCATGATCCGTGAGCCTGCCGCCCTCATCCAGTTCCAGCGTTCTGCTTGCCACCAAATCCCGTATCAGGGTTTTCTTTTTCAGATAATGGTACACCGCCCTCACCATGGGATGTGTATCACCCGATTCTGCCCAGTCTTGCAATTGCTCTATGTAAGCATCAAAATATGCTTCTTTATCATCGCCCGTATATGCAGTATAATCGCCCGCTGTATAACAAAGCTTATCACATAGCGGATGCGGCGCAATGCCGCTGCTCCTTGCTGCCGAATCTTCTGTAACCGGAATGATCGTGACAATATCGCTGCCTTTTTCAAGCTTTCTGGCATCTTGAAAATTACCGTCTACGTCAATCGTCACTTCAATCTGTGCATTAAACGTCGAGTGAGAAATCGGCAGCAATACGGCTTGACCGTTTTTGTTCCTCCCCGCCAGATCAGCATAGACATCATAGGTCTCAGCCAAAGTCTTTAGCCATGCCAAATGCCTCACCTCCCTCAAATTCTTCAAGACCCTTGAAGTTTTTCCCTGATACAAACGACTTTTGATCTGCATCCCGCAGAACCCTTCTGATCTCACACTCTTCCGGACGCGGAAAGCGGATTACACCTTCTGTCATCTGCGCATTCCAAAGCCGCACTGTCATTTTCCCTTTTTCCTCTTCTCTAACCGCTTCATCGGGATAGGTGATCCCGTGTACCATAATGCCAAAGGATAAATTCATATGATCATATGCGCCCCCGCCCTCATGAAAAGAACACGGTTCTACATACCCCTGACATTCTCTTGCTCCCAAAAAAATGTCTCTTCTTCCTCCTCTCTCAATCATCCTTTTTGCAATGTCATAATGCTTATTCTCATTTCGGTCATGCGCCAGATCATCTCTATTTTCATTCCATTCAAAATGCGCTTTGACACGATATTCCACATTCCGCAAATAAGTATAATACGATAAATCATTTCCCCCATTGTATTTGATCGGCCTTATGCCCTTTGACTCCGTCTGTATCAAATTCATGATCCGGCACTCGTCGATCACCCATGTGATCGTCGGCTTCCAATAAATGGATTCCGTTATTCCCTTCAATGCCTGATAGGTAGGTATCTGATAACTGCATTTTTCCCCACCCGTTTTTGACAGCGGATCCGTAAATAATGCATATCTCCCAAACACGCTGTATTCAATGATATTCGGCTTGTCCATGTTCTGCCCATCCTTTCTGACTGTCTTTATTATCGTACATTTGCTCATCCTCTGCTAAAAGATAAGCGTTTCCCATTCCGGTGTAATCCCATAATCCTCATGATAAGCTCCGGGAAGCGCGATCATATACAAACCCGATATCTGGTCACTGACCGGCTGTATCAATCCGGCAAACTCTTTTAACCGACTTTCCCTGACATTCACCGTATACCGCTGCGCCTGCCGTATACACGCTTTGATCTCTCCCATATCAGTTGCTTCCCGAATATTCTCTATGATCTCCTGTCCTTTTTTGTATGGCACAATCACACCGAACGAATGATCATCTATGACCCGGTATGCCTGTCCCGCCGTTTTATACGCCTGATGCATGGAAGTTCTTTTTTCACCGGAACCAAAGCCTATCGATAATAATTCCATGATGCTCTTATCCGATTCTTTTATGGGAAAATTCATTTGATCCGATTCATAAAAATAAATCCTTTTATAATACTCATCCATCCACCTTGGCATCAAAAGACTGTCGGTGGTTTTGCTGTTATGATATTCACGGATTAAATTATCCGTAACTCTTGTCTTTTGCAGCAGTTCCCCCATACTTCCGGTGTTTTCCCCTTCCAGCGTGATCAGAAAGATTCTCCCGCATTCCATTTCGCCGTTTCTGTTGCACCGCCCTGCACTCTGTGCCAGACTGTCCAATCCCGCCATGGAACGGTATACGCATTCAAATGAAATGTCCACACCTGCTTCAATCAGGTTTGTACTGACAACAACAATCGGTTCCTGCTTTTTTTCAAGCGTTTTCTTAATTCTTTCTATCTTATCGTTTCTGTGCTCGGCACATAGATTTGTAGTAAGATATTCGACATTCACATTCTGTTCTTTTAATCTGTCATAGAGCCTTTTCACTGCAGATTTCGTATTCAACACCACAAGAATTGAGCAATATTTTTCCATTTTCTGCACAATTTCATCTCCAAGGCTTTCAATGGTATGCTTTTGATCCATCCTTGGGACATCAATCTTTACCCGCTCAAATGTCTGAAACCAGCTATCTGCATTTGCTACCATATACTTTGGCTCACTATAACAGATTGGACACTCCGCCTCATCCAATTTTGGCTGTGTCGCAGTACACAGAATGATATTGGTATTGCATACGGCATTCAAAAAATTGATCATATAATTAAACGTATGGATGCATTTTAATGGCATTGACTGGACTTCATCAATGATTACAACCGAATTGATCAGTCGATGCATTCTCCGTATCGACTCGCTCTTATCCGAAAAAAGTGTATTCATGAATTGAACAAACGTTGTGCAAATAAACGGCTCTTCCCAGTTCATCTCATATTTGGAACATTGATTTGACCGATAATCCTCGCCTTCGGTTTCCTCATTTCTGATCACTGACGAATGATGCTCCAAAATCCATTTACTATTTCCAATTGCATCCCGAAATACTTTCGCGTTCTGCTCCGTGATACTGATATAAGGCGAAATATAAAAAACACGTTCCGTTTCCGGATGCAGCCTGCAATATTCTAACGCATATGCGAGACTGCTCAATGTCTTTCCTCCTCCGGTCGGAATGGGCAGACAGTAGATTCCCACAGGATATTTCGCGAACTTGATACATTCGTTTTGCAGCGCATTTCGTGCGTCAAATATGACCTTTTCTTTCTCTGTTAATGGAGAACTGCCGACGCCCTGTTGCTTGTTTTGCATATATCTTTTGAAATTTGCTTCCGCTTCCACAAAAATTTCTTTTGCATCAAATCCGGCATGCTTTGACAACGTATTGATATTATCCATAAAATCTGACGTGGCTTCCCAATCTGAATCGATCAGCATAGACAGCATAAGACGTTGCAGACATGCAAGCAGAAAAAATTTACATTCTAATGCCTTCTCTTTTGTATTCTCTCGAGTAGCATTGTCTTTCGTCTGCGTGAAAAAAGGTATCATTTTTTGAAATAATCTACTTATTTTCTCCCACACAATACGAAATTCATCGGATGCCTTGATAACCATCTGATCAAGATCATATTCGAGCAAATACTCCCGTTTCGCATTTTCACATGCCTCATCATAATCATCAATGCTTTCCAATTTCTTTAGAAACAGATCCGTATTCCCTTTAATAACACTGTCAAACAGACCATGATGTGCCGCGACAGCATATGAGATCATTTCAACCATGAATTTTGTATGACCGGTACTGTCGCAAAGCATGTCATACATATATTTTGCCCCTGTTGATGCATGTGCAACAGTTCCTCTTAATTTATGTCTCGTATTTTCATCTGCGCATATATAATCATGGAACTTTTGCTTATTTTTGCCCATATCGTGAAGGATTCCGCAAAGTGACATCACTTGAGAAAGCCCGCAGCGCATACCCTTTGCATTGCATAAAAAGGCTGTCTTCTCCGTATGCTCCGCTACTGATTCTTCTCTGTTAAATCCATCATCCGAAATATGTGCAATCAAGTAAATCTCTCCCGTGTTTTATCGTTCGTAAATGCGTTTAACCGCAACTATGATTTTAATATACTAAAGAAGTTCCCCTAATGCAAGACTTTGTTTGTAATAAACTTCAAAACTGCTTCCGGCATTTCGCCAATCCTTCCCCCCTTACAGCACCCCCTTCTTCCGCTCCCGTCCCGCGCGAATCGCCGCATAGAGCAGTCCCGCCACGGTGGACGCCGATGTTGCGATGATCGCGGGCGCGATAATACTTGCCGGATTCACACTCCCGTACTGACTCCTGTACGCGATCATATTTACCGGGATCAACTGCAGCGAGGAAATATTCAAAACAAGAAAGGTGCACATTTCGCGTGAAGCACAGCGCGCATGCTCCTCCCACTGCGCAGGATATTTGCGTTTGCAGTTTTCGACATGCAGTTCCCGAAGCGCTTCCATCGCCTTTAACCCCGCGGGCGTACATGCCCAGCCGAGTCCCAGCAGATTCGCAACAATATTGGTCGAAATATGCTCTCTCGCCGGATGCTCCTTCGGAATATCCGGAAACAGCCATGTTAAAAACGGATTCAGTTTCCGGTTCAGCGATGTAATGATACCCGCGTCCCTTGCAATCTCCATCAGCCCCACCCATAAAGACATCACACCGATCATCGTGATGCAAAGTGAGACCGCCTCCTTTGCCGAATTCAGTGCAGCGTCCGTCACTGCCTCCATATTTCCCGTCACCGCGCCGTATACGACGCCGATGATGATCATAAGTCCCCATATCTTATTTAGCATAAATGTTTGCGGAATCTCCTCCGCGTCCTTTCCCTGCGCACGCGCGGCTCCTCCATACACTTTACGCACAAACCGATACGGGTATTCCTACTATAAGCTCATGCCGTGAAGACCACGAAAGCATGTCTGCTTTGCAACTGAATCGATTTGTACGATTTTTTTCCTCGTTTATACTTTTTTTTGCAACCGCATTGTGCTATACTTTCAAAACGCTTGAATATATAAAGGAAAAGTTTCTTTATAAGACCATCATTCCCTGACGAAAGAGAGGAGAGACAGAATGCGCTTTCCAAAGACAAAATTACAATGGCTGTGGGAAAATATGAAGGGCTATCATGCCGTTTACATACTCGGCATCTTTGGTACGGTTCTATACAATTTTATGCAGCTGACCGTGCCATATGTTTCGCAGGAGATCGTAGATCGTTTTCTGACCGGAGCAGACGCCGCCGACAATCTAAAAAACCACCGCGACCTTCTGTTCTGGCTGCTTGCGGCAATGGTACTCCTGACACTGATCCGGACTGTCGTTGTCTATACCGTCTGCATGGCGTACGAGCATTGCTCCCAGTCCGCGCTGTTCCGTATCCGCAATTACTTATTTAATAAGATTGAGCGGCAGGATATGAAATTTTATGCAACCTATCGCACCGGAGATCTGATGACAAGACTGACGGGCGATCTCGACGCCGTGCGCCACATGATCGCATGGGTCATCCGCTCCATCATTGAGGCAGTCTCGCTTGTCGGCGCCACAACAATCTACTTTTTTATTATGGACTGGCGTCTTGCTCTGTGCCTGATTGCGATCGCACCCTTTATTTTCCTGATCGTTGTGCTATTCAAAAATAAAGTTGCCCCACGCCACCGCGCCCTGCGTGAAAAACTCTCCCACTTAAACACGAACGCACAGGAGAATATTTCCGGAAACCGCGTAGTAAAGGCATTTGCACGCGAAGACTATGAGATTGAAAAATTCGACCTCTGCAATTCCGATTACGCGGCAACCAATAAGAAGACTGCACTGACATGGCTGTCGTTTTTCCCTTATGTAGAAACGTTCGCCAACCTACTGCCCGTCGTGCTCCTGCTTGTCGGTGGTCTGTTCCTCATTAACGACCAATTGACAATGGGGGAATATGTCGCTTTTTCCGGTCTGACATGGGCCATCTCCAACCCTATGCGGCAGCTCGGCAATATTATGAACGAGTTCCAGCGCTTTTCCGCCGCCTCCCGCAAGGTCATGGAAATCTATTATTCCGAGCCTTCCATCGTGGATGCGCCGGACGCGATCGATCATGAAGAACGCTTTGAAGGGCGCATCGAATTTAAGCATGTAAGCTTTGCTTATGAGGATGAGGAAGCGCACGGTCCGATTCTGACCGATATTTCCTTTACCGCTGCCCCCGGTGAGACCATCGCCATCATGGGGGAGACCGGCTGCGGAAAAACTTCGCTCATCCAGCTCATCCCTCGCTTTTACGATCCGTATGAGGGACAGGTTCTGATTGATGACATTGATGTCAGAAAATTTAAGCTTCATCAACTGCGCAAAAATATCGGGCTTGCTACACAGGATGTCCTGCTTTACTCGGATACGATTGACGGCAACATCGCCTACGGCGACAGTCATATTTCACAGGCGGAGGTCGCACGGTTTGCCCGCTACTCCGCGGCATCGGATTTTATCGCCAAGATGCCGGAAGGATATGACACGATTGTCGGTGAACGCGGTGTCGGTCTGTCGGGCGGACAAAAGCAGCGTATTTCGCTGGCACGGGCACTTGCCATCAAGCCCGCCATCCTGATTCTTGACGATACAACCTCCGCCGTCGATTTAGAGACGGAGCGGCAGATTCAGGACAGCTTGGAGCATTTAGATTTTCCATGCACAAAGATCATCATCGCGCAGCGCATTTCCACAACCAAGAACGCCGACAAGATTCTCGTTCTTCAGGACGGCAGGATCTTGGAATCCGGCACGCACCGCGAACTGATCGAGCAGGGCGGTTATTATGCACAGGTTGTAAAGCTTCAGACAGGAGAGGAGGCGTAAACATGGCAGAACGAAGAAATACCTATAAAGAAGACGAGGTGCTGGAAACACCCTTTGACTTTCATCATCTGCTCCGCGCTTTGGTCTATGTAAAACGTTATTTGAAAAAAATGATATTCGCCCTGATCTTAAGCGCACTCGGCGGCATTGCGGCATTGTTTTCGCCCATGATCATCCAGCACGCGCTGGACGTCGCCATTCCCGCCAAAAACCAAAAACTGCTCTATGAGCTGGTTCTTCTGCTCATCGCAGCATATGCCGTCAGCGTCATCTTTACCACGATCCGCTCCCGCATTATGGTCGGCGTCAGTCAGGATATTATTTATGATATTCGAAAGGATGTTTTTGCCCACCTGCAAAAACTGCCCTTTCAATACTATGATGACAGACCACACGGCAAAATCCTGATCCGTGTCGTTAACTATGTCAATTCCGTTTCCGACATGCTTTCAAACGGCCTGATCAACGTCGTATTGGAAATCATGAATCTGATCTTTATTGTGATCTTCATGTTCTGCGTGGACGTAAAGCTTTCGCTCGTCGTGCTTGCAGGCGTACCGGTCTTAGCGGTATTCTTAGGCTATATTAAAAAGAGACAGCGCCGGGCATGGCAGGCTGTTTCCAATAAGAACTCGAACTTAAACGCCTACCTGCAGGAAAATATCGTCGGCGCAAAGATCACACAGATTTTTGCACGCGAGGATGAAAACGCCGAAATCTTCTCCGAATTATCCGGCCGCTGCAGGGCAAGCTGGATGGAGGCAGTCAAGTACAGCAACCTTGTATGGCCCGGCATTGACAATATTTCCGTCTGGGTGCGCGCCGCCGTCTTTATTTTCGGACTGATCATTTTCGGAACCGGTTATACCTCCGTCGGCGTCATTGTGGCGATCACCTCCTATGCATCCCGCTTTTGGCAGCCGATCATGAACCTCGGCAATATTTTTAATAACTTTATCAATAACATTGCTTATCTGGAGCGTATTTTTGAGACGCTTGATGAGCCCGCAACCGTAGACGATGCCGAGGATGCCGTCCCCATGAAACCGATCGTCGGGGAAGTCACCTTCGATCACGTGACTTTCGGCTATGAAGCAGACAAAATGGTTCTGCATGATGTATCCTTTACGGTCAAACCCGGGGAGAGTGTTGCGCTTGTCGGACCGACCGGCGCCGGAAAGAGCACGATCGTCAACCTGATCTCGCGCTTTTATAATATCAACGAGGGTCGTGTGCTCATTGACGGCGAGGATATTTCCAAGGTGACACTTCATTCGCTGCGCTCCCAGATGGGCATCATGCTTCAGGACAGTTTTATTTTCAGCGGTACGATCGAGGACAATATCCGCTACGGAAAACTGGATGCAACCCTGGAGGAAATTGAACAGGCAAGCAAAACCGTCTGCGCGGATTCGTTTATCCGCCGCATGCATGACGGCTATCAGAGCGAAGTCAAGGAGCGCGGTTCCCTGCTCTCACAGGGACAGAAACAGCTGATCTCCTTTGCCCGCACGCTGCTCGCCGATCCCGCAATTTTAGTGCTTGATGAGGCGACCTCCAGCATTGATGTGCAGACGGAGCGTGCTCTTCAGCAGGGCTTAAACGCCATGCTGAAAGGGCGTACTTCTTTTATCATCGCACACCGCCTCTCGACGATCAAAAACTGCGACAAGATTATGTATATCGATGAGGGCGGCATCATGGAATGCGGCACGCACGACGAACTGATCGCAAAAAAGGGATACTACTATAAACTCTACACGGCGCAGATGAAAGATATCGCATAAGATTGGAGAAAAAATGAATCAGACGATCAACTTAAACGGCATGTGGGAACTTGGTTATTGCGAGCTTGGCTGCGGCATTCGCCCGCCTTATACGATGCGTTGTCCCGTCCCCGGAGACGTGCGCATGGCGCTCATGGAAGCCGGCATCATCAACGAGCCGTTAGTAGATGAGAATACCCTCGACTGCCGTTTTCTGGAGACAAAAGAATTTTGGTACCGCCGAACATTTATGCTTTCTTCGGTATCCGCTTCAGCCCGGACAATTCTTACGTTTCACGGACTCGACTGCACAGCCGATGTATGGCTGAATCAGGTTTACCTTGGGCGTCATGACAACGCCTTTGTAGAAGCGGAATACGATGTGAGCGCGCTCGTCTCCGCCGGGGAAAATACGCTCATCGTCCGCCTTGACAGCGGCATTGCTGAGGCAAAAACGCACCCCCTTGACGATATGGGAAAAATGTGGAACAGCGATCAGCCTTATCGCGTTCTCATGCGCAAACCGCAGTTTGTCTACGGTTGGGACTGGACGCCCTGGCTGGAAACCTGCGGCATTTGGCGTGACGTCACGCTGACGGTCTATGAACAGGCTGCCATGACGGATATTTATATTCACCAGCCGGACAACTCCGTACCGGCTGCACACGAAACGATCTCCATGCAGGCGGATATTACGCTCGACACCGTGCTTCCCGGCGACTATTCGGTATCTGCCAAGGTTTACGGGGATGCGCGCTTTGACAAAGCCGATGTGATTGCAACGAACTGCATCCACATTGAACGAAACTCCGCCGCTATCAGCGGTGAACAAAACGCCAAACGCGACGGGCAAAGCTCTGCATGCAACAGGCAAAACGCTTCACACACGCCCGCCTCCGGCGGCTTTCCAAACAGTTTCCATACTGTAACCTGCACCCTGCCGCTCACGATCCCCGACGCAAAGCTTTGGTGGTCGAACGGCCTCGGTGATCCTTATTTATACAACATCGAATTCACCCTGCATTCGCCGGACGGTACACCCGTCCAGACTGTGACACAGGAGTACGGCATCCGCAGTATCTCCCTGCGGGAAGAACAGATTTCCGAAAACGAGTGTGGCTTTACCTTTGTATTAAACGGTGTTCCCGTTTTCTGCAAGGGAGCAAACCATGTTCCCGCGGACTGCCTGATCGGACGCATCACGGACGAAAAAACCACGGCGCTTGTCCATCTCGCGGCGGACTCCCATATGAATATGCTGCGCGTATGGGGCGGCGGTTTTTATGAGAGCGAAGCGTTTATGCGCGCCTGCGACCGCAGAGGCATCATGGTATGGCATGATTTTATGTTTGCCTGCGGATACTATCCCGATCACGATCCGGATTTTACCGCACGCGTGGAAGACGAGGCGATCCGCGCCGTCACACGCCTGCGCAGGCACAGCAGTCTGATCGGCTGGTCGGGCAACAATGAAATTCAGGAAATGTATCTTGGCATGATGACCTATGATCCGCTTTCCCGTCCTTACGGCATGAAGCTGTTTCAGGAAATCCTTCCTGCCATTGTCAGGAAATACTGCCCGAATCTGGTCTATCGTGAGAGCAGTCCGTTCGGCGGCGACGATCCCGCCGGTTCTCTCTGCGGCGATCAGCATATTTGGCACTTTACGCACCGCCCGCAGTTTGAGCACTATTTGGATCTCGTTCATTTTACCGATTTTCCGATCAAGTTCCTTAGCGAATTCGGTATTATCGGAGCCATGAGCTTAGAATCCACAAAACGCGCTCTGCCCTCGCTATGGAAGACGGCAGAAGACCCGGACCGTGAATCAACCGTGTGGCTTCATCATTGTAATACCAGCTCCGACCATCGCATTTTGGAGCTTGTCATGAGCGCGTATTT
>CAMWSU010000088.1 GCA_947176965.1 uncultured Lachnospiraceae bacterium | reverse complement strand
TAGTCTCGTGGGCTCGGCGATGTGTATAAGAGACACCTCCGATCAGCTGAAAAGCTATCCGGCACAGTTGTCGGGCGGGCAAAAACAGCGTGTGGCGATCGCGCGTGCGCTTGCTACGCAGCCGAAAATTCTGTTGTGCGATGAGGCGACCAGCGCGCTCGATCCGCAGACAACACAATCCATTTTGTCTTTGATCCGCGATATTCATGACAGACTCGGCATCACGGTGATCGTCATCACACATCAGATGAGCGTGGTGGAACAGATCTGCACGAAAGTTGCGATCATGGATGGCGGTGTTGTGGTGGAGGAGGGTACGGTCAGCGAGGTTTTTTCCGCCCCGAAATCAAATGCGGCAAAGCGGCTTGTCTATCCGGAGGGCTATGAGCAGAGTGCGGCGGCAGAAGAGGGCGAGCGCATCATCCACGTGGTGTTTAACGGCGCAAACGCCACGAAAACGCCGCTCATTGCAAAAATGGCAATGGAGGAGCAGATCGCCGCGAGCATTTTGGCGGCGTCCACCCGGAGCATTGGGGATAAAGCGTACGGGAATATGCTGCTCGGCATTTGCGGCGGCGAAGAGCAGTTAGGCAGGGCGGTCCGCTATCTGCGGACAATCCCTGATATTGATGTGGAGGAAGTGTGAGAAGAACTTCTAAAGCTCGCGCCAGTGGACGCTTCGCTAAGAAGTTCTACGGTTCTGCGAAGCAGAACCTTTCTTCACACAGAAGAATGTCCTGCGGACATTCTTCGCATGAATTTGTGCTGACGCCCAAATTCGTGGGTTGTTGGCAGAATGGAGGATTATCCTGCGATGTTTCATGATTTTTTTGCACCCGAAACCGTGCAGAATGCACTGAATATATTGAAAACACAGTTTCCGCTGGCGATATGGGAAACGGTCTATGTGACGCTGTTATCGACGTTGTTTGCGATCGTGATCGGCCTGCCGCTCGGCGTTGTGCTTGTTGCGGGAGAGAACGGCAGGATTTTGAAAGTGCCGAAAGCGGTGCTGCATCTGTTAAACGTGGTGATCAATCTGCTGCGCTCCGTGCCGTTTCTGATCTTAATGATCATGGTATTTCCAATCACAAGGCTGATTGTCGGGACAGTTGTCGGCACACCGGCATCCGTTGTTCCGCTCGTTATTGCAGCGTTTCCGTTTGTCGCAAGACTCGTGGAGGGAAGTCTGCGCGAGGTCAATCCGAACGTGATTGAGGCGGCGCAGAGTCTGGGCGCGTCCCCATTTCAGATCATTGTGAAAGTCATGATTCCGGAGAGTGTGCCGTCCCTGATCTCAAATACGGCGATCGCCGTGACGACGATCCTTGGCTACTCCGCGATGAGCGGGATTCTTGGCGGCGGCGGGCTCGGCAAGATTGCGATCAACTACGGGTATTACCGTTATCAATATCTCGTCATGTTTTTTGCCGTGGTCTGCCTGATCATACTGGTGCAGATTTTTCAGAGCGTAGGCACCTTTCTTGCTGCGAGAAGTGATAAGCGCCTAAAGGGGAGGAAATGAAGCCGAACGGATCGAGAAAATACTTCGAAAGGGGCCATCGCCCGGCTGCGGCTAAAAATTTAGCTGGTGCGGCAGCCCCAAATTGTTACCCTGTCCGGCGGATTTTGTGTTATGCCCGATTCTTGCTTAACCCGCGAGTTTGGGCGTCAGCACAAATCATTAATGAGAAGATCTTCTTACGCTATACTCCATAGTAACGATTGATCGCATTTGCGACATATTCCGAACAGCCTTCTCCGTACTGGCTGTCGGTTATTTCTGCAAGTTTCTCGCTTTGCAGGTATTCTTTTGCCAGATCGAGCAGGATATTTCTTGCATTATCAAGGGAAAATAATTTTTTATAATTCTCTGCAAGCATTTCAACAGCGGAATGTGCCATATCTATATTGTCAGTTTCTTTTGCGGTCATAAATTGTTTATAGATTTGTGCATTTTCATCTTGTTCCTGTTTTATTTCTTCGGTATTCCCGTTTGACTGCATCATTGCCTGCATTGCCTTTTCTTTACCGCCGTACCATTTGAATACATCGGCAATCGCCCGCTCATTTGAAAATCCGGATGCCAAATATTCTCGATATTTTTCTACGCTGCCGAATTTTTGAATCTGTTCCTCCAGTGATTCTTTTGACATACTTTCCAATGTATGGTCTAAAATTTTCTGCACCTCTTCCTTGCTAAACGCCTCAAAACTCATCGTATGAACTCCTTTCATTACATCTGTTATTAACTCAATAATTCCGTTTAGCCGATTTCGTTTGTGTTCCAATAAAGTTTTTTGAGTTAATAAAGTCTGTTCTTTATTATAATTAGGGTCATCCATGATTTTTTTGATGTCCAACAATGGAATGTCCAATTCTCTAAAGAACATGATTTCTTGTAACTTTTCTAATGCTTTGTTGTCATAGAGCCGATAACCTGCATCCGTTAATTCTGTTGGCTTTAATAAACCGATTTCATCATAATACCGCAATGTCCTGATGCTTACTCCGGTTATCTCTGATACGTCTTTTACGGTTTTCATCTTATCCTCCTTTCGGTTTCATCGTAAACCGTTACGCTGCGAGAGAGTCAACACTTATTTTTTGTTTTTTTCTCCTAATATGATAAACAGAATGCTGCTTTGCTGCCATATCCAGATATTCCATGAAACATTCAAACAGATAGTTACCGAAAAAGAACAGACTGCTACTGGAAGTATGGATGAAAATATGGTATCATGTCAGATAAGGCAATCATCGTACTTGGCTGAGTGAAAACAGGAAGCAGGAGGGCATACGGATGCCAAATTCAAAAATCATATTGACAGGGGACAGACCGACGGGCAGGCTGCATGTCGGGCATTATGTCGGTTCTTTGAAACGACGCGTGGAATTACAGAACTCGGGTGAGTTTGACAAGATATTTATTATGATCGCGGATGCGCAGGCGTTGACGGACAATGCGGACAACCCGGAGAAAGTGCGTCAGAATATTATCGAGGTAGCGCTTGACTATCTTGCGTGCGGGATCGATCCTGCCAAATCTCATATTCTCATCCAGTCGCAGATTCCCGAGCTGACGGAGCTGACGTTCTATTACATGAATCTGGTGACGGTGTCGCGCTTACAGCGTAACCCTACGGTCAAGAGCGAGATACAGATGCGTAATTTTGAGACGAGCATTCCGGTCGGCTTTTTCTGCTACCCGATCAGTCAGGCGGCGGACATCACCGCATTCAAGGCGACGACGGTTCCTGCGGGTGAGGATCAGATGCCCATGCTTGAGCAGACAAAGGAGATCGTGCACAAGTTCAACAGCGTGTATGGGGAAACTTTGGTGGATCCGGCGATTCTGCTGCCGGATAACGAGGCGTGTCTGCGGCTTCCGGGAACGGACGGCAAGGCAAAAATGAGCAAGTCGCTCGGCAACTGCATTTATCTGTCCGATACCGCGGAGGATGTGAAAAAGAAGGTGATGTCGATGTTCACGGATCCGAACCATCTGCGTGTGGAGGATCCGGGCAATGTGGATGGCAATCCTGTTTTTATTTATCTGGATGCGTTCAGCAGGACGGAGCAGTTTGCGCGTTATCTGCCGGAATACCAAAATCTGGATGAATTAAAAGATCATTATAAGCGCGGCGGACTCGGCGACGTCAAGGTCAAAAAGTTCTTAAACAAGGTTTTGGAGGAGGAGCTTGCACCGATCAGAGAGCGCAGGAAAGAATTAGAAAAAGATATTCCGGCGATTTATGATATATTGAAGGAAGGAACCAAGGCGGCAAAAGAAGTTGCGGAGCAGACGCTTGCCGAGGTCAAGGCAGCGATGAAGATCAATTATTTTGATGATCGGGCGCTGATCACAGAGCAGGCGGAGCGCTTTGGAAAGTAAAAAAGAGTTTGTGGAACGCAGACTCTTTTAGATCGAGAAAATTTTTACAGTATAGTATAAAGATAAGAAGGTAATCATGCGGGAAAGAACAGAGGAACGGAAAGAACAGACAGAGGGGCGGCACCGTACCCCGAAGCAAAAGGTGAACAAAAGCAGAGGCATTGCAGCAGTTTTTTTTGCAATGCTTTCTTTGCTTGCAATCGCGGCGCTTGCGCTTGTTTTCTTATATTTTCGAAAAGAGAATGAGGCGTTGCAGCAAGAGCTGAAAGAAATGGAGGCGGTTCAGGCGATCGCGGTATCCGACGGAATGTATACGGAGGAAGAAGTTTCGCGGCTTTTGGCTGAGCAGGCACAGACGCTGGATATGGAAGCACGGGAGCGTTTTTTGGAGGAGTTAAAGGAGCAGATCACGAACGGGAACGGAACGGTTCTCATGCTCCGTCATTTTTTTCCGAACCAGATCGTGTTTGCAGATGCGGGACAATACTATTTTATGGACATCAATGACGCCCTGCAGAAGCATCCCTATGTCAATGACAATTTAGTCGTTACCGAGAACAATGAATATCAGTATTATGAGAATGAACAGCTTGTGACGCACAAGGGAATTGATGTTTCCAGCTATCAGGGGGAGATCAACTGGCAGCAAGTTGCGGCAGACGGTGTGGAGTATGCGATCATCCGTCTGGGGATACGCGGCTATGGCAGCGAGGGAAGACTTGTGCTTGACGAATATTTTATCAGGAATATTGAAGGCGCGATGGCGGCAGGTGTGGAAGTCGGCGTATACTTCTTTACGCAGGCGCTCACGCCGGAGGAGGCAAGAGAGGAAGCGGATTTCGTGATCGAGGCGCTTTCGCCCTATAACCTGCAATGTACGGTGGTATTGGATGTGGAGGACGTGAATGCGTCAAGCGCGCGCACGAACGTGCTGACGATGGAACAGTGGACGGACAACTGCATTGCTTTTTTTGACCGGATCGAAGAAGCGGGCTACCGCCCGATGATATACGGAAACTTAAAGACATTCATGCTCATGCTCGACCTGACAAGGATTGAGCAGTATCCCAAGTGGTTTGCGGCATACACGCCGTATTTCTATTACCCGTATGCCTTTGACATTTGGCAGTACACGGACACCGCGAAAGTGGCGGGCATTACGGGGAATGTCGATATGAACATCAGCTTTTATGATTTCTCGCTGCAATGATGGCGTAAACCGGCCCCCGTGCGATGCCTTACATGCGGACAAGCCTTGACGTTTGGTGAAGATTTCCTGTATAGTAATCCATGACAGAGAAGCAATGCTTTTGCAGGTCGAAGGAAAAGCATTGCGCCGCTAAAAAATAAAAATGCAAAGACAATGTAAAAGTATGCGGCAAAAAACATAGGAGAGCCCGGAATCCGTCTCGGCGGGACAAGGCAAGACACAGAATGAAAAAAGTAAGACCAGAATTCCTTAACAGATGTGAAAATTCAGTTGACAAAGCGCAGGTAATGAAGTAATATATATGTGTTGCGTAAAGCAAATGTGCGTTTAGCTCAGCTGGATAGAGCGTTTGGCTACGGACCAAAAGGTCGGGGGTTCGAATCCTCTAACGCACGTGAATAAAAAACCGGAATCCTATTGAAGGGATTCCGGTTTTTTATTCTTTATGAAATTTTGTGAGACAAAAAAAGGCGGAGCGCAGGCAATTCTATGCCGTCACGTTCCGTCTTTTTTTGTATGCTGTACTTATGAAAAATCAAATGTGTTGTATAACTCTCCGGTCAGGCAGTCGTAAACCTCTACCTCGTTGTTGCCGCCGTAAAGCTCCACATAGATCAGTCCGTCGGTCAGCTCAAAGTAGTAGAAACTTCTTTCGCAGATCACTGTGTCGGGGATTTCAGTCATACCCTCGGTCAGCAGATACTCTGCAATGTCAAGCCGGTGAATTTCCATTCCGTTTGCTGCGGAATAATACAGGGAGCCGTCCATGCAGTAGATGTCCTGATTTAAGTCAAAATCCTGAAGACCGCTTGCGATCAGCTCGTAATTTTCGCCATCTTCTGTTGTGATGTACATTTCACCGCCGGGTGTTGTAAAGGCGAAGAAGATATAACCGCTGACATCAAATGCAGTTAAGCTGCTCAAATGCTCCAGATTGTAATAGGAAAGCGCGAAAAGCGTCTCCTTGTCACTGCCGTCCAGCTTCATCTTGCAGAAAGTCTGGTCATCCAGACGCTCATAATAGATGTAGTCGCCTAAAATATAATAATAGCCGAGTGAGTCGGTATCGATCCGCTCATTGCTGCCGCTCGTCGGATCGTAGCAGTACAACTCGTAATAATCATCATAATTATCGTAGTAGATCAGGCCATTATAATAGGAAAAAGAACAAACCTGCGTGCCGTCCAGCAACAGTTCCGGCTCTGCGCCGTTTTCCATTGCGATCTTCCAGAAGGAATACGTCTCAGTATCGGTATCTCTGGAAGTGTAGTATACCTCATCACCGATTACGGTAAAATATCTGACATCCTCATCAACAAGCGCATATGCCTGTGTGGTATCTGAATAAACGAGATGATAATCATCCCACTGATTGTTCTTGATGAGGATATAATCCCCGCCATAATAGCCCGTAAAAGGTGCGCGGTAGTCTGTGTCTGTGCCGGCAGAGCTGTCACTCAGATCCATATTTCCGAGATCATCCTGATCGTCCCCGTCATCAGCGTTGTCTTCTTCCGGATCCTCCTCCGGTGCCTCGGTCGGTTCAGGGGTTGGCTCCTCGGTCGGTTCAGGAGTCGGTGTCTCTGCTGCAATCGTCGGTTCTGCCGTAGTGTCCTCTTCTTTTCCACATGCAGGCAGAGCCAGAGCGAGAGTCAGTAACAATAGTGCTGCATACTTTCTTTTCATTTCTTTTATAGCCTCCTATCAAATTGAAAGATAACGTTATTATAATCGAAGCGGACAAGAAGTGCAATACAAAAGAATCCGCCAAACGGCAAAAAAGAATCCGCCAAACGGCGGATTCTTTTAAAAATGGTTTGATACTATAGGAAATCACATAACCCCGGAAGAATTTGCGAATGCAAATTCTTCGAAAGAATGGCGCAGCGCGCCATTCTTTTTTATCCCATCGTTACAACAACCTGATATTCCGTCTTGCCCTTTTCGTACGGGATGATGCATCCGTCCACGGCTTTGCCGTCCACCGTCAGGCTGACAACGCCCTTTTCCACATTGTTCGGGTTCTTAACCTCAATGTGGTAGGTGCCCTCGCGGAATTTTCTGGTGATCGTGAAATCGCCGAAATCCTTCGGTACGCACGGATTCACGGAAAGACCCGTATGCGTCGGATATACGCCCAAAATATACTGGGAGATATTGACGAATGTCCATGCCGCGGTACCCGTGAGCCAGCTGTTCTTGCCCTCGCCGTGATATTTTGCGTCGCGTCCGGCTACCATCTGGCAGTAGATATAAGGCTCTGTCCTGTGAATCTCGCTGATCTCCTCTGTGTAAGCGGGGCAGGTCTTTTTATAAATCTCAAACGCGCGGTCGCCGCGTCCAATCACGGTCTCCGCAATGGATACCCACGGGTTATTGTGACAGAAGATACCCGCATTCTCCTTGTAGCCGGGCGGATAAGAGGAAACCTCGCCAAGCTCCTCGTGATATTTGGTATAAGCGGGTTGTAAGATCATAATACCGTAATCAGTATCAAGTTTTTCTTTTACGGAATCAAGCGCGCGCTTTGCTTCGCCGGTCTCCACGCCAACACCCGCGAGTACACAGAAGCCCTGCGGCTCAATGTAGATCTGACCTTCCTCGCAGTCCTTGCTGCCGACCTTGCCTCCGTAGGAGTCGTAGGCGCGGATAAACCACTCGCCGTCCCAGCCTGCATCTGAAAGAAGAACACGGTTCATTTCCGCAACCGCAGCAAGCGCTCTGTCCGCCTCGGCATCATTGCCCTGTAAGCGGCAGAGATCGGCGTACTCCCGACCATACTTCACAAACATGCCGCCGATAAAGACGGATTCCGCAACGGGACCTTCAGACGGTCCGAATGTCTGGAAGGATTCGCCCGGCTGTAAAGAATGGCAGTTTAAGTTCAGGCAGTCATTCCAGTCTGCACGTCCGATCAGCGGGAGATTATGGGGACCTCTGTGGTTCATGATGTAGTCAAATGAACGCTTTAAGTGCTCCATGAGCGGTTTTGCCTTGCTCTCATCATTGTCAAAAGGAACCATCTGATCTAAGATCGTCAGATCTCCGGTCTCACGGATATAGGCGCTTGTTCCTGCGATCAGCCAAAGCGGATCATCGTTAAAGCCGGAGCCGATGTCGGAATTTCCTTTTTTTGTCAAAGGCTGGTACTGATGGTAAGCGCTGCCGTCCTCAAACTGGGTGGAGGCAATATCAATGATACGCTGGCGCGCACGGTCGGGGATCAGATGAACGAAGCCCAAAAGATCCTGACAGGAGTCGCGGAAGCCCATGCCGCGTCCGATACCTGACTCATAATAGGAAGCGGAACGGCTCATGTTAAACGTTACCATACACTGATACTGGTTCCAGATATTGACCATGCGGTTGACCTTATCGTTTGCGGAGGAAACCGTGTATTTGGAAAGCAGCTGCTTCCAATAAGAAGTAAGCTCCGTGAACGCCTTCTCGACATCCGCATCCGTCTGGAATTTTGCAAGCAGTTCTTTTGCGGGCTGTTTTTTGATGATGCCCGGCGCATCCCACTTGTCGTCGTCCGGATTCTCACAGTAACCGAGAACAAAAACAAGGGACTTGCTCTCACCCGGTGCGAGTGTGATATTGATCTGATGGGAAGCGATGGGAGACCAGCCGCTTGCCACGCTGTTCTTTGCCTTGCCGTTCTCTACGACTTCAGGGTCGGCGCCGCTCTTGTACGCACCGATGAATTCGCTGCGGATCGTGTCAAAGCCGTCGATCGGGCTGTTAACTGAGAAAAGAGCATAGTGATTGCGTCTCTCGCGGTATTCGGTCTTGTGATAAATCGTGGAACCCTCGATCTCGACCTCGCCCGTGCTCAGGTTACGCTGAAAGTTTCTGGAATCGTCATCGGCATTCCACAGACACCATTCTACATAGGAGAACAGCTTCAGCTCTTTCGGCTGATCGGTCTTGTTCGTCAGTGTGACCTGATTGACTTCGCAGTTATCATGTAAAGGAACAAAAGCAAGTACGGACGCCTCTACGCCGTTCTTGGCAGAGGTAAAACGGCTGTACCCGATACCATGACGGCACTCATAGGAGTCAAGCTCAGCCTTAACAGGCTGCCATCCGGGATTCCAAATAGAATCGCCGTCTTTAATATAGTAATATTTGCCATTGCAGTCATAAGGTACATCGTTGTAACGGTATCTGGTAATTCTGAGCAGCTTCGCATCCTTATAGAAAGTATAACCGCCGCAGGTGTTGGAAATGAGGGTGAAGAACTCATTGCACCCGAGGTAGTTGATCCAGGGAAGCGGGGTCTTTGGTGTGGTAATGACGTACTCCTGATTGGCGTCATCAAAAAAACCGAATTTCATAGCCATATTCTCCTTTTTCTGTTTGATTTAAGAAATCGTTTAAGTGGCGAAAATTAAGGCGTTGTCCACTACTTCCGATTATACATAAGAAGTATGAAAAAAGCAATAAAGGGAAAAACGACAAAGAAAAATTGTGATAATATACAAAATGTGGAAAAAGAGTATGGTAAAGATATACAAAAATGTGAAACTTATATAAAAATGCACAACAAAATGTTGAAAAAATATCAAAATTGTTATATAATCATTTCAACGAAAACGATTAAGCACTCAGCACATTGTTATCATAGGCACAGTGAAGCTATTTGGCGGTGTGTTTGCCGTTGCTGTCGGTATGGAGAAAGGGCTTCTGATCATATGGCATCCATGAAAGACATATCCATTGCCTGCGGCGTTTCGGTGGCCACGGTTTCCAAGGCGCTGAATGATCATGCTGACATTGGCGAAGAGACAAAGCTTCATATTAGGCAGGTCGCTAAGGAGATGGGGTATTTTCCGAACCTGTCGGCAAGGGCGTTAAAGACAAATCGCACTTACAATTTGGGCGTTTTGTTCGCCGATGAATCAAGAAGCGGACTGACACATGATTATTTTGCAAACGTGCTGGACAGTTTTCGGCTGTATGCGGAGAGTCAGGGGTATGACATTACGTTTCTGAATTGTTCCAAGACGCGTAAGAACCGGCTTTCTTATTTGGAACACAGCCGCTACAGAGGGCTTGACGGGATTGTGATCGCCTGTATTGATTTTAAGGATGCGGAAGTGATCGAACTGCTTCAGAGCACCCTTCCCGTTGTGACGATCGACCATGTATTTTCGGAACGGATCACGGTAGCCTCGGATAATATCAGGGGTATGCGGGAACTCTTATCCTATATCTATGAGATGGGACACCGCAGGATTGCCTATATTCACGGAGATGATACCTCAGTTACAAGAGACCGTCTTTCCAGTTTTTATCGGGCGGCGGAGGAGCTTAGCATAACAGTTCCGGACAGCTATGTCCTGCCTGCAGCATACCGTGACATGAGAAGAGCGGCGCAGCAGACGGAACGCCTCTTGAAACAAAAGGAGCGCCCAACCTGCATCATCTATCCGGATGATTTTGCGGCGGTCGGCGGCATTAACTGTTTGAAGGGTAAGGGGCTGCGGATACCGGAGGATATTTCGGTTGCCGGGTACGACGGACTGCATATTGCGTCACAGCTTGAACCGATCCTGACGACGATCCGGCAGGATACACAGACGATCGGAACGACTGCGGCAAAGAAGTTGATCGAACTGATCGAGCGTCCGAAGACGACGTTGATCGAGCAGATCACCGTACCGGGAGAACTGGCGCGCGGGGGAACGGTCGGCAGACTGGGAAAGCCCCAGGCAATGAATGGCAAGAACGTGAAATAATGGAAGAAAAGTCCTGAAACAATGCAGAAAACAGCGTGAAAGAAGAAAGATCGGCATAACGAAATAAAACGAAAGTTCGTTTTATGGGTTGGCAAACAGACAGAGCTGTGATATAGTAAGAGCATTGTTTTTCAAAAGACCGCGGTCTTTTGTATTTCAGTAAATTGTAAATTTACTGAAATACTGGAAACGGAGAGCGGCTGAATGCAGGCGCGTATCCGTTTTCGGTACAAACCACCTTGTGGTATTTATATCACACGCAAGTGATATTGATATAAATGCAGTAACTGTTCATCACACTTTGTAAGAGGAGGATAAGAAAAAGTGAAAAAGAAATTATTAAGTGTGTTACTGGCATCTGCAATGGTAATTTCCCTTGCAGCTTGCGGCGGCGGAGATGACAAGGATAATAACAATTCGTCGAACAACAACAACCAGCAGGTAGAGGACAACAATACACCTGCAAACAATGACAACAACGGCACTTCAGATGATGGCAATGGTGCGGCTGGTGGAGAGGATCTTGCTTACACAGGTGAGATTACATTCATGCATTACTCCACATCCGAGGAGTCCGAGGGTAATGGTGGTTCTGATGCATTCCGTAGAGCAATCGCTAACTGGGACGCTGCACATCCGGACATCACGCTGAACCAGGAAGTTCTTGCAAACGCAGACTTCAAGACCCAGATTGCAACTTATGCAAATGCGGATTCCCTTCCTGATGTATTCATGCTTCAGGGTATGAACGCAGCAAGCTGGGCAGATCAGGGACTGATCCTTGACTTAACGGATGCGATCAACAATTCTCCGTATGCTACCAATTACAATTACGAGAGAATGACGCCGTTCACGGTTGGCGGCAAGTATTATGCATTCCCGGCACTGACAGGTCTGACCTGTACCGTAGTCGTTTACGATGCACAGATGTGGGCAGATGCAGGTTATTCCAGCTTCCCGACGACATGGGCAGAGGTTGAGGCTGCAGTTGATTACTTCGAGGGACAGGGTATCGATACCATCGCATTCGGTAACGGCGGACAGTGGCAGATGAACTCTGATTTCATCTCCTGCTTAGGCTATCAGTATACCGGAACAGAGTGGTTTGATCACATCATGGCAGGCGACGGACAGGCAGCGTTCACGGATGATTCTTTCGTAGCAGCACTGACAGAGACTCAGAGACTGTTCCATGACACCCAGATTTTCAATTCTGACTTCAACGCTGTAACAAACGAGGATGCTCGTGAGTACTTCATCGCAGGCGATGCAGCAGCATTCATCGGCGGTAACTGGGATTTCTCCTATATCAAGGCTTCCGTAGATGCTGACAAGTATGCAAACTTAAAGGTTGCGGTACTTCCTCAGGTAGCTGATGGCTCTTATGTAAATAACTACCAGAACATCGGTATGGGTTATGGTGTTGCCATCAACGCAAAGGTAGCAAATGATCCGGATAAGCTTGCAGCATGTATCGATCTTGCTCGTGAGATCACCGGACCGGATTTCGCAGTCTATGTTGGTGAGAATTATGCAGAGCAGGGCTTCTACAAGGCTAGCTTTGACATGAGCTCATTTGATCAGGTAACGGTTGACTTCTACAACTTCAACTATGTTGACAATATTGCAACAGAGATTTATGACTCCTATGTTGACGGTTCTGTATGGGGCACGCTGAATGCTGACATGCAGGCTATGTGTAACGGAGAGATGGATCCTGCTACAGTAGCAGCAAACGCACAGGCATCCTACGAGGCATTCCTTGGCAACTAATCACTGTTGACACAAAAGAAAATGAAACTCTATATGATTCCGCCGGAGATTTTCTCCGGCGGGGTCAAAAAGAATGGAAAGTGTTCTTTTAGGATTGAGAAGTCCTATGGACAGAAATAATATGACGGAGCTTTGACCAACGGTTGTTTGCGAAGGCAGCTTCGTCTTTTTTTAACGATAGGGAATCCGGGGTATAACAGGATTTTAAGGGTGGGAGGCGAAAACATGCTGAATTCAATCAGACCGAAAAACAGGGTCATTTTCGCGTATTTGCTGATTCCGGTTGCACTCTTTGCATTTACGGTGTTTGTACCGCTGTTGGCGGCGCTTTTTTACAGCTTTTTCGAGTGGAAGGGCGGTCCGTTCAGAAATGCGACACCGAACGGAATTGCAAATTATAAGGAACTGCTTCAGGATAAAGTATTTTGGAAGGCATTCGGCAACAATATGTATTTGGTTGTTGCATGTATCATTGGACAGATCGGCATTGCTTTTGTGCTGGTTATGGTGATCAACTCCAAGCTTGTAAAGCTGAAAGGCGTTCACAGAACGTTCGGCTTCTTTCCGAGTACCATTTCCGCGGTTGCACTCGGTTTTATCTGGACCATCATTTATCATCAGAAATATGGTCTCATAAACTGGTTTTTGGATAAGATCGGTGTGATAGACGGCACGAGAAACGGAAAAGTATGGCTGAATGATACGGCGCATATCATGTTGATCGTATCGATTCCTTTGATATGGCAGTACATTGGATATTATATGGTAATTATTCTATCGGCAGTGTCCGCGATCGATACGGAAATTTTGGAGTCTGCCGAGATAGACGGTGCGACAGCGATCCAGCGCGCACGTTACATTGTGTTACCTTTAGTAAAGAGTACGTTGCTTGTCTGCATTACCCTCTGTGTTGCGGGTAATATGAAAGCTTTTGATAATATTATGATCATGACGAAAGGCGGGCCCGGAAACGCGTCAATGGTTATGGCACTCTATGGCTATACCACATCGTTCCAGTATAACAGACTTGGCTATGGAAGCTGTATTTCCGTAGGAATCTTTGTATGCTCCCTTGCCGTGATCGGTGGCTCCCAGCTTTTGATGAACTGGCTCATGACGGATAAGTATGACCGCATTGAGAAGAAGCTTCAGAAAAAGACGGATAAAGCGATGAAAAAGAAAATGAAAGAACTGCAGAAGGGAGGCGCGCTCAATGGCTAAGAAGATGGAAATGACAAAGGTTGAGAACAAGTCCTTAAGTCATAAGATCGGGAACGGCGTGCTTTCCGTTGTGCTCAACGTAATCCTTTGGATTTTTTCGCTGACTTGTATCTTTCCGCTGATCTGGATGTTCTATTCTTCCTTAAAGGAAAAGAGAGAGTTTAATGCGGACATCATCGGAATGCCGAAAAATCCGAATTTGCAGAACTATATCGACGTTATGACAAATAAGGATACCAATTTGGTTCAGGCGATGATCAACAGTGTCCGTACAACGGTGCTTGCCGTAGCTTTGATCGTGATCTTTGCGTTTATCTGCGGCTACATTTTAGCAAGAATCAATTTCAAACTCAACAAACCGCTGTATGTGGTATTCCTGATGGGAATGCTGATACCGACGCACTCCCTGCTCGTACCGACGTTCGTTATTTTTTCACAGTTGAATATGGATAACAAGTGGTTTACGCTGCTGTTCCCATACGTCACGTTCGGTCTTCCTGTTTCACTGTTTTTGGTGCAGGGCTATATCAGGGGTATTCCATCGGCGTTGGAGGAGGCGGCGGCGATCGACGGATCGAGTTTCACGAGAACGCTGTTTTCCATCATTCTGCCGATCTGTAGACCGATTTTGGTTACGGTTGCCATCATTCAGGTATTCGGAAACTGGAATGAGTTTACCTTTGCACTCGTATTGTTAAAGAGCAACGGCGGCTGGGCAACGCTTCCGCTTGCCATGAGGCAGTTCTCGGGTCAGTTCAGTACGAACTATCCGCAGTTGATGGCGGCGATGCTCATCACAATGGCGCCTGTCGTGATCTTCTACTTCGCATTCAGCAAGCAGATCATCAAGGGCATGGTAGCCGGAGCCGTTAAGGGCTAAAAAAGAACGTCGCTGAGAGAATAAAGTTTTACGGAGAAAAGTCCCCTTCTGACGAAAGCCGGAAGGGGATTCTTATCAGGAGGGACATAGATTGAAAAATCTAAGATTTTTCAATCGGCGAATTTGTGCTGATGCTCAAATTCGCAAAGCGAACTTGTTCGCTTTGCTGTTGGAAGCATGGAGGATTATGATGAACAGACAGGAGTTTGTTGCAGAGCTGCGGCGGGCGATGTCGGGTAGTTTTTCTACGGCAGAGATTGAGGATACGGCAGCCTATTATGAGGATTATATTACAATGCAGATCAAAAAAGGAAAAAGCGAGGACGAGGTTCTTCGTGACCTTGGTTCCCCGCGGCTGATCGCAAAAAGCATGAAGGCGGCAGGCGGAAATGCTGCCGGCAGCGCAGGCAGGAATGCAGATGCGCGGAGAAGTGCTGTCGAGGGCGCGGGACGCACAGCGGGCAGCGGCGATCCGTATGAGGAGGACGTCTCGTTTAATGGCGGAATGCACATGTTCCGTCTCCCGATGTGGTTGATTCTGCTTGTTGCGCTGCTGCTTTTGCTTGCCGTACTCACGATTCTGTTTCACCTGCTGATTGCGCTGCTGCCGATCATCCTTGTGACCGTGGGCATTATCACGCTGTACCGCTATTTTTCAAAAAAATAGCGGTTACCTGAATAATTTGCTGTTATGCAGGGATACTACTTTTTGTAAGAAAAAAAGGAGGTGCCCTATCATGGCAAAGAACGAGTATAGCAGTAATCAGGCAGGCAACGAGTATAACAGCACGAACGCGCAGGATGCAAAGAGCAAGAACGCAAAGAACAGCTCAAACAGCAGCAACAGTTCTAACAGCTCCAA
>CAMWSU010000087.1 GCA_947176965.1 uncultured Lachnospiraceae bacterium | reverse complement strand
GAAGAATTCGCCAAAGGCGAATTCTTCGAAAGAATGGCGCCTTGCGCCATTCTTTTTTATTCAATTGACTTTAACGACTCCGCCATATTGATCCTTTGCAGCTTGAGATACATGACCCCGTTGACAAGCATCGCAAATACAAAGGTCAGCACAATGCCAAATACATAGGACCGTGGCAGAATGCGTACCTGAAAATTCACAATATCAATATCGATCTTATCCATAACAAAGCGATGCAGCCAGATGCCGATCGGAATTCCCACGACCGCGCCCATTCCCGTCAGCACGAGATTTTCACGGAACACATACGCCGCCGTCTCCGTCGGATAAAAGCCGAGTACCTTGATCGTCGCGATCTCACGGATACGCTCCGTAATATTGATATTGGTGAGATTATACAACACAATGAACGCGAGCGCAGCCGCACAGAAGGTCACCAGCACCACAATATAATTCAGGCTCGACATCATGCTCGTAAAACGCTGCTTCATGTCCTCCGTGATGTTCGCGGAAGCCGTGTTCTCCTCACTCATGATCTTTGCGCCTACCTCATGTACGTCCCGCCCTTCGACGATGTTACACCACATACTTTTATATTCCGGCTCCCTGCCAAGCTGACTGGAATAGGTTTCCGCACAAAGATAAACGTAATTATACACATAATTCGTGCAAATTCCGCTGACCTTCACATGAAGCTCTCTCATGTCCCCATCTCTGAGCGTCACGGTATCGCCGATATGAAGTCCCAGCTTTTGAGCACATTTCGAAGAAATGACAGCCTCTCCGACTCCGGGATATGCGATCGCCTCTCCCTTTTCGTCAAACAACCTGAGTACTTCCGTGATCTGCCCCGCGTCCTCCGGCACAACCAGATCGATCGACTTTGTGATGCGGTTATACGAAATATCAACCGACGTCTGCATATAATAAATGCTGCTCTCAAGCATTCCCTGTGTATCCTCTGTAAGCTCCTCCCGCTGCGCGTCGGTCGGCGCGTTCCTGAATGAAACCGCCATGTCGTATGTCTGGATACGATCATACTGTTCGGTCACGACATCCGCAATGGAATCCTTGATGCCGAGCCCCGTCAGCAGCAGCGCCGTACAGCCGCCGACGCCGAGCACCATCATAAAAAATCGTTTTTTATAGCGGAAAATATTACGTGCGGAAACCTTATGTAAAAATTTCATACGTTTCCATACAAACGGGATATATTCCAAAAAGATCCGCTTACCTGCCTTCGGCGTTTTCGGGCGGATAAGCTCTGCCGCAACGCTGCCGAGTTCCATACGACATGACAGCCATGTCGTTCCGATAGAGCAGATCAGGGCAACGACAACGGAGATACATGCCAGTGGCACGTCGATCAAATATCCGTTTCCGCCAACCGAATACATGATCCCGTAAACCGTCCAGATCACATTCGGGAATACATAGCTTCCGATCAGAAAACCGCTGATACAGCCGATCATCGCCGCACTCCCCGAATAAACCATATATTTTCCCATGATCGCTGCCTTGCCATAGCCGAGTGCTTTCAATACACCGATCTGTGTCCGCTGCTCCTCCACCATGCGGTTCATGGTCGTGATACATACGAGCGCCGCCACAAGGAAAAAGAAAACGGGAAATACATTGGCCATTCCCGCCACAATACTCGAATCATTGTCAAAGCAGACGTACCCGATATTTTCATTCCGTGTCAGCAGGTAATAAGAGGGCTTTTCCAGTTTCTCCAGCTCGTTTATCGCGTCGTCGATCTCCTGCTGCCCCTCGGCAATCTTCGACTCATATTCCGAACGCCCGTCCTCATACTCCGCCCATCCGTCGTCCAGCTCCGCCTGCGCTTCATACAGCGCCACATATGCATCATCGATCTCATAAAAACCTTCCTGCACCTGCACAAGCTGCTCCGCCAGCACGCTGCGCTGCGCCCGAAGCGCCGCCAGATTTGTCTGAAGCGTTTCTAAGGTTTGTGTAACTTCCTGTATCTGTGCCTGCAATTCCTGCATCTGCGCCTGCATTGCCGCAAGCTCCTCCGCTGAAAGCTGTCCCACTCCCTGCATCCCTGCCTGCATTGCCGCAAGCTCCTCCGCTGAAAGCTGTCCCGCTCCCTGCATCCCTGCCTGCATCTGCTCCAGCTCCCGAAGCTGCGCAAGTCCGCTGTTTGCCTCCTCGATCGCTTCTTCCAGCTGACGGATGCCGTCATCGATGTCCGCAAGTCCCTGCGTCAGTGCCGTCTCCGCATCTTTCAGCTCCTGCTCCTGTTCCTCCAGCAGCTTCCGGTTATCGTCGATCTCCTGCTGCCCCTTCGTCAATTCCTCAAGCGCATCCGCAAGCTCCTCCTCCGCTTTTGCCGCCTCGTCATCCAGTGTTTCCTGCGCCTCGTCAATCTCCTTACGCGCATCACTGACAACGCTGTCATAACGGCGGTCATTCGCTGCGATCAGCAGCCCTTCTATCTCATCCTGATGCGCATCCGCCTCCTCCTGATACGCGTCGGAGTGAATCTCCAGATCGGAATCGAGCTTCAGATACAACTCCGAATAATAGTCAAAACAAAATCCCTCCGCGGGCATATAAGCGAAACAGGACACCACGCCGTTTCCGACCGAAGTGTTCCCGCGCTCAAAATTCAGATAAGCCGGCGAAGAAACCAATCCGACAATCGTATATTCCCGAAATGCAAGCAGCTCCAAAGTATCCTCGCTGTTATCCTCCGCAACATAGAATAACTCACCGAGATCGTCCTCCGAAAAGGCACGGTCATCAACAACACACTCGTTCGCCGCCTCCGGCATTCTGCCCGCCCGAAGCTCAAGCGTGTTCAGCTCCTGCGTCAGGGAATGCACACTTGCGACACGCGACGCGTCATCCTCTCCGGCATAATAGATCACATCGGCAAAGACTGCGCCCTCCGCCGCACGCACATACGCAAGCGAGGCAAACGCATCCACATCCTGCTCTTCAAGCCCAAACGTAGAGATCAGCCGGTAATCATAAAGCTGATGCTTCGTCACATACGCATCCGTAATCTGCACCATCGTCGGCTTTGTCACCTTTAGACCCGCAAAAAGCCCGACTCCGAGCGCAATGATCGCCATGATCGCGATATAGCGCCCAAAGCTTCCCGTAATTTCCCTTCTTGTTGTTCTTCCCATCATGGATTTCATAAAAACCCATTCCTCCAAATAACCCTACCAACTATCGCCCATGGCGACACGCGTGTCATCTTACCATTCAATCTCTTCCACCGGAACAATATGTTCATTTTTTTCTTCGGACGTGATCGTTCCGTTTTTCACTGTGATAATACGGTCCGCCATTGCCGTAAGCGCCTGATTATGCGTTATGACAACGACCGTCTTGCCGCTTTTTCTGCAGGTATCCTGGAGCAGCTTCAGCACTGCTTTGCCCGTATTGTAATCAAGCGCTCCCGTCGGCTCGTCGCACAAAAGCAGCTTCGGATTCTTGGCAAGCGCCCGCGCGATGGCAACCCGCTGCTGCTCACCGCCGGAAAGCTGCGCCGGGAAATTGCCCGCGCGCTCTTTTAAGCCGACCTCCTCAAGCACCTTACCCGCATCCATCGGATTTTTGCAGATCTGCGCCGCAAGCTCCACATTTTCAAGCGCGGTCAGGTTGCCGACCAGATTATAAAACTGAAACACAAAACCAATGTCATGACGGCGGTAAGTGGTCAGCTTCTTTGCGGAATAACCCGATATTTCCGCTCCGTCCAAAAGCACCCTGCCCTCGGACAGCGTGTCCATACCGCCTAAAATATTAAGAATGGTCGTCTTTCCCGCTCCCGATGCCCCCACGATCACGCAGAACTCGCCTTTTTCGATCTGAAAACTCACATCCCGGAGCGCCTCAATCGTAACCTCGCCCATGTGATATGTTTTTTTAACATGATCAAATTCTACAAACGCACTCATATCATACCTCTCTCCATGCTCATGTAAAACTTCTGCCCTCCCCGTTTTCGCACCCGCCCGGGTCATCCTATTCTGTCAACGCCGTCTCAGATGCACAGTCACTCCCGCTCACTCATCATCTCATCCAAATAGCCCCTGTCCCACAACAAAATTTTGAGCTTCTTTGCCGCTTCCACTGCGGGCTTTGTAAAATACTGGTTCGTCAGCACCGCGCCGACCATACAGTCGTAATAGTCCCTTCCCGCATATGCCTCCTGCACCGCTTTGACGCCGACGGGCGACGCGTATGCCTTGCACTGGATCGCATAGCTGATGCCGTCCTTTTCAGCCAGAATATCCACCCCATAATCGCCGCTTCCCTTTGTCACCCTGACTTCACTAAATCCGTGCTCCTGCAGAAGCTCCGCGCAAAAATATTCAAATTCATGCCCTTCCATCCCGTCGATCCGGTCGGGTTTTCCATGCGTGCGCACATACCGCCACAATAAACACAAACCTGCTGCCGCAGCAATTATGACCGCCGCCATTATCCCATAGTTCATTTTCGATTTTCGCCGCTCTTTTTCCTACGCTTGCCCGTCATATGCTCCACGCGCAGACAAAACACATTTGTCACCGCCATCACATCCTTGTTAAAAGGAAAATCTTCACTGTGATACTGGCGCATCAGACACATTAATGCTTCATATTTTTCATTCTCATTTAACATGGAAACCGTGCCGCTGCCGATCACGCTCTCATATTCCATCGTGCAGCTATGCCTGTCATCATCCAGCACAAGCCGGTGCGCGCAGTCCATCTCAAACGCCGCCTTCGGCCGGCGCTTCATGACTTCGTACTTTTTTCCCTCTGCAGCGCCGTGAAAAAACAATGTAATCTCACCGTCACGCACCTGCCGCTTTCACCCGATTGCTGCTCCAATCCGGGCATTTCCATTTCCTTGAGGTCATTCATCCTCTCATGTCAATTTCCACAGGAAGTACTCTATGCACATTTTCCCGGTGTACTGACACGGTCGCAAAAAGGGTTATGTCGCCATAGCCCTATCGTTTACATCATAGCATATTTAATCGGAGAATGAAACGCAAAATTATGCGATTTTGCGTATTTTTATCATTTGGGAGTTTCACACCTAATCGTTTTGAAATAACCCGCAAAGCCAGTAATGGCTTTATTTTTTATCAAAATGCGTCCGTAATCATTCTCTATTGCAAACGGATGTCATATGGGTGTATGATAAACTTCATGATCACGGAGCGGTTCCTGTGATAAATAAAATTGAGATATAAGGAGATTGGAACAAAATGAGAAGGAAAGTGCTGCGTTTTGATATCTGGCTGTGTCTGCTGATTGCTTATTTGATTTCCATAGGGACAGGCAAATGCTATGAATTCATCGTCCCTTACTCATCCGCAGATTATAATGCTTATGTGGAGGAACACAAAGTAGATGCCGGAGTTGTCGGCGGAATTGCCGGGGACGAGATTCCGAGAGCCCAAAGTGTGGAAGATCTTTTGAAATATGATGTTTTTACGGTAGTGTCACCGGGAATTGAATACCGTAACAAAGGTGCAGGATACCATGGAAGCAATTATCTGTATGCTCTTACACTTCCATCCGGGGAGCGGGTGGCAGCACTGATCAATGGCGATTCCGTGGTGTCTGCCGGAGCGGATATTTTTTCGGGAGACAATATTCTTCCTGTGGGAATAGTGGTCTATGAGGATTTGACAGAAGATACGAGCTTCCTTGATCAGATTGAGTACAGCGAACCATTAAGCCGCAGGGATTTCTATGTGGATATGGCAGGGAACGGTATGACGATGAGCGAGGATCGCTTCAAGGAATCCCATGACAGTTTTAGAAATATGGTACAGGTCATCACTGTTTTAATCTGCTTTCCCCTTCTGCATATGCTCGGTTCAAAGGTGGGAATCTTTCCCGCTTTTTATACCAGAAAAAAGAACAGACAACCATAAAAGCCTTACCTGTTCTCATCCACATAAGGCTGAACCCAAAAAGAAACTCATGAATATTTACATGTCGCAGTTCATCTTCTGCATCGATGCGGGTCTTTCTTCCAAATGCAAATAGGTATTTCTATCACTACAGCAAGGAGGACGGAACCCGCAGCTTTATCACTGCACAGTCGTTGAAGAAGCTCAAGGCGCAACTCAGTGTCTCCCTAATTTTACAATTTAGTATTGAATTTAGTATTGACATTCGCAGACTATCGTGATAGTCTTTTTTAAAGGCGCAGACTATTCCAATAGTCTGCCATTGCAAAAGAGTTTCGCTTACGCGAATCTCTTTTCGGAGAAGCATGCTTACCTAAAATACAATCAAATCAGGAGGTGACGATCATGAAACTATTTGATTCTGAATTAAAAGTGATGGAAGTTTTATGGGAACAGGAGCCGAAATCCGCCAAGGAGATCGTAGACATACTCTCCGAGCGCATCGGCTGGAATAAAAACACAACCTATACGGTCATCAAAAAATGTATTGAAAAGGGCGCGATCGAACGCGAGGAACCGGGCTTTATCTGTAAATCCCTTGTGAGCCGCGACGAAGTAGCCCAAAGCGAGACGGAGCAGCTGATCGACAAAATGTTCGGCGGCTCGAGCGAACTCTTCTTCTCCTCGTTTCTCAAAAATCAGGGGCTTTCGGAGGATGACGCCGCACGGCTTACACAAATGATCAAAGACGCGAAATAGTCTGAAGCGCCGCATTATCGCATGCAGACCAGGCACCTTGAACGGTCTGCGGACAAAATAAGAAAGGATGATTACCATGATAAATTTCACAATGAATATGCCCTTTTACTTAATGGTTTTTTATGGAAGTATGATGATCGCGGTCGTTCTTGTGCTGCGCGGTCTGTTAAAAAATAAGCTGCCGAAGTTCGTGTTTCCCGTCCTTTGGGGCGTGATCCTGCTGCGTCTGCTGATCCCTTTTTCCGTGAGCAGCCCGCTCAGCATGAAGGTTCCCTTTACCATAAACTTTCCTTTGATGGAACAGGCCACTACTGCCGTTGCAGTGGACGAGTGTGTTCTTTACAACGGTTCCATCAGTCAGATACCGGATTCTTCGCCTACAGTTGAGATGGCGGATGCCGACGCGCTCATAGCAGGCGGCGCCATAAGTCAAGACACCGCGTATTACGAGGAAACCGAATATTTCCGTCATTTTACGGAACACCCCGGAATGTTATGGCGAATCCTTACATTCCTTTATTTTCCGGGACTTATTATCACGGTTGGTATTCTTCTTTTTCAAAAATACAATTATTCGGTGCGCTTAAAAGATTCACTCTTAGTTGAGCACAACGAAACGATCAACACGCTTCTTCGGGAAATGAATATGGGGCACATACTGGTATTTACCAATGATCAGATTGCCTCTCCGCTCGTAAGCGGTCTGATCGCGCCCAAGATTTACCTCCCGACACGCATGGATTTTAACAACAAAGAGCTGCTGCGTCATATTCTCTGCCACGAAGTCATGCATATCCGCCGCGGGGACAACCTATTCAAATTCATCATGCTTGTGACGCTGTGCATCCACTGGTTCAATCCCTTGGTCTGGATCATGTCCAGATACATGGCATCCGATATGGAAACGGCGTGCGATGAGGCGGTTCTTCGTCTGTATCACGACGAGGACGCGAAAAAGAGCTATGCGTTCAGCCTGCTTGCCATGGCGATCACCGGAAGCCGTCCGACATTGCTCTACAGCGCCTTTTCCAAAACCGCAGTCGAGCGGCGCGTTTCGAGCATTTTGCGTTACAAAAAAGCACCGGTGCTTGTGATTGCGCTCTCCTTCTGCTTTGTTCTCTGCGGCTCCGTTGTGTTCGCTACGGGCGGGCAGGCTCCTTTTGATCCGTACTTTACATCTTTTTGCAGCTCCGACAGCTGCCGCTTCGGTGTGCGCGTCAGCCTGACAAGGGGTGTCTCACTCGGTGAAAATGCCGAGCGCAGAGCGGAACGGGTTATTTTTGATGTGATGCATGAGGACACCTCAAACGACCCCGATGTTTTAAGCGATCTCATTAAAAAAGCTTTATCCGAGGAATTTCACGTGGAAGCGGGGGCGTTTTCCGCGGACATGTCACTTATCTTAGACCGCGAGGAGCTTTTTGAAGAATACGCCAAATGGGGACTTGTCCGTCCCAATGTGCAAAATGACACGCTGCGCTACAACAGCGAAACGATCCGCAGATTTTCCGATGAGATGCTCGGCAGGTATCAGTCTCAACAGGAGGGTACGGTCGATATTACGATCATCCGCGACCGCCTTGGTTATATCACCGCTGTCACGGCATTCCATGCGGGAGACGCCGAATATGACCGGCGAACTTACGATTGGTATGATTAAAAAGAATCCTGTCTCTAAAGAAATGGTATAAATGCAGTAAGTAAGGCGGAAATGCAAAACATTTCCGCCTTACTTACCATGCAGGAATACACACTCCGTTACGAAGCTTCTCCGGTCATCAGAAAATCATTCTCTGTATGCCTCAGCAATTTTGATGGATTTTTCAGGGAAATCGCCCTGCACCTTCATTAAGTATTGCAGCGTGCTTCCTTCGTATGTCTGCACATCGCCGAACAGTCCGACTTCATAGCAGTTGCGGATCACATTAATGATACAATCCTCAACATGATCCTCTTTACAATCTTTACATTCTTTTAAAATATGCGCGATCGCTATTTCTAATTCCACTTCATCAAATGCCTTATAATCCATGGTCGGAATTCTTTCCGTCCCGCTCGGCACTTCTTTTTGGGGCTTCTTTTGATATTCTTTGATACACTCTTTTGCAAAACCGATAATGCATGCCTCTCCCTGACATTGTCCGCATGCAGCCTCGCTTATGCAGCAATTCTGTAAATCCTCCCATACCAACTGCGCATTCAAGCCCTTTTTATGTACTTCCGCCATCGCTTATTCCTCCTGCCATCATTTGCCGTTATGTAATGTACCCTACTGCACGCCCATTCGGGCGGGTATCATGCCTATCGACATGATGATACCATATTGCCCAATCTGTGTCAAAATGGGGAGATGTGTTTTATGATTTCCAAAAAAATTATCATGACAATTTATTTTTGAATAAGGCTTAGGATGCATTTATCCGTTATGATTTTTTATCAATCCCTGTTCAAGACTGTCATGTCAACACTCCAGCCAGCGCCACGCTTGCCGCAATACCCGCAAGGGTAGCGAGAAGCGCACCGGTGAGTGTCCATCGTGTTTTCGTCACCTTCGCCGCAATAAAATAGACGGACATTGTATAAAAGATTGTCTCCACTACTATGACAATAGGGAGAAACCGTTTTGTTTTATTTTTATACATCCTGACTATTTCTATCCAAAATGATCAATTTTTCATTATATTAATTGACTCTTTCATGGTAGTAACTGAGTGCTGTCTTCCTGCTTTTGGATAAAAACGAAATTTCGTAGTTCCTGTTAATTTCATCAACAGCATGAACCGGAACACGTAACTCTATATTTGCTGCCTTTAGCTTATGTTGCTCCCGCAGGTTTTTATCCCTGCAACCGAAATAAGATCTGCGCCGCATCCACAAGGGCAAAACAGTTCATTGTTCCGGCTTTTGGTTCTAAGATCTTTTAACTTTTCCGGAATATTTATCCGCCCGCTATTAACAACATTATAGATTGTTTCTATTCCTATAAACTTTCCCTCATATAAAGCAACGGTCCCCTGTGCCATAGATAATCTCACCACTGCTTTTCCATACTGTTATTTGCCATCCAAAAAGCCTACAGCAAGACTCCTTAATTCCATCCGTAAGGGACAATTGCTCAATCAATACTCTTTCCATCTTACAAATGCGTTCCGATATGCTTTACAATAATTTTACCGCCTAATATACCCTTTTTCCCCGGGAAAAAATATATTCTGTCTTGTCGCTCTCTGTCAATATTAAACGTTTTGAACTTGGTATGTAATTCACAAACAACTATCTCATCTTGTCCGCTTATTTCATTCAGACATAATTCCTTTAACGCCTGTATTTTTGCTCTCCCTGCCTGTGGTGAACATTCAATTCCCGTATCCATGGAAAACTCTCGTGCAATCTCCTGATACGATTTATGCTTTTCCAGCAGTTCAAGAAATTTTGCATGATAGTCATTAATCTGCACTAAATGATCCACAATTTCTCTTTGTATTTCTTCAAACCTCTGATTTAACGTATTTACTGTTGTCCCTATTCCTTTAGCAAAATATATACTAGGGAAGCAATCCTGCAAATCATTGCAAAATTCGTCTTTCTTCTCCGTCACCAAATAATCTCTTATTCCGGCATAATATTCTGCTATTGTTGATATATGATAAATATTCTCTTTTTTAAATGACAATGCCAACACCTTAACAGCATACAGTCTCCCTATTTGACCAAAGAACTTGTCAAACTCTTCTTCATCCATGAAAGTTGTTTTTTCTATATATCTGGATAACTCTCTTTTTATATCGTTCAGTTCAATCTGATCCTTAGAATAAAGCCACTCCCAAAGTTCCGACTTGTCCAACGTACTTTTACATATCCCGCTTCGAATATCATTTTGCCGAATATATCTTATTAAATCCAAAAAATCGTCCAGCTGTTTTTCTGATGCCCCCGCAAAATCTTCTTCGATTTCCTTCCTCCATAGTACAAGCTTTTCCATTACCTTCTCCTAAGTTCTCTCAACGTCCTTAAATCCTCTTCTTCCTGATCAAGAAATCCCTGCGGCCATGCTTCCAAATCCATCCTCTCATTCAGGCTGATATTTTCAACCCTATGCTTTGTATCCTCACCATGTGAATTGACAGAAAAATAATTAATGCTTATGTCTTCCGGTTTCATTGCATTTTTTAATGCCGCAATCCTGATTCCATTCAATACGTGTTCACTGTGGGTCTCCACAACAACCTGAACTCCTGACAATGCCATTGTCGCCAAAAAATACCCTATATGTGACTGCCCCATAGGATGCAAATGTGCTTCCGGATTTTCCACCAAAAATACACTTCCATCCTCCGCTATCAAACCGGTCAGAACAATCGGAAGAACATATGATATTCCGAACCCAAAATTATATGGTGACAAAAAACCGGTATCCAATGCCGGTTGCCTCAGACTCATTTTGCTAATTCTTAAATCTGTCATATCATCTGCATTTATTTCAATTCCCGGTATAATATAATCTATCCAATATTCTACCTGCTTACTATAAGTATTGACCTTTTTATTTTCGTCCATGCCAAAACATCTTAACTCATTTACTTTGTTATTTCCAAGCAGACTCAATAAATGTACTGTATTCTCTCCATATACGCCACAATTATCTACCATTTTAGAGTTTATCGTCTGATAGTTTCTGGGTCCCGTTCTCTCTGCATTCAAGTAATAGAACCCTTTTGAAAACAGTCCCTTATGTGATGACATTTCCACCACATCATACCCGTTTCGGACATTCAATTCCATTGGACTATGCTCATCAGAAGCCAGTCTATACTCGTATTGGTCTATTTTCAAATAAATATCTTCTCTATTTTTTGAAGATTTTATATGTTCCGCGTCTCCCAACTGCAACCCGTACACATCATTCAACTGAATGTTGTATTCCTTGACTTGTGTATCTTTAAATACTGATGCCTGCTCATATATCTGCCTCATCAAAATGCAGGCTTGAATCACAGAAGACTTTCCAACAGAGTTGCTGCCTAGACAAACCGTTATTTTACCTAATGTGATCTTTGTCTTCTCAGAAAAACATTTAAAATTTTCAATAATAAGTTCCCGATGCATCAACTATTCTCCTATAATCTTTTTTACCGTATCATAAACAAACTTCACGTTTCGAGCATCATTTGTTGCCATGGACAGGGCATTTCTGAAACGCTCATTGTTGCTGATCTCTGCCTGCACTAGCCTTGCTATATCTTCTTTTTCCTTATCCTGCAGCTTCTGGGGCGAAATATCGCAAAGCACCCGGGAAATACCAAGAAAAAGTGACTTATTAATATAATTTGCCTTTCTGAACGCATTTGCTCCAAACAGAAAATATGCATTATCCATAGCCTGAAAAAAATGCTCCCGGATTTCTATAAATCTTTCTGTTTTTAAAGCATTTAGCACTTCCACTGTATCATCCAGCAGTTCATCCATACCACCTTTATATTCATTTACTGTAATCTTATGATCCATCATATAAAATGCTATAAAACGCAATACCAATTCTTCATCTGCCATCCGTGCGGCGCTGATACTTTTTCTGGTAGCTTGTAAAAAATTCGTGGAACCGGCTAATTCATGCAGAAAAGATCTCGTTCTCCCATTTGCCAGACAGTTTCTTATTTCCTGACCATTTAGCGCTTTTCCCCCTGTATTGATGCGCTTAAAAATATCATACTTTACCTTGCCGGGAGTCTGCGGGTCAATTACATTCACAAACAACTGTGTCTGCTCTATACGTCTCACATACATATCTTCAAGACTATGCGCCTTAGCGCCCGGCTTTTTGAAATACTTTCCATTACATTCCGAAAGATATTCTAAATTTTTTAATTTAAATTCATTCTTCATAAACGAATTGATAACCGTCAGTCTCTGGACCCCGTCCACAACCTGAAACTGTCCTTCTTCGTCTTGTGCAAAATAAAATACCGGAATCGGTATTCTCAATAACAAAGATTCTATCAGACGGGATTTCCTTGTAATATCATTCCACACAAACCCTCTTTGAAAATCCGGCGAAAGATCGATATCTTTTGCTTCAATCATCTCATTCATCTGTCGAATCGAAAAGGGCTTCGTATCCACACGTATCAACTTCGGATTGTATGGATTATATTTTATGCCATCATTTCCCTCCTCTTCATCCGCATCATCAAATCCGTCTTCCATATTGATAAGTTGATTCATTTTATTTTCAAATGCCGAATCTAAAAACTTACGCCGAATCTCTTCTATTGATTCGACTATTGTATCACCCTTTTTAATTTGCGTGACTATCCTTATTTCTTTATCCGTGGTAATCTCCAATTCATATCGTTCATTCTGACATTTCCAGATAACATAATCTTTGTTATTCTGCCGCTCTAATAGGAAAGCACATGTTGAGTTATCTCTGTCTGTTAAATATATTATCAATTTTTCAATCTCGCTCTTTTTATTTTCCATAACATATTACCTCTACATGTATCTTTGAGCCACTTAAGCCTCTTCTCTGCTGCAAAACAATCCGCATAAAAAAATTCTATGTTTTGTTTTTATTTCATTATATCTATATACTTAATCCTCGTCAAATAATTATTGACTAACTTATTTGTTTGTATTCAAGCCTCAAACTATCCACCCCGCCAGCGCAACGCTTGCCGCAATGCCCGCAAGTGTGGCGAGCAGCGCACCGGTGAGCGTCCAGCGCGTTTTTGTCACCTTCGCCGCAATAAAATAGACGGACATTGTATAAAAGATTGTCTCCGTACACGACAATAACAGGGAGGTCAACGTCCCGATATAGCTGTCCGTCCCATATTCTCGAAACATATCGAGCGCAAAGCCTGTAGCCGCCGAAGACGAAAACATACGAATAAAAATAAGGGGCATAAGCTGCGCAGGCAGACCCATTTGATCGGTAAAGCCGCGAAACAGCATACTGATTAGATCAAGAAAGCCTGATGCGCGCAAAATTCCAACTGCCACCATCAATCCGACCAATGTCGGCATAATACGGATGACCGTATGAAACCCGTCCGTTGCCCCCTTTACAAAATCCTCATATACTTTTTTCTTTGCAACAAGCCCCATCGCCACGACATAAAAAATGACAACCGGGATGATGATGTTGGAAATATTGGCGAGTACTGCGGCAAAATTCATGTTGTCTCTCCCGTAGCATCCTTGTAAATATATTTACATACTATGATATGAGAGTTAATACGAGGGTATTCTTTGGGTTCCGTGGGATACTAGAAGAAAGAATAAATTTTGTTTGTTGTCAAAACTCCAATCACGCATACCACTCAAAACCAGTGGCAATATTAGAGACTTCTTCATCAACTCTAACATTTCCTCAAATCCAGCGCCTCCTTTCACGGCAAAAGACGTCGCTTGTCGATTCTTTACAGAATCGCTCATACTACCATATTTCCTTAATTTTTGCCAACAATACGGTACGAAATATGTGGGATATTTCCCCGCCTGTAAACCAGCAATTTAACCATTTGCGTTTGAAACAAATTCAATCCACGCTCCCGCGTAGGGAGCGACGCGAGATACCGTACTTCAATAGCCACGCTATCCATTTCAATCCGCGCTCCCGCGTAGGGAGCGACGTTTCCCGTTGTGAAAGCTTACAAAGACGGTCTCATTTCAATCCACGCTCCCGCGTAGGGAGCGACCGCATTTGTACCATCTAAAAGAGAAGCCGCACCCATTTCAATTCACGCTCCCGCGTAGGGAGCGACGGTTACAACATTATACACAGGCGAACAGGTAAAGATTTCAATCCACGCTCCCGCGTAGGGAGCGACCCCACCGCCTTTATCCAACAAAGCACAATACTCCACATTTCAATCCACGCTCCCGCGTAGGGAGCGACCTACAAGACCAAATCCAACACAATGACGGATCGCATTTCAATCCACGCTCCCGCGTAGGGAGCGACCATTGCGCCCGTTGCACCCCTTTGCAGACACACATTTCAATCCACGCTCCCGCGTAGGGAGCGACTGTCCAAGCGAACAGAAGTAGCACTAGGTTTTTGTATTTCAATCCACGCTCCCGCGTAGGGAGCGACATTGTGATGTATCGTTAAATCTATGGCGCTACTAATTTCAATCCACGCTCCCGCGTAGGGAGCGACCGGAATATGACGAGTTTTTAAGTGATTACCAATCAATTTCAATCCACGCTCCCGCGTAGGGAGCGACGAGGACTTGACGATTGGATTTTTAGAGGTCAACCCATTTCAATCCACGCTCCCGCGTAGGGAGCGACCTTGCTCCTGCGAAAAATCGCAGGTTAATACTGTTATTTCAATCCACGCTCCCGCGTAGGGAGCGACGATTCAACGGCATCCTCAGCCATAGATATACCTTTAATTTCAATCCACGCTCCCGCGTAGGGAGCGACAAAACATTGATCCCTTTGACTTCCATCCAATAGCAATTTCAATCCACGCTCCCGCGTAGGGAGCGACGCAACATAATAAATACCCGCGTTGCTACAGTTTTTATTTCAATCCACGCTCCCGCGTAGGGAGCGACGATCGGCTATCGTGGATACTCTGCCGGAAACATTAAATTTCAATCCACGCTCCCGCGTAGGGAGCGACCCTATAGGAGACTTTGTACTATTTGATCTCTTTGTATTTCAATCCACGCTCCCGCGTAGGGAGCGACAGTATACGCCTCCCCCACACTATTATATATATACTGTATTTCAATCCACGCTCCCGCGTAGGGAGCGACGTGCCGGATACCGTCCCCGATGCAGGTAAAGTAATAATTTCAATCCACGCTCCCGCGTAGGGAGCGACACAAGATTAAAAAGTTCTTTCCTATAGTACATAGTACATTTCAATCCACGCTCCCGCGTAGGGAGCGACATATATTCCCGCAATAATCAGCGGCGCAATATACAATTTCAATCCACGCTCCCGCGTAGGGAGCGACAATCTAAACATTTTCCTTTTAATTTATGCTTTTTATTTCAATCCACGCTCCCGCGTAGGGAGCGACGTAATATTGGTGTAACCACAAATCAGCAAATGGTATTTCAATCCACGCTCCCGCGTAGGGAGCGACGGTCTTGCAAATCGAAAAACATTCTGCTACTTTGTATTTCAATCCACGCTCCCGCGTAGGGAGCGACAATCTAAACATTTTCCTTTTAAT
>CAMWSU010000086.1 GCA_947176965.1 uncultured Lachnospiraceae bacterium | reverse complement strand
CCCCGCAATCCCACATCTTGCCTTGCTGGGGGGGCTCGGAGTTGTGTTAACCACAAAGTACATACACGACTCTGCGCAAAATTATATTTCTGATTGAATCGCTGTCCTCCGCCGAGCTGCTTTCCCGTACCCTGATGGAACTGTGGATGAGCGGCTATGAAGCGGAGCGGATTCCCCTCGAACAGATTCTGACGCAAATGTCAGAAAAAATTACGCTGCCCGACACCCCGGACTGCACAACTTCACATAACGGCAATTTGGGGGCTTCGCCTAACTCAGACACACATCCTTTGGCGCAGACCCTTCTCATCGTGACCGACCGCACCGACATTGCCAAGCGCTGCCTGCAGCGCGGTTTTGCTGTGATCGGCTATCTGCACGAGCAAAACAAAGACGTTTCCTTTGACGGCGTCCGCTATCTGATCGAAGATATTTCCGGCTTGGACGCGCCTTTCTGTGAACTTGCTTTTTGCAGGGCGCATCAGCTTCCCTATACGGTATTAGAAACCGAGCGCTGCCTTGTCCGCGAGATCACGACCGAAGATGTGACAAGGCTTTATGAAATCTATGCGGATCCCGCTATCACCAGCTATATCGAGGCGCTCTATGCCGATGAAACCGCGGAGCGTTCCTACATCCGCGATTATATCGACCATGTTTACGGCTTCTACGGTTATGGCATGTGGATCGTCATCAACAAAGCTGACGGACAGCTCATCGGCCGCGCGGGTATTGAGCCAAAAGAAGATTTCGCCGAGCTCGGCTACGTCATTGCTCGGGAATATCAGAATCATGGCTATGCGACCGAGGTATGCCGCGCGATCCTTACCTATGCTGCGGACAGGCTTGGTCTGCCGGAGGTTTATGTCCGTGTACAAAAAGAAAACGCCGCATCCCTCCGCGTCTGCGAAAAGCTGAAGTTTCAGCCCGTCCCCCGCTCAGAGGACTCCGACATGCTGCTTTTTACGCTCCGGCTGAATTGACCGCCTTATTATTCTGTCATGTTGGACGTTCGGACAAATGCAGAAACGAATCTTACATTGTACGTTTCATTATGTGATGCTTATACGTTCATTTTCCCGTCCGCGAGATCCCCTGCAACAAATGGAAAAAAATAAAAAGGTACAGTCAATATCTTTTGATCATGATCGTAACCGTAGTTGTTTTTTGAAACCTTGATCGCATATCCAAATTTGTTATGGTCAGAAAACTTTTTGAGAGAATTAAGTGTGCCTTTGCTTTTTTTTACATCGATCGGATATAACCTGTTATCCGATTCAATAATAAATTCAAGTTCGGCGGATGCTCTGCCTCTCCAATAAAACAGCTTATGGTCTTTTGCGGTCAGTTCACCTGCGACAAAGTTCTCAAAAAAAATGCCGGATAACGTGTTTTCTCTTTCGCTTGACACAAACGATGCCGCATTGATTCCGCTTTGATAGGAAAACATCCCAATATCGCCGAGGAACAAGCGGAAATTACTCTCATTATCCGGCATCAGCGGCATTGTAATATGCTCCTTTAATTGAAAAGATTGATTTACGATATGCGCCATTGTAAGCCACTGAATCGATGTGGCAAAGTCTCTCGTTTTACCCTTTTCTTCAATCAGTCCCGGAGAGAAGTTTTTGGACTCTTTATTAAGCTCCTTATAAATATTGGAAAACAATGCGCGAGAGCGCAAAATCGCTTCCTGACTTGCCTGATACAATTCCATATCAGAGAGGTAGTTATCGTACAAAGCCTCAAGGACTTCTTTGGACTCAAGAAGATTTCCGCTTTCAATGTAGGTATCTACCACCTCAGGCATACCGCCTAAAAGCAGATATTTATATACCTGCTCCATTGCCAGCTCATGAATCTTTGTATCAAGAGGTTTCCTGCTTTCATAGGCTTTCTTTACCGTCTCATACAACATCTTGTTACTGTTCATCAGGAACTCATCAAAGGTCATTGGATAAACCGTTATCTGGTTTATTTTTCCTACGGGAAAAAGGAACTTCCCGTTATCCGCCGCACCTCGCTTATGTGTTTCTCTTTGGATTTTAATGCGCACCATGGAACCGGTCGCAATAACGGGAATCTGTCTAAAATCTTGACAAAAATATTTTAGCGAGGATATGATGTTGGGACATTCCTGCACTTCATCAAATACCAAAAGTGTATTTTCCGTGATTTGCATACCCTTCCGCAAAGAGATATATTCAATGATCTTTCCTGCATTTGCGGTCTTTGAGCAAAAATCGCTGACTTCGTCCTCTATTTTGCAGTCAATATAGATATAGTGATCTTTATAATAAGTTTCAGCAAAAATATCCTTGATAAGATAGGTCTTTCCGACCTGTCTTGCCCCCCATACGATTAAAGGCTTTCTGCGTTTGTTGTGATTCCATTCGACCAATTTTTGTGCTGCAACCCGATCCATAAGCAAGCCTCCAAGACCTTAAATTAATAATAGTATGCCATAATTTGCACCTTTTATCAAGTTTTTTGATTGGTTATTTGCACCTTTTATCAAGTTTTTCATCCAATTATTTGTACCATTTTTCGTTCTGTTTTATTAATTGTTTGCACCTAAAGCCATCTATGTACAAGTCAAATACCCCAAGGAGCGGGGTATTTGACCCTCGCGGCATTCGCCAACTGTCCGTGCAAGCACGGCCGCTTGGCTCATTGCTCGCGGGAATAAAAGCTAAAAAACCAAAGGTTTTATTAATATTTGAATGGATTCACATATTTGCTTGTGCAAAAGAAAAGGGTGTAACCCCCATTGATGAGGTTACACCACATATTCTGACATTTCCAAAAGAATCCGCTTCGCAAATTCCAAAAGAATGCGAAGCATTCTTTGAAAGAACGCTTTGCGTTCTTTTTTTATGCCTTGCCGTTGCAGCCAAGTACATTGATCAGCTTATGACGAACAAGCTCCTTGATGTTCGCACGTGCCGGCTTTAAGTACTCGCGGGGATCGAACTTGTCCGGATGCTCTGCAAAGAACTTACGGATCGTTCCGGTCATTGCAAGACGTAAATCGGAATCGATGTTGATCTTACATACTGCGGAGCGTGCAGCTTCACGAAGCTGATCCTCCGGCACGCCGATTGCGCCCGGCATTGCGCCGCCGTAGGTATTAACCATCTCCACATACTCCTGCGGAACGGAAGAAGAACCGTGAAGTACGATCGGGAATCCCGGGATTCTCTTCTCACACTCATGTAACACGTCAAAGCGAAGCTGCGGCTTCGTGCCCGGCTTAAACTTGTATGCACCGTGGCTTGTACCGATTGCGATCGCAAGGGAATCGCAGCCCGTTCTGGTTACAAACTCTTCTACCTGCTCCGGATGTGTATAAGAGGAATCCTCCGCAGCTACCTGCACATCATCCTCAACGCCTGCTAATGTACCGAGCTCAGCCTCAACAACAACGCCGTGCTCATGCGCGTACTCTACGACCTTCTTGGTGATCTCGATATTCTCTTCAAACGGCTTGGAGGAAGCATCGATCATGACAGATGTAAAACCGCCGTCGATACAAGACTTACAGGTCTCAAAATCCGGACCGTGATCCAAATGCAGCGCAACAGGCAGCTCCGGATAGCAGATCGTAGCAGCCTCAACAAGCTTTACAAGGTAATTATGATTCGCATAAGCGCGAGCGCCCTTGGATACCTGTAAAATAACAGGCGCGTTCTCCTCCGCACATGCCTCCGTGATACCCTGCACGATCTCCATGTTGTTGACATTGAAAGCGCCGATCGCATAGCCGCCTTCATATGCTTTCTTAAACATTTCAGTGGTTGTAACTAATGGCATACTTTTTCTTCCTTTCTTTATTATGATTTCTTAACAGCCCTTTGGCTCTTAGTCATACCTATTATATCCTATTCCTTCCAAAATGAAAACAGCAAAACGTGAAAAAAAAGCAAGATTCTTTCCGTTAAAATCCGCGTGTTCACATTTTGTTCATTTATAATTCAAAGATTATTAATTTCAAAAACATTCTTTATCCATACTTCGGGGATATACTTAAACCATAAAAAACAAGACAGTATCACACTTTCAAATAAACTTTTTCATAATAAGTGCCAGATAACGCAGGTTATCTGGCATCCTCCCTTTTATTGGGCATTTTTTTCTGCATATCTTCCTTTCTTTTTTGATAAGTATAAATGATCAAAAAAAAGAAAGCGCGTCCATTATGAATACCCTGTCCCATGCTCTGCATACGATCGATGAATTTGTCTGGGGCCCCTGCATGCTGCTTCTGCTTGTCGGCACCGGCGCCCTGCTGACCGTGCGCACCCGCTTTCTTCCGTGGCGCATGCTTCCTGGCGCCATCAAAAGTACGCTGCGGCGGAGCGCGCAAAATCCGCGCGAAACAGCCTCCGGCTCCGGCGATATTTCTCCTTTTGCCGCGCTGATGACCTCACTTGCTGCAACCATCGGCACAGGCAATATCGTCGGCGTATCGACTGCAATGGTCCTGGGCGGTCCCGGCGCGCTTGTATGGATGTGGCTCGCCGCAGCCTTCGGCATCGCCTCCAAATTCAGCGAATGTATGCTCGCCGTAAAATACCGGGAACGCAATGCGAAGGGCGATGTCGTTGGCGGCCCCATGTATACGCTCAAGAACGCATTTCCCCGCCGCCGCGCCGGTGCCATATTAGCGTTTCTTTTTGCTCTGTCCGCCGCAATCTCCTCCTTCGGCATCGGCAATATGACGCAGGCGAATTCCATTGCGCACGCGCTGCGCGATGCCTTTGCGTTTCCTGCTCACCCCATCGGCATCGTCCTGACCGTGCTCACTTTGTTTGTCATTGTCGGCGGCATCCGTTCCATTTCCAAGATTGCCTCCGTGCTTGTCCCGTCCATGGCAGTTCTCTATGTCGCGGCGGGTCTGCTCGTATTACTTGTACACTATCGAAATATTCCGGACAGCCTTGTCCAAATCATCACCATGGCATTCTCCCCCAATGCCCTCACGGGCGGCTTTCTGGGTACGATCACCGCCTCCATGCTGCGCGCCATGCGCTACGGCATCGCACGCGGCGTCTTTTCCAATGAGGCGGGTATGGGCTCCGCTGCCATCACCGCCGCCTCCGCTGCCTGTGACCACCCGGTACGTCAGGGCTATTTCAATATGACCGCCACCTTTTGGGACACGATCGTTGTATGCACGATCACCGGATTGTGCATTGTGAGCAGCGGCGTACTCGGCAGCACCGAGACCGTGGATTCCGGCAGCTACGCAGCTCATTCCGGACAGCTTCTGTTTATCAGCAGCGCGTCTGCGGACTGCCCTGCCGTTTATGATATTACAGCTTATGACGGCTCCTCGCTTTCCCTCGTGTTAAACAAGAACGCCACAGACCCGGATGCGGGCGCCGCATTTTGCACTGATACCGAGATCACGCTGACGAGACTTACATCTGACAATACCCCTGGCGACATCACAGGGCGTTCCTCCGCCGCGCTTACCGGAAGCTGGCGTGATTCACACGGATGCGTCTACACGTTCCATACAGGCGGTACTTATGAGTATGCAAAACTGCTCACGGGTGCCGCGCTCACGATCGCCGCATTTCGCAGCGGGCTCGGCAATACCGGCGCTTATTTTCTTTCGATCAGTATTGTTTTGTTTGCTTTTTCGACAATCTTAGGATGGGAATATCTCGGAGAAAGAGCTTGGGAATATCTTATGAAGACGCACAGGTACAACATGCTCTACCGCGTGATGTTTTCTCTTGCCGCCTATGTCGGCGCGACCGCCGCACTTGAACCGGTATGGGATTTTTCCAATATTGCAAACGCGCTCATGGCTATTCCGAATCTGATCTGCCTTCTTGCCTTAAGCGGAGAAATTGCAAGGGACGTCCGCCAATATCAAAAAGACTTTCGCTGACGCAAAAGTCTTTTTTATGGCACCAAAAACTGGATCGCATGATGCTCGTTATGCACTTTCACCCTGCGGTGCTCGCCGCCAAATTCCCCGTCGAGTGTCCACGGTATCGCTTCCTGCGTCTCAAAAATGATATCCGCCGCCTTAAAGCTGCTCATCAGCTCCGTATCAAAGTTTGCGCCTATGAGTGCCGCCATGATCTGATTCAGCTCCACGGCATTGCGCGGGCGTTTGATCAGCGTAACCTCAAAAAGCCCGTCGTTCAGCTCCACATTTTTACCCGTAATATTTTGAAATCCTCCCACGGAATGCGAATTTGTCACCATTCCGTAAAGATAATCTCCCTCCATCTGCCTTCCGTCCGCCGTCACTGTCATGTGATAGGATTTGATGGAGGAGAGCCGCTTCATGCCCTCCAAAATATACGCCATATGACCCAGTACATTTTTCACTTCCTGCTTCGTCTCATAGGACACATCCGTAAACAACCCGAATGCTGCAATATACACAAACACATCCTCGTTGAATCTTCCGATGTCACATAAAAACGCTCTGCCCCGCACGGCGGTCTCCACCGCCAGTGCCGCTTTTTTCGGGAGTTTTAAGCTGTTCGCAAAATCATTGGTGGAACCGGTCGGAATATAACCGATGGGAACGCGTACTTCGCACTGCATCATTCCCGTTACGACTTCGTCCAGGGTACCGTCCCCGCCCGAGCAGACGCACAGATCATACAGCCCCTCGTTCTCGGAAACAACGGTCACTGCGTCTCCCCTGCTCTGCGTGGGATGCACCGTTACATCATAGCCGTCCTTCGTCAACGTATCCACAACATCTAACAGTCTTGTTTTGATCTGCCCTTTTCCGGCATGCGGATTAAAAATAAACAACGCCTTCTTTTTCATATCCGTATCCTCAAAAATCACGATTGTTTGAAAAGAGCCGCCCTGCGGCAGCTCTTGATTCTATCCTATTTCACGTCCTTACCGCTCAGGAAATCCGCAAGCTTGGCAACCGCCGCATTTTCATCTTCACCATCGGCCTCGATCGTCACACTTTCCCCTGCATCCATTCCGAGACTCATCATTCCCATGATGCTCTTTGCGTTGACTCTCTTTCCCTCTGCCTCAAGGTAGATCTTGCTCTCAAACTGGCTTGCAATCTGCACCAATACGGCAATCGGTCTTGCCTCCAGCCCATTTGCCAGTTGAATCGACATTGTTTCCTTTTTCATAGCCTCTCCTCTTTTCCTGCTTCTTACAAATCCCTTTTCCCCTACAGATTTCCCCTATACCCGTTTCTCTCATGTCCGCATGGACGCTCTAAGCTCCTCTGCAATCTCCGAGAGCTTTCGCAGCCGATGATTCATTCCCGATTTTCCGATCGGCGGCGTCATTTTTTGCGCCAGCTCGCCAAGCGTGGCATCCGGCCACTCCAAACGAAGCTGTGCTGTCCTTTGCAGATTTTCCGGCAGAGAAGAAAGCCCCCGTCTATCCTGTATCAGTTTAATATCCTCTACCTGCCTGCTTGCCGCATTGACAGTCTTCACAATGTTTGCAGCCTCACAGTTTACCCTCCGGTTCACGTGGTTGCTGATGTCCTTCAGGATACGGAGATTCTCCAGTTCCATCAGAGAGACATGTGCTTCCATGATGTTAAGGAGATCGACGATACCCGCACCCTCTTTCATGTAAACCACATAGTACCGTTTCCGGCGGGTGATCTTTGCCTCCAGTTCAAAATCCGCAAGCACCCCGCATAACTGCTTCGCCTGAGGCATATCGACACAGACGAATTCCAAGTGATAGCTTCTTTTCGGATTGCTCATGGAACCGATCGACAAATAGATTCCCCGCAGATACGATCTTCTGCAGCAGGCATTCTTCAAAAGAAGCGGCGATACTTGTCCGTAACGCGTTGTCAGCCTGCATGCCGAACACACACTGTCCGCGTCCGCACCCTCCAAAACCAACTGGTAAATCCCTGCGTTTTCCTGCGCTGCATATGTTTTTTCGAAAATATCCGTATCTATATTAAATGTTTTTTTCAATAATGTAAAGCATTTTCTTACTACTGCACTGTTTTCCGTGCGAATTTCCAGTCTGCGCGCACCATTTTCCCCCTCACCGCACTCTGCGCAGCAGGCTAAAATTGCCGCCAGTTCAGCAATCTGACAATGCCTCGCCTGCCCGACATGCCGCGCAAGCTCCTCCTTGACCTCTCCCGAAAAAGACATTTATACCCCCTGCCCGATATCGCGATGTCCGATCGTCAGCCCGTACTCGCCCCGATCCTTCAGCCGTTTGTATAGCTCGTTCGCAAGCGTGACGCTGCGATGCTTTCCTCCTGTGCAGCCGATCGCGATCACCAGCTGATATTTTCCTTCCTTTACATAGTTCGGAATCAAAAAGCGGATCATATCGGTCAGCTTCTCCATAAATTCCTCTGTCTCCGGAAAGGATTTTACATAGTCCTGCACAGCCTGATCCTGACCGGTCTGATGCTTTAACTCGTCGATATAAAAAGGATTCGGTAAAAAACGCACGTCAAATACAAGATCCGCATCCGCAGGAATCCCATACTTAAAGCCAAACGATAAAATACTGACAATAAGGCTATTGTACGCCTCATTTCCGATAAAAATACGGTCCAACTCTTCTTTCAGTTCCCGTGTGAGCAGCTTCGACGTGTCAATGACATAATCGGAAATTTCGCGGATCGGTTTTAAGATCGCACGCTCCTTGCGAATGCCCTCCTCCACGCGTCCCTCCTGTGAGAGCGGATGCATCCGTCTGCTCTCCTTATAGCGTTTGAGCAGCACCGGGTCGCTTGCTTCCATAAAAAGCATATCGTAGGCATAGCCCGCCTCTTTGATACCGTTCAGAATATCCGCAAGCTCATCAAAGGACTGCCCCGCGCGTACATCAATACCAAGCGCAACCTTTGTCACCTCGCTGTTCGGTGTTACGATCAGCTCCACAAATTTGCCGATCAATGCGACGGGAAGATTGTCAACGCAATAAAAGCCAATATCCTCCAGCATTTTTAATGCCGTCCTCTTTCCGCCCCCGCTCATACCTGTCACAATCACAAATTTCATAAAAAGTCACCTATCCGTATCACTTCCGGTTCCAATTCCACATGAAACCGCTGCTTCACCTTTTCCTGTACCTCTGCGATCAGCTCATAAATATCCTGTGCCGACGCATTGCCGACATTAATGATGAAGCCGCAATGCTTTTCCGATACCTGCGCGCCGCCGATCCGATATCCGCGCAGTCCCGCGTCCATGATCAGCTTTCCAGCATAATAACCTTCCGGCCGCTTAAACGTGCTTCCCGCACTTGCATATTCAAGCGGCTGTTTGGCACGTCTTTTGGCATTAAAGTCCTCCATCCGCGCCCGGATTTCCTGCTCGTCTCCTTTATGCAGACGCAGCACGGTCTCCACCACGATGAACGGTCTGTTTCTGATAATGCTTGTGCGATAGCCGAATTCCATCGTATCACGGTCAAGCACCATCCGCTCTCCCTGCTCATTTAACACGGTTACACTCTCAACGATCTGGCTCATTTCCCCCTCATAAGCACCTGCATTCATCACGATGGCTCCGCCCATGCTGCCGGGAATTCCAGCCGCAAATTCCAGCCCGCTCAGCGCATGCTGCGCGGCCTGTGATGCCACGCTTGATAAGAGTGCGCCCGCCTGCACACACATCCGCTCTCCGTCCACCGTCACAGTGTTCATGCCGTCGCCGATCTGAAGCACCACGCCGTGATACCCCCTATCACTGACTAAAAGATTACTGCCGTTTCCAATCACCAGATACGGCTGATGGAGCTGCCCGAGATAGGCTACCAGCTTTATAAGCTGATCCTCACTCTGTATCCGTATCAATATGTCCGCTGCTCCGCCGACCCGAAAGGTCGTATGCTTTGCCATCGGTTCTTCCTGTAACAAATGCTCCGGCGCTACGAGCTGCCGGATAAAACGTTCCACTGTTTCTGTCACTCTGCTCCTCCATGATGCCAATCGTCCGTAATTTCGGGCGTCAGCACAAATTGTGCTTTTCCCTTGATCGTTTTACCTCATTGTATGCGCGCGGGGCTTTTATCAGTCCTACGAGAGCACCAGCCTTGCCGCGCCGTAAATCCCCGCGTCGTTTCCGAGTGTCGCCAGCGCAAATTCCGCATCCCTGCTGCCGTGGAACACGTAGGGCTTATAGTATTTTTTAATATAATCCAACAGAACCGGCCCTGCCTTGGACACGCCGCCTCCGATGACAAAAATCTCCGGATTCACAACACAGGCAACCGAGGCAAGCCCCTTGCCGAGATACTCGCCGAATTTTTCGGCAACCTCCATCGCAAGCGCATCCCCCGCCTTCACAGCGTCAAACACCGACTTTGCGGAAATCTCCCCGCTCCGTAAGACACTGTCCTTGTCGCTTCCGGCAAGCGCCTTCTTCGCCAGACGCACAACACCGGTCGCCGACGCATACTGCTCCAGGCATCCGTGATTGCCGCATCCGCACGCATCCTCTTCCTCATCATTCACATGAATATGTCCGATCTCTCCGCCGGCGCCCGTCGCGCCCGCAAGAAGCTGTCCGTCCACAATGATGCCGCCGCCGACGCCCGTGCCCAGCGTGACTGCCACCATGTTACTGTATCCTTGTCCGCCGCCCTTCCACATTTCTCCGAGCGCCGCCACATTCGCATCATTGCCTGCCTTGACCGTTAAGCCTGTCAGAGCCCCCAGCTCGTCGTTTATGTTCATCACACCCCAGCCTAAGTTTGCTGCTTTATAGATCGTCCCCGCGCTGTCCACCGGTCCGGGAACCCCGATGCCGATTCCTGCTACATCCGATCCGGCATACCCTTTTTCACTCACTTTTTCTTTGACGGACTGTGCAATATCAGGCAGGATCTGTCTGCCGTTTTCCTCTTTTCTTGTGGGGATCTCCCACTTATCAAGTGCATTCCCCCCCATATCAAATAAGCCGAGCTTGACCGTTGTCCCGCCAAGATCCACTCCGAATATTACCTTTGCCATACCTTCTTACTCCTCTCTGCCACACGCTTTTTTATGCATCTTCTTCCTCACGCCGCTTTGCCAGCGAGTTCTGCACACGCTGATATAACTCCTGCGCTGCGTTGTAGCCCATCTTCTTCTGACGGTGATTGACCGCTGCCGACTCGCAGATGATCGCCAGATTTCGTCCCGGCCGGATCGGAATGTTATGGCAGACGACCTTGTTTCCGAGATATTCCGTATATTCCTCCTCCAAACCGAGGCGGTCATACTCCTTATCCTTATCCCAATCCTCCAGTCGGATGACCAGATCGATATTCTGCGTATCCTTGACACTTGACACACCGAACAGCGTTTTGACGTCAATGATGCCGATACCGCGCAGCTCAATAAAGTGCTTCGTAATATCAGGTGCAGTTCCGATCAGCGTATCCTCGCTGACCTTGCGGATTTCCACCACATCGTCCGTAACCAGACGATGTCCTCTTTTGATCAGTTCCAACGCCGCCTCCGATTTACCGATGCCGCTCTCACCCGTGATCAGCACACCCTCGCCATAAACATCAACCAATACGCCATGCACCGAGATCATCGGCGCCAGCTTCACGTTCATCCACCGGATGATCTCCGCCATAAACGCCGAGGTCGCTTTTTTTGTCATTAAAATCGGAATATTGTGAGAAACCGCAATCTCCACAAACAGCGGGTCGGGTTCCAACTCGCGGCAAAATACAATCGCAGGAATATGATGATTCAGCAGTTGTTCGAACACTTCCCGCTTCTGATCCGGCTCTAACGACTGCATATAAGTATATTCCACAAAACCGATGATCTGTAAGCGGGTTGCTTCAAAGTGCTCAAAGTATCCTGCAAGCTGCAGCGCCGGGCGGTTAATATCCGGCTGGGTGATCTTGATTTTGGAAATGTCAATATCCGGCGTCAGATTCTCCAGTTTTTCTTTCTCGATGATCTTGGTTAAACTTAAGCTTGCCATGTGCTCCCTCCTCATATATTTTCATATTAATCTCCATTCTTACGCACTAGGAATGTAACGAATGCGCCGCATTTGTTATATTCCTTTTCAGTATAACACATTTCCTCTTTTTGGTAAAAAAGATTTTCGCGGTTATTTCTTTTGTTCCTCAAAAAATTCTACGATCTGCTGCGCCACATGCTCCGGGATTTCCGGAAGCGCCGAAAGCTCCTCCTTCGTGGCATTTCGCACCTCCTCGATGGAACGGAACTTACGCATGAGCGCTTTTCTTCGCTCCGGACCGACACCGGGTATCTCGTCCAACACCGAATGCACCTGACTTTTGCTACGTATGGAGCGATGGTATTCAATGGCAAACCGGTGCGCCTCATCCTGAATGCGCGTGATCAGCTTAAAGCCCTCGCTGTCCTTTCCGATCGGCAGCTCCCGATTATGAAAATATAAGCCCCGCGTGCGGTGATTGTCATCCTTTACCATCCCGCAGACCGGAATGTCAATGCCAAGCTCCGAGAGCACCTCAAGCGCAATGTTCACCTGGCCGCGGCCGCCGTCCATGAGTAGCAGATCGGGAAACCGCGTAAAAGAACCGAATTCCGTTCCATGCTCCTCGTTAAACGCCTCCTCCCGCTCGGAGAGCCCGTGCTGAAAACGCCTTGTCAGCACCTCCCGCATGCAGGCGTAGTCATCCGGCCCTGCCACGGTCTTAATGCGGAATTTTCTGTAATCGCTGCGCTTCGGCTTTCCCTTTTCATACACGACCATGGAACCGACGTTCGCAAAACCGCTGATATTGGAAATATCATATGCCTCCATGCGTAAGACGCTCTCTAGCCCAAGCAGCTCTGCAATCTCCTTCACAGCGCCGATCGTGCGCCCCTCCTCTCGTTTGATCCGCTCGCGGTCCTTGTCAAGCACAAGCCTTGCATTCTGTGCAGCAAGCTCCACGAGCTTCTCCTTTGCCCCTTTTAACGGAACCCGCAGATACACACGCCCGCCGCGCTTTGAGGAGAGCCACTGTTCGATCAATGCCATATCCTCGATTTCTTCCTGCAGCATCAGTTCGCGCGGGATAAACGGCGTTCCCGAATAAAACTGCTTCACAAAATCCGTTAAAACCTGACTCCGTTCTCCTTCCGACACGTGTGTCATATAAAAATGTTCGCGTCCGATCAGCTTTCCGCCTCGCACAAAAAATACCTGTACGACACAGTCTGTCCCTTCCATGCACATCGCGATAATATCTTTATCCTCGCCGTCGCTGTCGGTGATCTTCTGTTTTTGCGCAACGCTTTTCACACTGTTCAGCAGTTCCCTATACCGGATCGCTTCCTCAAAATCCAGCGCCTCCGATGCCTGTTCCATTTTCGCCTTTAAGTCTTTTAAGATCGGCGCGTAATTTCCGTTCAAAAAATCAAGCGCCTGTTCGATATGCGCGCGATAATCCTCCTTTGTCACATAGCCTGCGCACGGAGCGGCGCATTGTTTGATATGGTAATTCAGACACGGTCGGTCCTTGCCGATGTCCCGCGGCAGACTCCGGTTGCAGCTTCGCAGCAAAAACAGCTTATTCATCAGCTCGATCGTATCCCTGACCGCCGCCGCGCTCGTATATGGTCCGAAATATTTCGATTTATCTTTTTTCATCACGCGCGAAAATAAAATCCGCGGATACTCCTCCGAGACCGTCACTTTAATGTAGGGATAGGTCTTGTCGTCTTTTAACATCGTATTGTATTTCGGGCGATGCTCCTTGATCAGATTGTTTTCCAGCACAAGTGCCTCCAACTCCGAATCCGTCACGATGTATTCAAAACGCGCGATCTGGCGCACCATTTGATCGATCTGCGGACCGCGTCCCACAATCTTTCGGAAATAAGAACGCACGCGATTGTGCAGATTGACTGCCTTGCCGACATACATGATCGTGTCATCCTTATCATGCATAATATATACTCCCGGCTTTGCGGGAAGCTTTTTTAATTCCTCTTCTACATCAAACAAGGCTTCTTCTCTCCCAACTTTGCTCTATCAATCACATGATTGCGAAATGTCTTGAAAAAGATTTATGGTTGTGAAAAATATGCATATCCGTAAGCGGGTACTGTAAAATGAATTTCTATGAAATTCATTTTGACGCCGGTACTTACATGCCGTGTTTTGGCATGTTAGGTACCGCTGCGGTCGAGCTGTAGCGAAAGCGTGCCCGCGTTGGATTGCATATTTGACACATGCAAAACATTTAAGAAGACATTTCGCAATTATCGATATCCCCAAACTTACTCCATTCAGATCTCGCGCACGATATTTTGCAGCCAGACTCCTTTTTTAACAAAAACCGCTCCGACGATGCACTTGATAAAATCCAGACTCTGCACGATGGCATACAGCGCAAGGATGGGCAGCGCCGTAAAGTGCGTCAGCATATAAGCGCACGGCACGGCAAGCGCCCACATAAACACACTGTCGAACAAAAACGTTACGATCGTCTTTCCGCCCGTTCGCAGCGTAAAATAGCAGCCGTGCAGGAACGCATAAAACGGCATCATCACGGATGTGATCAAAATGAAATCTGCGGCGAGACTGCGCACCTGCGGCTCCGTCTTATAAATCGCCGGAAACAGATTCCGAAACAGCGACATTGTAAACCCGATCACCAGACAGCACAGGACGGAAAAGCAGATCATTTTCCGATCCGTATCCTTTGCCTCCTCCATTTTCTGCGCGCCTAAAAGCTGACCGACTATGATAGCGATCGCATCTCCCATAGCAAGATATACAACGCTGAACAGATTCGAAATGGTCGATGAAATATTCAGAGCCGCGATCACGGATAAGCCCCTCATGGAATAATTCTGATTTAACATCGTAACGCCCAGCGCCCAAAGTCCCTCATTAAACGCAAGCGGCGCTCCCTTGATCAATATCTGCCGCATGAGCTGAGACGGGATCCGCAGGCTTGAAAACGCGCCAACGATGAACGGATGCTTTTCTTTATGCGTCTGTGTCCAGATCACGACGACCGCCATCTCCACAAAACGCGACACCACGGTCGCAGCAGCCGCCCCGACCACGCCGAGCCTCGGCGCACCGAAATGCCCGAAGATCAATATGTAATTGAGCGCGACGTTGACCACCACCGCCGCAATGCCCGCTTTCATCGGAAGTACAGTCTCCCCGACGTCACGCAGCGTATTCGCGTACGCCTGCGAAATGACAAACGGAATCAGTCCGATCAGCATGACATGGAGATACGCCCTGCCGTAATACAGCGTATTCTCCGCGTTCCCGACCCCATCCGTCTCATGCAGAAACCGGATAATGAGCCACTCTCCCTTTGTCAAAAAAAGAACCATGCCGACCACAGCAACGACGCTCGTCAGCACCAGCTTCGCGCGGAACGTGTTGCGTACGCCCTCATGATCTCCCTTTCCGTAATACTGTGCCGTAAAAATACCCGCGCCCGAAACCGCGCCCCATACACACAGATTAAACACAAACAATAACTGATTCACGATCGCAACGCCGTTCATCTGGTCAGTTCCGACCTGTCCGACCATAATGTTGTCCAACAATCCGACAAAATTCGTGATGGCATTCTGTATAATGATCGGAATAACAATGAACAGGACCTTTTGATAAAAGGCCCTGTCCCCGATATATTTTTTTCTGATCTGCTGTCCTGTCATTTCTGATTGCCCTGCTCCCCGCCTGTCTCATTCTGCTCATCTTTTCGCGCATACGAACGGTTTCTTAACGCTTCGGCAAATTCATTCTCCACTTTCGGCGAAACCTCCTGCGTATCGCCGGATTCAGAAGCAGTGCCATCCTGCTCCTGCAAGCCCCGAATCTGCGGCCATGCATTGCGAAGAAGCTGCTCACGTTCATAATCCGGCATATTGCCGCTGGCGGGTGCATCTGTCCGCATGCCCGCGTTCTGTCCCGTCGTGCCATAGATGCCCGCCTGTCCTGTCAGATTCTGCTCTGCCTGACCTGCCATGCCGA
>CAMWSU010000085.1 GCA_947176965.1 uncultured Lachnospiraceae bacterium | reverse complement strand
CAAATGCGCAGTTTAACAACGCGCAGGGTTACCAGCAGAATCCGAATGCAGCATACGGCGGTGCACAGTCCTTTACGCAGGGCTTCCAGAATATGACCGGAACAGGCAATACCGGTTACAACACAGGCGCGAATCAGACAAACGCACAATTTAACGGTGCGCAGGGTTATCAAAATCCATATTATGTAAACCCCGCTTCTGTTCCGAATGCGATGCCTGCAAAAAAATCCAAGAAAAAGATCTGGATTCCGATCGTCAGTGTGGCACTTGTTGCCGTGATCGCAATCGTCGTCTGCATCTTCTTATTTGGCGGCAAAAAAACGCGAAATCCAGAGGAAGTCATTACGTCCGCCATGTCGAATACTTTCGCTGCGGAACGCACTTCATCCACGGGAGGGTGGCTTCATTCACAGGAATTAGACACCCTTTCCCAAGGCAACGCTTATCAGATGAGTGCGAATTGGAACATCGACGAGGTGAGCGGTTCTCTTGCCGATGAGATCAGCATGCTGGAAGGTTTTGGCATTTCCACGAGCATGGAACTTGACAAAGACGCGGAGCGCTTTGCGGTCAGCGGCGACATCCTGTACGAAGGCACGAAATATCTCGACTATGAGGTGTACGCGTACGGTGATTATATGGCGATTGCCTGCCCGGGTCTGTTTGAGGGCTATATCGAATTTAAGACAAGTAATTTCGGTGTGGATTTCAACAACTCCCCGCTTGCTCAGGCATTAGATACTACGATCGATCCCTCGATCGCTTTCCAATTTTTTGAACTGTTGACCACAGCTCAGGAAACAGAAACAGAGGTTCCGCGTGAACTTCAGGAGTTCTTTGACGCGATCCGCTATGAAGAAGGTGACAAAAAGGATCTGCAGGTAAACGGTAAGACACAGACCTGTCAGGGATATAACATTGTCATCACGCGTGAATCTATGGAGAACCTTGCAAGATGGTTCTGCGAATACGCGAATTCTCTTGGTACGCCTATAGAATATTCGGAAATCTCACCGATCCTCCCCCGCGAAGATCTCGTGATGACCGTTTATGTCGATAATAAGGGGCGCATGGCACGTTTTTCCTTTGATTTCCCGCTCGATTTTGCTCAGGCAGAGTTAAGCTGCCAGATCGATTTCACCGGTCTGAATGACAATCCTGCCGATCATGTCACGGGCGAGATTAAACTGACTGTCAGTGGTTACGCTTATGGCTTTTCCTTTGAAAGCACCACCACTACTACCGGCTCAACCGAAACACAGAATACAAAAATGTCCATTGACGTCTCCGGCATCTCCATTGCCAACGCGGACTATACGTCTACTTTTGATACCCAGTCCCAAAAGGGACATGTGGATTTATCCGTTTCTGCAATGTATACGAGTGTGCTTTCCATGAATATGGATTACTCCTACACGGATGTGGTTTCCGGCGAGCGCTTTACGGTCAATATGGACGATCTTACCCTTGATGTGGCAGGTGAGCTGACGATCGGTCTCTCCGGTTCTTTCAGCGTTTCCAAGCTCTCCGGTTCTGTTTCGGAACCGTCCGGCACAAAGTATGATCTGTTCACATTAACAGAGGACGACATTGAGGCTCTCGGAGAGGAAATGATACAAAACGCGATGAATGGTCCGCTCGGCTTTTTATTCGTTGAGATGCTTTATGACGGATATTATTTTCCGGATGACGACGACTGGTATAGCGATGACTGGAATTGAGCGTTTCCTATACTGAAAATATGGAACATTGTTACGGCTTATGAAACAACACAGAAAATACTTTTTCTACCAATTGAAAAGAGCGCTGCGGCACGGTCCGCAAATGCTGCTTGGAGCAATTGTACTGGCACTTCTTGCCGGTACAATTGCTTTTTGTACCATAAAAGCAATGGGCGAATCGGAAACCTCTGTTTCCGTTCCGGTGGCAGTTGTGATCGAAGACCAATCTGATCTGATGAATCTTCTGCTCTCCTTTCTTGCCGACATGCAGAGCACCGAGAAGCATTTTGTATTTCGCGTCATGACGGAACGGAATGCATACCATGCCTTAGAGGACGGTTCCGTCGCTGCTGTTATGCTCGTTCCGAAAAACCTTATTGAAGGCATTATGGACGGAACCAATCTTCATGTTCAGGTTCTTTTATCCGAAAAGAACGCGCTTGCCGCCATCCTGCTTCAGGAACTTTCCGCTGCCGGCGCTAAGACACTCTCCGCTGCACAGGCGGGAACTTACGCCATGACAACGCTCTATCGCAGAGCCGACAGGACAGATGCACTTTCCGATGCCTACACTGCACTTGATCTGCGCAACTTAAGCTATGCACTCGCGCGGGGTGATCTCTTCCACACGGTGCGCGCCAACGCAACCGGTGAGGAATCCGTGCTGATCTACTATCTTGCATCCGGCATCCTGCTGTTTTTGCTGCTGTTTGGTATCTGCTATCTTTCCTTTTACGGAAAAAGCAATGCGGCCTGCCATGCAAAGGAACGCGCCTGCGGTATCGGTTACCCGACCGTACTTCTTACGCGTATCGGCGGCATATGGCTCTATCAGCTCTTTCTTTTTTTGCTATTTGCCGCTTTGCTTCCGTTTCTTGCGCAGTCCTTTGTTTTATCCATATCGGACTGTCTGCACATGCTTTATTTTGCCACCATGATCCTGTTCAGTATCAGCGCATTTTTCTTTTTCCTGTATGAGCTGATTCCTGCGCCGGGATATGCCATGCTGCTATTGTTTCTGCTCTCCATCCTGATGATGCTTGTGAGCGGGTGTTTTGTGCCGAATGCGTTTCTGCCCTTCTGGTGCAGGCGCATTGCCGCGTTTCTGCCCGTGCGCTCATGGATGCAGGCATTATTTTGCATTTTGGACTATCCCGCGCACACAATACATACCGCAGCCGTCGCAAACCACCATCTGTTGATCCTTGCCGCCCATACCGTTTTCTTTCTTGCCGGAGGCAGCCTTGCGCATATCCTCTATGCAAAAAAGCACGGATAGCGGGTTATGATATTTACGAAAGGAGTCTCACAAATGCGCTATGCTCTCTACCTGTTCTTCAATCTCAAGCGCTGCCTAAAGCGCCCTGCCATGCTTGCGCTGCTGCTTCTTTTTCCGGCATTTGCGATCATGTATCGATCGCTCGGCGCCGCTCATGAGCAGGATTTGTGCGTCTGTGTCTATGCCGAACAGGAAGATTCTTTTTGTGAACAGCTTGCAGAAAAACTCACGCATCGAGACGGCGTCGTCACATTTGTACAAACGGCATCCGAGGAGGAACTTTATCACACTGTCATGGCGGGCGACGCCGAATGCGGATATGTCTTTCATGCCGGTCTGTTAGACTCATTGAATGAAGGAAAAAAGAAAGATTTGGTCGATGTCGTGATCTCCGCGGAAACCACGCTCAGGGATGTGACGGATGAAATTGTGTACGCCGAATTGTTTGAGGAATACTCCCTTACCATTCTGACAGATTATCTTTTGAAGGACGATGTTCTCGAAAATCCGTCTTTATCCGAAATTGAGGCTCTGTACCGTGAAAATATGACAAACGGCTCTACGTTTGCCTTCGACTACACCGGCGCCTATTCCTCCTATCAGGGAATCCGCAGCGGTCTCAGCATTCAGGTTCTAAAAGGACTCTGCAGCATTCTTCTTTTGCTCAGCGGTTTTTTGGGGCTGCTTAATTATTCCGGCAACGCGGAGGCGCAGGTATACTGCGCCATCACAAAAACCGGAAGAAAGTTTCTGCTCCTTGCAGAACTCCTTCCTCCGGTTCTTCTCACGACGCTTGCCGCTATGCTCAGTCTTTTTTTCACGGGCGCAATCAGCGATGGACGCGATCTGCTCAGCCTGTTTACCTATGCGCTGCTTGTGATCCTGTTCTGCACCCTGCTCTATGCCGTTCTGCGCAAAAAGACGATCATCCTGTTTCTGCTGCCGTTTTATCTGCTCGGCTGCCTGATCTTTACGCCCGTGTTTGTGGATATTTCCACCTTTATTCCCGCATTACGGCCGATTTGTTTCTTCTTTTTGCCATATTATTATTTATAACTTTTCGAGACTAGCTCTGAGCGATCACTATAAGAATGGTGTCACCGCGTCTGCATCAGCTTCTGCATGGCATCATTTAATCCTTTCACAGTCAGCTTATACATCGGCAGCAATCCTTTGATCGCGGTCTCCGCTTCGCGCCACGGTGCATTTCCCGGTGCCATCTTCGGATTCATCCAGACAATCTTTTTATAATGGCGCTTCATTAATTGCAGCCATTCCCAGCCCGATAGTCCGTCGTTCGGCCCGCGGTAATTCCCGTCCTTCGCATACAATTCTTCCGGCGCCATCGCCGCATCCCCAACGATCAGCACCTTATAATCGCTGTCTAAATTGCGAAACATCCACTCCGTGTCGATCCAGTCACCGTTCTCGCATTCCGGCGTCCGGTACAGCTTACTGTAAATACAGTTGTGGAAAAAATAACATTTCATATCCTTAAAATGATTGGATTTATTGACCGATTGAAACAACTCATTTAACAGTGAACTGTACGGTATCATCGTGCCGCCTGAATCCATTAAAAGAAGTAACTTAACCGCATTTTTTCTCGGCTTCTGCATCACGATCTGTAAGCAGCCGCCGTTATTGCACGTCTTATCCACCGTACTGTCAATATCAAGCTCCGTCTCCGGAATATCCAGTTTCGTGGAAAACTGGCGCAGCCTCTTAAATGCAAGCTGAAACTGTCTGTTCGTGAGTACTCTGTCATCCCGAAAATCACGATACTTGCGCTCTCCGACGACCTCAAACGCCGACTGATAACCCGTTTTTCCGCCGACGCGGATGCCGCCCATGTTTCCGCCCGTATTTCCGAACTGCGTTTTTCCCATCGTGCCGATCCAAAAGCTGCCGCCGTTATGCTCGGAATCCTGATCCTTCAAGCGATCCTTAAAGGTATCCTCGACATCTTCTTTGTCAATCTGCATCGCCTCGCCCTCGATCTGATTCATATAGTCGCGGTTCATCTCATGAAACAGATCGTTCATGTCCTCTTTATTCAGCCATGAAAGCATCGTTTCGGTAATGCCCGGCGTCAGTTTCCTGGTCTTGAAGCATTCCTCGAACGTCATATCAAACTTATCGTAATCCGTCTCGCTCTTTACTAAAATCATACGCGCAAGATAATAAAATCCTGTCATGCTCGATTCGTGCAGTCCTTTCGTGAGCGCATCCTGAAGCGTCAGCCACTCTCCGAGAGATACTTCTAAACCGTTCTTTCTAAGCTGATAAAAAAATTCACTAAACATGGCGCTCTCCGTTCTCAATCCTGTCTGCAAAGCATGCTTAGCATGCTTTGCATGCTTTGCGCAGTTTTCCGTTCTTCTACTTCTATTCTTTTCCCATCATAGTTTCGCTTTCTCCTGCTGCACCGTCTCTAAATCCTCGTCCTTTTTGACAATTACGCCGATAAAGGGCAGTTCCTTCCGTATACGGTCCGCCGTGATCCCACCGATCTGAAGCGCGTTAATCCAGTCGATCAGCTCGGAGGTACTCGGCTTTTTGCGGATATCGCGCATCGTACGGATCTGATAGAATACTTCCATCGCCTGCTTTAACAGCGCCTCCTCCACATCAGGATAATGTGTGCGCACGATCTGTTCCATCAGCTCCTTATCCGGGAAATCAATATAATGGAAAATGCAGCGCCTTAAGAACGCATCCGGAAGCTCTTTCTCCGCATTGGACGTAATGATGACAATCGGACGGTGCTTCGCCTTAACGGTCCGTCTCGTCTCATGAATATAGAATTCCATTTGGTCTAATTCCCACAAAAGATCATTCGGAAATTCCAGATCCGCCTTATCGATCTCATCAATGAGCAGAATGACCTGTTCCTCGCTCTCAAACGCTTCACCGAGTTTTCCGAGCTTGATATAGCGCGCAATATCACTCACGCCCTCCTCACCGAACTGTCCGTCATACAGACGCTGGATCGTATCGTAAACATATAATCCCTCCTGCGCCTTTGTCGTTGACTTGATATTCCATATATAAAGTTTCTTACCGAGCGCACTGGCAACTGCCTGTGCAAGCATCGTCTTCCCCGTTCCCGGCTCTCCTTTGATCAGCAGGGGCTTTTGCAGCGCGATCGCCACATTCACACTTGCCATCAACTGCTCGCTTGCCACATATTCGTTTGTTCCCTTGAAATTTTCGTTCATCGTTCCCTGCCCTTTCCGTTTCCGCCCGTATGCAAAATCTGAATCTTTTTCCTATCCGCGTTTTTGTTATCAACGCACGGCTCATGATCTGCGGACGCTTGAATTTATTCTGATTTCATGTTACGATATTCGGGTACGAAATTCAAGAAAAAGTTCCGATCTGGAGGCCATTATGATTGAAGAATTATTGAAGAACAAGAAAAAAACGCTCTCCTTCGAGGTATTTCCACCGAAAAAGGACGACGAATTTGACAATGCGTTTGAAGTGATGGACAAGTTAAGCGCTCTCCAACCCGATTTTATCAGTGTCACCTACGGAGCAGGAGGAAGCCGCTCAAAAAAAACGCTCGATATTGCGGGCTATATCCAAAATACGCTTCACACCGACGCGCTGGCGCATATGACCTGCGTTGGCTCGACCATCGCATCGATCGATGAAAATATCCGCGAAATGAAGATCCGCGGCGTGCGCAATATTCTTGCCCTGCGCGGCGACCGCCCTGAATACATGACGGACGAGCAGTACGATTCACGCGAATTTGAACACGCGACCGACTTAATGAAGCATCTTAGTCAAAGTCTGGAACTGACACTCGCAGGCGCGTGCTATGCGGAGAAGCATTTTGAAGCTCCGGATCTTGCCACCGATCTTTCCTATATGAAACTAAAAGAAGAGATGGGCGTGCGTTTTTTCGTTTCCCAGCTCTTTTATGACAACGACTGCTTCTACCACTTTGTAGAGGCTGCGCGCCGCGCCGGGATTACCTCGCCCATTATTCCCGGTATTATGCCGATCACAAGCGCGAATCAGATCACTAAAACTGTTACGCTGTCCGGCTCTTCGATTCCAAAAGCACTCTCCGATCTCATCGCAAATTACAGCGACAAGCCGGAGGACCTTCGAAAAGCCGGTATTGAGTTTGCTGTTTCCCAGATCCGCGATCTGAAAGCACATGATGCGGACGGCATTCATCTTTATACAATGAACCGCCCGAAAACAACAAAAGAAATCGTGGACGCGATCTAAGGAAACACTGATTAAATCAGTGTTTCCTTAGATCCGATGGATGCGCACAAATTTCTTAACTTATAGGAAACTCCTCAGTCCCAGAAGAATTCGCCAAAGGCGAATTCTAAAAGAAATGCCAGAGGCATTTCTTTGAAAGAATGGCGCCTTGCGCCATTCTTTTTTTATCTACTGCACTGTCTCGTCCTTCCCATCCTCGTACTGCGTATAAGTACCTTCCTCAGCGATCATCATCCGTAACAAACGCTGCTCTTTGTCAGCTTCTACCTCATAAATATAATACTGATCCGTCATCAGCAAAAGCAGTCTGCAATTATCTTCTTTTCCCCGAAAACAGTAAAAAAAGGAGGTTTCCTCACCTGCCGTTTTCCCTGCTGCGTCGAACTGATCATATTCCCTGCCAAGGCCTTCTGCTAAAAGCGAAAGCTTCGCCGTGGAATTCTGATTCGCGTAGACAACATCCCAATCTCCTGCCATATCCATTGCGATCGCGCCAAGCAGATCGAGTGTCATATGCATTTCATTCTCCGCCAGCTCATAGCGGCAGATCACATACGCCTGCGCATCTTCCTCATAAAGCGAGATCAAAAAATCCGACAGCTTGCGATACGGATAAGTACCGATCAGCTCACTGTCATGATAGATCCGAAACTGTTCCGCGTCGATCTCTGCGGTATCCTCCTCGATATAGCTGCCATATTGGTAAAAAGTTAACGCATAAGTCTCATAATTCTGCGATGCCATCGTCTCTTCCGCATCACTCTCTTGTTTTCCGCAGCCTGTAGCAACAAGCAGCGCCGCCACTATGCACAGCGCTGTCATGCACAGCCGCCTTCCATACGCTCCGATCATCCGAATGCTCCTCCTCACGAGGCGCTTCTGCTCCTTATGTATGACAATGGAAGCATCAGCAAAGCTTTCTGCCATTATCAATAGAATGCATTAATAAATGTATATAACACCGAAGTCACAATATTAATGATAAAAATAATCGCAATGACTTTCACCACGATATCTTTCGTGGATTTCCCCGTAGGCGCATTTCCCCCGCTTTGACCCGCCATCCGATACGTTCCGTTTTGCGGCATACCGCCCTGTCCCTGCATCTGGTAGGTTCTGTTATTCGGTATGCAGTTCTGACCCTGCGGCTGGTTTGCCCTATAATTCGGCACGCTGTTCTGACCCTGCGGCTGGTTTGCCCTGTAATTCGGCACGCCGCTCTGACCCTGCGGCCGGTTTGCCCTGTAATTCGGCGTTCCTGTCTGTCCCTGTGCATGCTGCGGATGTTTGTAATTGTTGTCATATTGGCGATGATACTCCGCATGCTGCTTCTGCGGCTGATGCGCCGATGCAGAATCATACATCCGATGCAGCTTTGCATGGGAATCATCCATTGTTTCATAATGCGCTGAAAAGTCCTTATCTACGTTATAATCATAGGGCTTTTCGCCCTGCGGCCGGTTATATGCCGCGCACTTCGGGCAGATCCCGTTATGCTTTTCGTAATCAAAATTTTTCCCGCATCTACAGCAATTCATTTCTGTTACCGTACCTTTCTCCACTTACCACATTTAGTATAAACCATACGCAAATACGTCATCATAAATACCTAACGTTTCAATTTGTGCCTGCTGTCTCATCCTCAAACGGAAGCAGCGCGTTCTCTACTTTTTTATCCCGCAGCATCAGTTCTTTTACCGCCTCATCCGCCGGCTTATGCGCAAAGAGGATCGCATTGACCTGCTCAATGATGGGAAGCTGCACCTGATATTTTTCCGCAAGTCCCATTGCTGCCTTTGCCGAATAAACGCCCTCGACCACCATCTTGACCTCGTCCATCGCTTCTTCCATCGTATGCCCCTGACCGATCAAAATACCGGCGCGGCGGTTTCTTGAATGCATGGATGCACAGGTAACAATCAGATCACCGATACCGGACAGCCCGCTGAACGTTTCAAGTTTTCCCCCCATCGCCATGCCGAGCCTTGCGATCTCCGCAATGCCGCGCGTGATCAGCGCTGCCTTTGTATTGTCTCCGTAGCCTAAACCATCGGCAATGCCCGCCGCAAGTGCAACGACATTTTTTAACGCCGCTCCCAGTTCAATTCCTAACACGTCGGGGCTGATATACACGCGGAACACCTGACTCATAAAAATATTCTGGATGGTTTCCGCGACTGCCCGTTTCTTTGCCCCTACCACGATGGTCGTCGGGATTCCCCTGCCGACTTCCTCCGCGTGGGACGGTCCCGATAATACGGCAACGACCGCCTGCGGGATTTCCTCCTCAATGATCTCGGAGAGCGTCATCAGCGTTTTCTCCTCTATGCCCTTTGCCACATTTACGATCAATTGTCCCTCGTGCACGAGCTCTTTCATGCTGTGTGCCGTCGCGCGCGTAAATGCCGAAGGTACTGCCAGTACGAGCAGGTCTTTCCCACTTACCGCCTGCGCAAGCTCCTTTGTGAAATGCATATCCATCGGCAGGATGACACCGGGCAGCTTGTCCTTATATTCATGCTCTTTTTCAAGCATATCAATTTCATCAGAAAGTGCAGACCAGACCGTCACGTCATGTCCGTTCTTATGTAATAACACCGCTAATGCGATTCCTCAGCTTCCCGCCCCGATCATACCGATTTTTGCCATATCCCATTTTTCCTCTTTTCTTATTTATTGTGATACATTCATTTATTTTCCGGCCGCCTCTTTATTTTTCTTGGAAAGATAGGTCTTTCGCTCCTCCCCGTGAAGCAGCCTGACGATATTTTGTCTGTGCTTCACAAACGCCATGACCGTCAATAGGATTGCCAGCACATACATCTCATTCAAATAAACCTGCGGCATGGCAAATACGCCTGCCTGCCCCATCACGATCAGCATAATCATATATGCAACATAGACGAGCAGCGAACCGAGCGACACATAATGCGTAAGAAAAAATGTGCCAAAAAACACCACAATCTCGACCGGGATCATAAACCAGTGAAACGACAGGATCATCCCCGCTGTCGCCGCTATGCCCTTGCCCCCCTTAAAATGCAGATAAAACGGAAAATTGTGTCCGAGGATGGCACCTGCCGCAGCATACAGTTTTAGCAGATAAATCATATCAGGATGCGAGGAATCAAAAATCACGCCCGTGAGCACCACCGCAAGGATACATTTTGCAATATCGCCGAAAAGAACGATCACGCCCGCCTTTCTTCCAAGTACGCGGAGCGTATTGGTCGTTCCCGCGTTTCCGCTGCCATACTCTCTAATGTCGATCCCATGCAGCTTCCCGTAAATGTATGCCGTCTGGAATAAGCCGAACACATAGCCGATCAATAAACAATAAATCCGAACCATCGCTATTCTTTATCCTTTCGTTCCCTAATGATAAATTTTAACGGCGTTCCCCGAAAACCGAACGCGTCCCTGATCTTATTTTCCAAATATCTTGTATAGGAGAAATGCATCAGCTCCTTATCATTCACAAAGATCACAAAAGTCGGCGGCTTGACGGACACCTGCGTGATATAATACAGCCTGAGACGCTTCCCTTTATCCGTCGGCGGCTGCTGCATGGCTACCGCCTCGGTCATGATCTCGTTTAATACGCCCGTCTGCACGCGCATCGCATGATTTTCCACGACCGCGTCGATCGTCTCATACAGCTTAAAAAGACGCTGTCCCGTCTTGGCCGATAAAAAGAGCAGCTCCGCATAAGGCATAAACGCAAGCGTCTGTCGGATTTTCTCCGTGAAGCGGTAAATCGTCTTATCATCTTTTTCCACCGCGTCCCATTTATTGACCGCTATGATCATTCCCTTGCCGCGCTCATGCGCGATTCCCGCGATCTTGGCATCCTGTTCGGTCACACCTTCCTCCGCGTCAATGACAAGACACACCACATCTGCGCGCTCCACCGCGCCGACAGTGCGGACGATCATATATCGTTCCAATTCTTCTTTTATTTTATTTTTGCGCCGCAGTCCTGCCGTATCAATAAAGACATATTCCCGTCCCTGATACGTCACTGCCGTATCGATCGCATCCCGCGTCGTACCCGCAATATCGGAAACGATCACACGGTTCTCGCCGACAAGCTTATTGATGATCGACGATTTTCCGACATTCGGCTTTCCGACAATGGCGATCTTCGGACGGTCATCGTCCTCCTCCTCAAAGCTTTCCTCGCCGAGATGCTCAAGCACATGGTCAAGCATATCACCGATCCCCAGCCTGTTTGCCGCCGAGATCGGGATGGGTTCTCCGATGCCCAGATTATAAAACTCGTAGATGTCCATCATCATTTTTTCAAAGCTGTCCACCTTATTGACAACGAGCACGATCGGCTTATGGGAACGCCTGAGCATGTCCGCCACCTTCGCGTCAGCATCGACAAGCCCCTGTTTGACATCCACTAAAAACAGGATCACATCCGCCGTATCCATCGCGATCTGTGCCTGCTCGCGCATCTGTGAAAGAATCACATCATCACTGTCCGGCTCAATGCCACCCGTGTCGATCAGCGTAAGCTGACGGTCCAGCCATGTAATATCCGCATAAATGCGGTCTCTCGTAATGCCCGGCGTATCCTTGACGATGGCAATCTGCCCGCCCGCAAGCGCATTGAACAAGGTTGATTTCCCTACATTCGGTCTGCCGACCACCGCCACGATGGGCTTTCTTTTTTTACTCATCACTACCTCTTTATCTGATTCTCAAACTGCCAGTCTGTCTTATCTGTTTCTGCTTTATCTTATCTGCTTTACGATCGCATCGATAAAATCCTGCCCGCTTGATTTTACAATATCAACGGGTACTTGTAAAGCGCTTTCCATCTGCCCGACCGTCACATCATCCAGAAAAACATCCTCGCCGCTCCGCAATACATTCTGCGGTAAGAGCAGCACGCTGCCGAGCTCCCTGCCCTTTAGCTGCGCAATGATGTCTGTACCCGTCAACAGACCCGATACCGTGATGCATTCCCCGAAAAAATCATTGCGGACGGCAATCACCTGAATCGTCAGTCCGGGAAGTAACTGCTCCATGCGCTCCGCCATCTTGCGGATATATGCATATGCCAGATAACCTGTCACCATCGTTATTTTGACTTCATTGGTCAACGTTGGCTTTCCGCACGCCACTTCCCCGGATAACCGCGCGAAAGCTTCCTCAAACTCTGTAAGAAGCAGGCGCACCATCCCAACACCGTTTTCCAACTGCAGGTATCCGTCGTAGCGCTCCTCCTCCGGAAGCTCCTCCTGCGCCAAAATATACCATTCGTCCGATGCATGAATAAAATAGACGCCATGTTCGGCATAAATACGCTCCTGCCAGCCATGGATGAGCTTGAGGACTTCTTTCGCATCCTCCTTTGTAAACGGTTCAAGCGGATACAGTCCTTCACGGTATTTGGACAGCCCGACCGGAACAACGGATACGCTCTCCATCTGCGGAAGATAACGCGTCAGTCTGCGAATGCTTTCATCAAGCTCCGCCCCGTCATTGATTCCCTTGCACAACACGATCTGCCCATTCATGTGAATCCCGCCCTCATAGAGGCGGTCGAGCTTTTGTAATGCCTCGCCTGCAAAACGGTTGTTGAGCATCCTGCACCGAAGCTCGGGATTCATCGTCTGAACCGACACGTTGATCGGGGATAAATGATAGCGGATGATCCGGTCAATATCATGATCAGACATGTTCGTCAGCGTCACATAATTTCCCTGCAAAAACGATAATCTGGAATCATCGTCCTTAAAATACAACGTTTCGCGCATCCCCTTCGGCATCTGATCAATAAAACAGAAAATACATTTGTTACGGCATGAGCGGTACTCGTCCATCAGTCCGTTCTCAAATTCCACGCCAAGATCTTCACCATATTCCTTATCAATCTCCAACAGCCATTCTTCCCCGTCCGATTTACGAATCTCAACCTCGATATATTCATCCTGAAGCAGGTACTGATAATCAAAAATATCTTCTACCGGCTGTCCATTGATAGAAAGCAGGATGTCTCCGGCTTCCATCCCCATCTCCTGCGCGATGCTGCCCGGTTTTACCGTTTTGATCATATGCTCCGCCGCCATAAAGCCCCGCTCTCTTTCTTTTCAATCGCTTTGCACTCTTTTATCCTTTCTTATTTTACTAGAAATTTCTTGACGTGTCACTAGCAGAATGATATAAAATAAGTGAAAAACAGTTTTCAGCCACATACATATACAGATCACGAGATACGCAAACGACCCAAACTTACCACGAGGAGAACATTACCATGCCCAATCTATCGGAATTGGAACACGCCCTTCCTGTCGCCCCCTTAAAGCTCGTTTCCATGAACGGAACGGAGCTTTTCGGGAACCGTGTCAACAACTATCTTGTCGACTATCGGAAAACCATCAATAACGTAACAAAAAAAGATCCCGCTTTTCACGGCTATGCAGAAGACTCCTATCTCCTTCAGGTTTCCTGCCCTCGTTTCGGCAGCGGCGAAGGGAAAGCTGTCATTAAAGAATCTGTGCGCGGCAAGGATTTATTTATTTTATGCGATGTGACAAATTATTCCATCACGTATTCCCTAAACGGCTTTCCGAACCATATGTCTCCCGATGACCACTATCAGGACTTAAAGCGCATTATTGCCGCGGCAAACGGCAAGGCGCACCGCATTAATGTCATCATGCCCTTTCTCTATGAGGGACGCCAGCATAAGCGCAACGGCCGCGAATCGCTCGACTGCGCCTATGCACTGGAGGAGCTTGCGGAAATGGGTGTCTCCAATTTCATCACCTTTGATGCGCATGATCCCCGCGTCATGAATGCGACGCCGCTGAACGGTTTTGACAATTTTTCTCCGAATTATCAGTTTGCGCGCGCACTCCTGCACAGCGAAAAGGATATGATCATTGACAAAGATCATACCGTTGTCATCAGTCCGGACGAAGGTGCGTTAAACCGCGCGATCTATCTTGCCTCCGTACTCGGCGTCGATACCGGTATGTTTTATAAACGCCGCGACTATTCCACGCTCGTAAACGGGAAAAATCCGATCGTTGCCCATGAATTCCTCGGCGACAATATCGACGGCAAGGACGTCATTATCATTGACGATATGATCAGCTCCGGAGAAAGCATGTTGGACACGGCAAGGCAGCTGAAAGAACGCAACGCTAAACGCGTATACATCTGCTGCACCTACGGTCTTTTCACAAACGGGATGGATGCGTTCGATCAGGCGTATGAGAAGATGTATTTTGACAAGGTGATCACCACCAACTTAAGCTACCGCCGCCCCGAGCTGTTAGAACGCCCGTATTATATTGAAGCGGATATGAGCAAGTTCGTGGCATCCATTATCGACTTTATGAATCATGACATTTCCATGACGAATGTTATGACGCCTACAGAGAAAATCCAAAAAATCCTTGCCCTTTATAACGCACGCAAGGATATTGATATTTAATATTTCATGTGTAATGCAGATGATCTTAGATTTTTCAAAGAATATTGCAACGCATACTTACATATGCTATAATGCCAGTAGGCTAAGAGATATGAGCAATTTTCATGTCAGGCAACATCGAAAATCCCGGAGATGGCGCTCCGGGATTTTCTATTCCTTTTTGGGCATGGCGGCTTAAACCATAGGCTAGTTACCGACTAATTATCGCTATCTAACCATTTGCAAACGAGATGGCTAATCACGTTTGCCACAATAGCGATTAAAAGAGATATGATTGTTTTCATGTCAGACACCTCCCTTCCGTACCAGTCTAGGAGGCGGTAACATGTTCATTGTATCATAGCGTTTCCTATAATTCTACTTTTTTCATTGATTTCCGAGTTGCAGGATTTCCTTCTAAATGATCAGCATTGCATCCCCAAAGCTGAAAAAGCGATACCGCTCTTTCACCGCTTCCTGATAAGCCGCAAGCACCTGCTCCCTGCCGGCCAGCGCGCTGACGAGCATAATGAGTGTGGACTCAGGTAAATGAAAATTGGTAATCAGCGCATCCAGTATCTGAAAGCGATAACCCGGATAAATAAAAATATCGGTATCTCCGTGGCAAGCCTTTAACACCCCGTTTTCATCCGCAGCACTCTCGATCGTGCGGCAGCTTGTCGTGCCCACGCAGATGACACGGTGTCCCGCTTGTTTTGCATGGTTGATCTTCTCTGCCGCTTCCTCCGTGATCTCATAGCTTTCGGAATGCATGTGATGCTCAAGCAGATTCTCCGTTTTCACCGGACGGAATGTTCCCAATCCCACATGGAGTGTGACATATGCCAATACAATGCCCGAATTTTCCAGTTCCTGTAACAGCTCATTCGTGAAATGCAATCCTGCCGTCGGCGCAGCGGCTGAGCCTTCATACTTGGCGTAAACCGTCTGGTAGCGGTTTCTGTCTTCCAGCTTCTGCGTGATATAGGGCGGGAGCGGCATCTCGCCAAGCCGGTCAAGCGCCTCCTCCCAAATGCCCTCATACGAAAACCGGATCAGTCGGTTGCCCTCCTCGCCGATCTCTAACACCGTTCCAGTGATCAGACCGTCCCCAAAGGAAATGACCGCACCCGGACGCGCCTTTTTCCCCGGCTTCACCAATGTTTCCCAAACATCGTCCGATTTCCGTTTCAATAACAGTACCTCGATCACAGCGCCGGTATCCGCCTTGATGCCCGTCAGCCTTGCGGGAATGACCTTTGTGTTATTCAGCACAAGGC
>CAMWSU010000084.1 GCA_947176965.1 uncultured Lachnospiraceae bacterium | reverse complement strand
TCGCACCGCTGATCGAAGACGGCGAAAAGGGCATGAGCGTAAAGGAGCTTGCGGGCATGAAGCTGTTTTGGGTGCTTATGCTTCTCATGCTGTGCGCGGGGGCATGCGAGCAGGCGGTGAGTCAGTGGGCATCCACCTTTGCCGAAAAGGGCTTACAGGTTAATAAGACGGTCGGCGATCTGGCGGGACCGATGTTGTTTGCAATTTTGATGGGGAGTGCGCGGGCGTTTTACGGAAAAGTCGGAGATCACATAAATCTAAAGTATTTTATGTATGCGAGCGGCGCGCTCTGTCTGGGAACGTATTTTTTGATCGCGCTTGTGCCGAATCCGGTGATCGGACTGATCGGCTGCGGGCTGTGCGGCATGTCCGTCGGTATTTTGTGGCCGGGGACGTTCAGCATTGCGGCGGCATCCGTGAAAAGAGGAGGAACGGCGCTGTTTGCTCTTTTGGCGCTCGCGGGAGATCTGGGCTGTTCGGGAGGTCCGACGCTTGTCGGTATCGTTTCGGGGGCGTTCGGAGATCATTTACAGAGCGGTATTCTGGCGGCGGTGCTATTCCCGGTTCTTTTGCTTTTCGGACTGGCGGCACACACGCATCTTACAGCAAAGACAAAACAATAAATAAGGTTCTTTTTTTCGGGACATGCACATATACTATAAAGAGTCATAAAAGAGAACCGGAAAAGGAGTTTCCGGTGGATCAAAAAATGAACGATGGAGGTGCAGCATGTCCAGAGGACCGAGAAAAACAATAGAGGACAAGATCAGGGAGAAAGAAGAACTGATTCAGGGACTAAAGACGAGACTTCAATCCGAGAATAAGGAACTGGAAGCGCTCAGGCAGGAAAAACGCGCAAAGGAGATCGCGGAGATTGCAGGGTTCTTAGAGGAATCGGGTGTGACAATCGAGCAGGCGCGCGATATTTTGGAGCAGCACATCGCGCAGGATAGCGGAGACGAAGCGGACTGCGCATAAACGAAATAAGGAAAGAGAAAACGATGCTGATCTAAAAAAATTACAGTATGGATGATCGGCATTGCAGACAGGCAAAGAAAGAACGGAGGATGAACATGAGCGGAATTACCAAAAAGAGAATGGCACAGATTGACGCTATGCTGGCGCGCAGCGTGGCGCAGCGGGCGGTGCGTCAGGCCGCGTTAACGGCGCAGACGGCAGGAAAAGAGAAAGCGATCTCGCAGGGAGTCTTGGAAGCGCGCGATTACCATGTGAGCGGCAGCGCCATGGCGCCGGCAGCGGTAATGATGCATACGGGAAAAAGGCATGTATCGCACAGACCCGATTATACCGCGCCGTTCAGAAGAAGGCGGAGAAGCGCGTCAAGGGGAAGACTGCTTACGGCGGCGATGATCGTTCTGGTCATTGCGATGGCATTGTTTTTGTCAAACGGCTGCGGCGCTGAGGAAGACAGCAATACGCTGATGACAACGCCCGGAGCGGATTCTGGACAGGATGCCGCCGGGGATACGCAGACAGATAGCGCCGATGGGCAGGAAAACGGCGAAGGAAGCGGGGATGTGCAGACAGACGGCGAAGAAAGCGGAGACGCTCAGGCAGACGATGAGGGGAGCGGAGATGCGGAGCCGGCCTATGAGATCCCGGAGGTCGTCATGGCGGACTTTGAAATACCGGATAACGATGCGCTTGCCTTTGTGCGCGATATGAAGATCGGCTGGTCGCTCGGCAATACACTTGATGCGTTTTTGGATGGAGGCTATGCGAATGAGCTTGACAGCGAAACGTGCTGGGTCTCCGTTGCCACGACAAAGGAAATGATCGACGATATTGCTGCGGCCGGCTTTCATACGATGCGTGTTCCGGTAACGTGGCACGGACATTTTGTGGATGATGATTTTACGATTTCCGAGGTATGGCTGAACCGTGTGCAAGAAGTCGTTGATTACGGAATCGACAACGGCATGTATATTATCTTGAATATTCATCATGACACGCAGGAGGATTGCTATTTTCCGGATACCGCACATTTAGAGCAGTCCATCCGTTATATTACCGCGATCTGGACACAGCTTTCCGCGCGGTTTGCCGATTATGATGAGCATTTGATCTTTGAGGGAATGAATGAGCCGCGTCTGGTCGGGAGTTCCCATGAGTGGTGGATTGATAATAACAGCGAGGAATGTCTGGATGCGATCGCATGCATCAATACCCTCAATCAGGTGTTTGTGAATACGGTGCGTGCAGGCGGAGGAAATAACGGTTCCCGTTATCTGATGGTTCCCGGCTATGATGCGTCGCCTGACGGTGCGCTGCACAACGACTTTGTTCTTCCGATGGATCCGGGGGAAGCAGAAAACCGGATCATTGTGTCCATACACGCGTATACGCCGTATAATTTTGCGCTTCAGTCGCCGGACGATTCCGGAAGCAAATCAACCTTTGATGCCGGAGAGACGGGCTCTACAAGGGATATTGATTATTTCATGGACAAGCTTTACGACCGCTATGTCAGTCAGGGGATTCCGGTGGTGATCGGCGAATTCGGCGCGCGCGATAAAGACCATAACACGCAGGATCGCGTGAATTATGCCGCATATTATATCGCTGCAGCCAGAGCGCGGGGAATCACCTGCTTATGGTGGGATAACGGAGCGTTTGACGGGGCGGGTGAGAACTTTGGACTCTATTACCGCAGAGGAGGCTATTTCATTTATCCCAATATTGTGGATGCGCTCATGAAATATGCGGACTAAAAAAGAATGGCGCGTTCGCGCCATTCTTTCAAAGAAATGCCAAAGGCATTTCTTTTGGGCTGCACATTGTGTGATCTAAATATACGGAAAGGAGCAGATACGATGAAAGTACTTTTGATCAACGGGAGTCCCCACAAGGAGGGGAGCACTTATACTGCGCTGCATGAGATGGAGCAGATATTTCTAAAAGAGGGAATGGAAACAGAGATCATACATATCGGAAATCAGGATATTCGTGGCTGTATCGCCTGCGGTTCCTGCTATAAGAACGGGCATTGCGTGTTTGACGACGCAGTCAATGCGATCGCGCCGAAGTTTGAGGCGTGCGACGGGCTGGTCGTGGGAAGTCCCGTATACTATGCGTCGGCGAATGCGACGCTGATCGCGTTCCTTGACCGCCTGTTTTACAGTACGCATTTCGATAAGACGATGAAGGTCGGTGCGGCTGTGGCTTCGGCAAGGCGCGGCGGACTGACGGCGACCTTTGATGAGCTGAATAAATATTTTACGATCTGCGGCATGCCGGTTGCATCCGGGCAATATTGGAACGGTATTCACGGCAACAGCGCAGACGAAGCGAGGCAGGATGCGGAGGGGATGCAGATGATGCGTACACTTGCGGCGAATATGAGCTTTTTAATGAAAAGCATTGCCCTCGGGAAACAGACTTACGGACTGCCCGAAAAAGAGCCGCGTGTCAGCACGAATTTTGTGCGGGCGCTGTAAGACATACCCGATCACGGATGGGGATATTTACGGAGGATGGACTGCATGAGACCGACTGATGAAAAGAAAAAAACATCTGTCAAATTCCATACGATCAACATGGAATTGACGGGGAAGAGACTGCATCGAATCTTTTGTGAAAAAGGCGTTTCTGTGAAAGAGATTGCTGATTTATGCGGATGTTCTAAGACTGCGATATACAAATGGTTTCGTGGAGAAACGAATCCGTCGATCGACAATTATTATGCGATCAGCAGATTTTTAGGCGTTCATATGGAGGAGCTCATCGCGGGGGACGATGAGCTCCTTCCGCTTCTTGTATTTGCGCAATAAGCATTTCTTGTCCGTCCGTCCGACCGATGAACTGCAGGTTTACTGTAAAAACTTCAGCCGGTGTGATATAATAGCCGCAAAGGAAAAACAAGCAACCGCAAAAAGCAGCAAGGTATAGACACATTTTACATAGGAGGTTTCATTCATGTCGGACATCGAAAGCTTACATCGTGGTAGGAAAAAACAAATAAAAATAGGAACCTGCATCAGAGGTGCGCATTTATTGGAGGATTTAAGAAATGCTGTCTCCATGGGATTTGATACCGTAGAATTATATTATAATGATACGCTTTCCGGTGCGGATTTCGACATGCTGATCCCCAAAATAAGGGAGATTATCGGGGATTCCGGCGTTGAAATTTCCGGAATCGGACTGTATTGCAACCCTTTGATCAATGAGAGTGCGAGACAGGAGTTGGCGTATTGTATCAAAAAAGCACACGATCTTGGCACAGATTTTGTTGGTACCTTTGCCGGAGCAATTCCGGGAAAAAGTGTGGATGACGCGATGCCTGCGTTTAAGAATTGTTTTTCTGAACTGACAACAATTGCCGAGGCTTATGATGTCAGAATCGGTATTGAAAATGCGCCGATGTACGGACATTGGTACAGCGCAACCTGTAATATTGGTTTTTGTCCGCGGGCGTGGGAAAGGATTTTTGAGGAGGTACCGAGTGGGCATTTGGGGTTAGAGTGGGAACCGAGTCATCAGGTTCAACAATTGATCGACCCGATCGCACAGTTGAAAGCATATTTGCCGAAAGTATTCCATGTTCACGGGAAGGATGCTTCCGTTGATTGGAATGCGGTCAGCACACACGGTATTTGGTTTGGTTCCCATTATTGCGACCACCGGTTTCCGGGAATGGGAGATACGGATTGGCAAGAGATCATGAAATTGCTTTCCGAAGCGGACTATCGGGGAGACATCACGGTCGAAGGTTACCATGATCCTGTCTATTGCAACGATAGAGAACTGGAAGGGCAGAAGCTGGCGTTGGAATACTTAAGAGGAATTCTGTCGCAGGATGAAATCAAAGCGGGTTAGGAGAAAGGAGAGTACCTATGGAATATGCGGCAGCCAGACATTTTGCGGACAGGCGGTATTGCTATACGTTAGAAGAGGGACGCTTTCTCATTCGGCTTGAGACAAAAAAAGATGATGCGGTAAGGGTGACGCTTCATGTGCAGGATAAGTATATGCCGTTAAAATATATGGACACGAGGCGAGCATATAGTATGAAAAAAGCCTGTTCGGACAATTATCGGGATTATTATGAGATCGAGCTGGATATCGATGTGATCTGTCTTCGATACTATTTTGAAATAGAAGACGTATCAGAAAACGTTGCCTATTATGGGAATCATGATTTTTACGATGCGCCGATCGTTGATATTGAAAAGATGTATGACTGCCCGCAGAATCTTCGGGAGGATGAGCTGTTTGAAATACCTTGTTGGGCAAAAAACAAAGTGGTATATCAGATTTTCCCGTCCCGTTTTGCCTCGGACAAGGACGTCCCGGAAGAAGTCTGGTATCAGGCGCCGATCGGTCATAAAGAAGATCTGAAAGGTTCCCTGCGGGGGATCATTGATCATTTGGACTATATCAGGGAACTTGGCGCGGACATTATTTATATGACGCCGATCTTTCGCTCCAATTCCGTTCACAAGTACAACATTGAGGATTACTATCAGATCGATCCGTCCTTTGGGAACAAAGCGGACTTAAAGGAACTTGTATCAAAGGCGCATGAGCTGGGAATGTATGTGATATTGGACGGCGTATTCAATCATACGGGACTGGATTTTTTTGCGTTTCGGGATGTCAGGGAAAAAAAGGAGCAGTCAAAATATCTGAACTGGTATTATGCCAAAGAGTTTCCGCTTGTGATGGAATGGGGAAAAAAGCCGAATTACAAGACCTTCGGCTATGCCGCATTTATGCCGAAGCTGAATCTGCAAAATAAAGAAACGGCGGATTATTTCATTGACGTTGCTTCTTATTGGATCAGGGAATGCGATATTGACGGCTGGCGTTTGGATGTGGCGGATGAGATCGATCATGCTTTTTGGAAACGGTTTCGAAAAGAGATGAAAGCGGTAAAGAAGGATGTTCTGCTCATCGGCGAAATCTGGCATTTTGCAGGTGATTTTTTGGAGGGTGATGAGTGGGACTGTGCCATGAATTATCCGTTCTATCAGGCGGTACAGGATTTCGTTGCAGCGGAGATCATCTGTGCCTCTGAATTTGTGGGAAGGCTTCATTTTATCAAAGGAAATCTGCATAACGGTCTGCAGGGCTATCTTTGGAATTTGATCGACAGTCATGATACGGAACGTTTTTTGCACAGTGCGCAGCATGATTTAGGGAAGCAGAGGATGGCGGCGGCCATGCAGCTTTTACTTCCCGGTATGCCCATGATCTATTATGGAGACGAGGTGGCGTTGGATGGCGGTCGTGATCCGGATTGCAGACGCGGTATGCTGTGGGATGAGAACAGACAGGATCGGGAAATGCTTGCGTATTATCGGGCGCTCATAAAAATCCGGCATGAATATCCGGCGTTGACGGAAGGAACAATAACGGAACAATATGTAGAAGACGAAACGGGGCTGATCTGTGTGAAAAGACAGATGAATGGTCAAAGTATCATTTTGATCTTTCATAACGGAAAAGGAGATGTGCATCTTCCGGAATTGAAAGGGAAGAAGGATCTTATAAGCGGTGGCGAATTTTCAGGCAGTCTTGGGGAGTATGAGACAGCGGTGCTTGCGGATGGGCAATATGATTAAATCAATTTTATTTCTATTTGGCAAAGAATGAGTTACCTATTGTCAGATGAAGATGTTAAAACCATTGCATCAAGAAAAAAGAGTTCTGCTGTATGACAGCGGAACTCTTTTTTACATCGTGTGAAGAAATTTTCTATGATACTTCCCGTTTTTCTTCGGAATCGGCTTCCTGCGCGTTGTTCTTCGCAAGATTCTTCGACAGATTTTTCTGTGCCGTGGAGAGCATCAGCTTGATACGATTTAACTGGTTGACCTCGCTGGCGCCCGGATCGTAGTCGATCGCAACGATGTTGGCCTCGGGATACCGGCGGCGGATCTCCTTGATGACGCCCTTGCCGACGACATGGTTCGGCAGGCAGGCGAATGGCTGTGTGCAGACAATGTTGGGTGTATTGTCGTGAATCAGTTCTAACATTTCTCCGGTCAAAAACCATCCTTCACCGGTCTGATTGCCAATGGAAACAATGGTCTGCGCGTTGTTTACCGTATCATAAATATTTGCGGGCGGCGTAAAATGTTCGCTTTGGGAAAGCGCTTTTGCAGCCGCGCCCCGAAAGCGCTGGATCGCCCAAATGCCGAGCTTTGCAAGTCTGGCAGAACGCTTGCTCGTGCCGAGGTTCTCGGATTTATAAATCTGATTGTAGAAGCAGTAGAGCATAAAGTCCATCAGATCGGGAACGACAGCCTCCGCGCCTTCTGCCTCCAGCAGTTCCACCAAATGGTTATTCGCAGCGGGCATGAATTTGACTAAAATCTCGCCGACGACGCCGACACGCGGCTTTTTCACATCGGTGATCGGGATATTGTCAAAATCATGCACGATCTCACGGCACATCTTCTGAAATTTGCGGTAGGAGATATGCTTTGCCGTGATCAGCTTTTCACAGCGAGCCTCCCATTCGCGGTGTAGCTTGTCAACGGAACCCGGTACTGCCTCGTAAGGGCGCATCCGGTAGACGCAGCGCATGAACAGGTCGCCGAGTGTGACTGCATATACGGCGCGCATGAGCATTTCCGCGTTGATCTTAAAGCCCGGATTGCTCTCCAGTTTGGATAGATTGATGGAGATGACCGGGATATAACCGTAGCCCGCCTTGGCAAGCGCGCGGCGGATAAAGCCGATATAGTTGGTCGCACGGCAGCCGCCTCCTGTCTGTGACATCACAAAAGCGAGCTTGTGCGTATCATATTTTCCAGACAGGACCGCGGACATGATCTGTCCGACAACCATCAGGGAAGGATAGCAGGCGTCATTATTGACATATTTTAAGCCGACGTTGACCGCCTGTTTTCCGTCGTTGTCCATGACTTCCAAATGATAGCCGCATTGATTAAACGCCGCCTGCAAAAGCCCGAAGTGGATCGGCGACATCTGCGGACACAGGATCGTATATTCTTTGCGCATTTCTTCCGTGAAAAGAACACGGTTCATGGCGGAGGAACGGATCTCACGTTTCTGCTGTTTTGCTTCCCGCACACGGATCGCAGAGAGCAGGGAACGAATACGGATTCTTGCCGCGCCGAGATTGTTGACCTCATCAATTTTCAGGCAGGTATAAATCTTGCCGGAATCGGAAAGAATATCATTTACCTGATCCGTCGTGACAGCATCCAGACCACATCCGAAAGAATTGAGCTGAATGAGGTCTAAGTTATCCACCGCTTTGACATAGCTTGCCGCCGCATATAGGCGGGAGTGATACATCCACTGATCGGAGACGATGAGAGGACGCTCCGGTTTTGCCAAATGGGAGATGGAATCCTCCGTCAAGACGGCAATGTCATACGAATTGATCAGTTCGGGGATACCGTGGTTGATCTCCGGGTCAATATGGTAAGGTCGTCCCGCAAGAACGATACCGCGCTTGTTGTTTTCTTTTAACCAGGCAAGTGTTTCCTCGCCCTTTTTCTGAACGTCTTTTCTTGCCGCTTCCTGTTCGAGCCATGCGTCATGAACGGCGCTCTTGATCTCGTCAGGGGTCAGCTCGGTAAACTCTTTGATGAGCTGGGAAGAAATCGTCTCTTCGCTTGTAAATGCCATGAACGGATTGCGGAAAATGACCTCACCGCGTCCGATTTCCTCCACATTATTCTTAATATTCTCGGAATAGGAGGTCACGATCGGACAGTTATAGTGGTTGTTGGCATCCCCAAATTCATTGCGCTCATAAAACAGGGCGGGATAAAAAATAAAGTCCACCTTCTGATTGATGAGCCACATAATATGACCGTGTACGAGCTTTGCCGGATAGCACTCGGATTCGCTCGGAATGGACTCGATACCGAGCTCGTAAATCTTGCGGTTGGAATTCGGAGAGAGCACCACCTGATAGCCCAGTTTGGTAAAAAATGTATACCAAAACGGATAATTTTCATACATGTTTAAGACGCGCGGGATCCCGACCGTGCCGCGTGCTGCTTTATCGGGAGCAAGCGGTTTATAGCCGAAAATGCGCGAAAGCTTGTATTCGTACAGATTCGGTACGTTGTTCTCGTTTTTCTGCTTGCCGAGTCCACGCTCGCAGCGGTTGCCGGAAATATATTGCCTGCCGCCGGAAAAACGGTTGATGGTCAGACGGCAGTTGTTCGTGCAGCCCTTGCATTTTGCCATACTCGTCGTAAACTCTAACGCATTGATCTGATTGATCGAAAGCATCGTAGTCTGATAACCGCAGGTTGACATAAAGCGCTCTCTTGCGACGAGCGCCGCGCCGAACGCACCCATGATGCCCGCGATATCGGGACGGATCGCCTCACATCCGGCGATGCTCTCAAAGCTGCGCAGAACGGCATCATTATAAAAGGTGCCGCCCTGAACGACGATATGACTGCCGAGCTCGGACGCGTCGGACACCTTGATCACCTTAAACAGTGCGTTTTTGATGACAGAATAGGCAAGCCCCGCAGAAATATCGGAGACGGACGCGCCCTCCTTCTGTGCCTGCTTGACTTTGGAATTCATAAATACGGTACAGCGTGTGCCGAGGTCGATCGGGTGCTGTGCAAACAGCGCCGCCTTCGCAAAATCCTGCACGCTGTAATTTAAGGACTTGGCAAAGGTCTCAATGAACGAGCCGCAGCCGGAGGAACATGCCTCGTTTAACTGCACGCTGTCCACGGTCTGATTCTTGATCTTGATACATTTCATATCCTGACCGCCGATATCTAAGATACAGTCCACCTTCGGATCAAAAAATGCGGCGGCATAGAAGTGGGCGACGGTCTCCACCTCGCCGTCGTCTAACAGAAAGGCGGCCTTGATCAGCGCCTCCCCGTAGCCGGTGGAGCAGGAGCGGACGATACGCGCGCCCTTCGGCAGGAGAGAATAAATCTCCTGAATGGACGAAATGGCGGTCTTTAAGGGACTGCCGTTGTTATTGCTGTAAAACGAATACAAAAGATCGCCGGATTCGCTGATGAGCGCAACCTTCGTGGTTGTCGAACCCGCATCGATGCCTAAGAAACAATTTCCCTGATACTGCTTTAATTCCGCGGTCTTGACACAATGACTGTCATGCCGTGCGCGGAAAGCGTCATATTCTTCTTCGGAGGCAAACAGCGGCTCCATACGCTCTACTTCAAACTCCATCTTAATATCGGAGGAGAGCTTTTGAACCATTTCTTCCATAGAAAAGGAAACCTCATCCTTTGCGTTCATGGCGGAGCCGATGGCGGCAAACAGGTGGGAATTATCCGTGTCAATGATATGCTCCTCGTCGAGCTTTAGCGTGCGGATGAACGCTTCCTTTAACTCGCTTAAAAAATGAAGCGGTCCGCCGAGAAACGCAACGTGTCCGCGGATCGGCTTGCCGCAGGCAAGACCGGAGATCGTCTGATTGACGACCGCCTGAAAAATGGACGCGGCAAGATCCTCCTTCGTAGCGCCCTCATTGATGAGCGGCTGAATATCGGATTTTGCAAACACGCCGCAGCGTGCGGCGATCGTATATAGAGAGTGGTAGCTTTTGGCATATTCATTTAAGCCGGGCGCATCCGTCTGCAACAGGGAGGCCATCTGGTCGATAAAGGAGCCCGTGCCTCCGGCGCAGATGCCGTTCATACGCTGCTCGACATTACCGCCCTCGAAATAAATGATCTTAGCGTCCTCGCCGCCAAGCTCAATGGCAACATCGGTTTTCGGCGCAAGCTCGGTTAAGGCGGTCGCAACAGCGATCACCTCCTGATTAAAAGGAACACCCAAATGATTGGCAAGCGTTAAGCCGCCGGACCCGGTGATCATCGGATGAAGCGTAAGATTGCCGAGTTTTTCATATGCATCCGACAAAAGTCCCTGAAGGGTCTCACGGATATTGGCATAATGCCTGCGATAGTCGGAAAAAAGAATCTCATGCGAGGAATCAAGAATTGCGATCTTGACTGTTGTGGAACCAATGTCGATTCCGAGTGTATACCTTTCGGCTGCGTTTGCGGTCGATGAAGTGTTCATATTTGACACCATCTTTCTTCATAGTTAGATTTCATTTACATTGGCATTATACGCTACGCGATAAAAAAGTTCAATGAAAAAAGAATAAAGAACGCATCCGCTTTGTTTACTTTTTTTGGAAGGAATGATAAGATGTGTTACATAAAAGCGCTTTAAGAGGAGAGAGAAAATGAAATTTTTGAATAAATTGGAAGCAAAATTAGGTAAATATGCCATTCCGAATTTGTCATTATATTTGATCTTATGCTATGCGGCGGGGTATCTGATCCAGTTGGTCAACAGCAGCTTTGTGAGTTATCTGACCCTGAATCCGTATGCGATCTTAAGAGGTCAGGTGTGGCGGCTTGTCAGTTGGGTGCTCATTCCGCCCGGATCAAGTAACGTCTTCTTTTTGCTGATCATGATGATGTTATACTATTCTCTTGGCACGAATTTAGAACGGACATGGGGAACGTTCTATTATAATGTGTATATTTTTGGCGGAATCTTATTTACGGTGCTCGCGAGCTTCTTACTTGCGGGCTGGCTTGCCGTTTTTGATTTTCCGAAAGTAAATGATCTTGCGCTTATGATTCGCGGTATCAACCCGCAGGGGATGGGAACGCTGGCAAAGATGCAGGTCTGGTATCAGTATGACTTTTGGATTTTGTTCAGTACCTACTATATTAATATGTCGATTTTTCTTGCGTTTGCGGCGACTTATCCCGATATGCAGGTGATGATATGGTTTATTATTCCGATGAAAGTAAAATATCTCGGTATCGTGTATGTTGTGCTGATGGTCCTGGATATTTTGCAGATGGGCTGGCTGCTCGCGTTTACGATCGGCGCGTCCTTATTAAACTTTATTATTTTCTTTATGATGACACGCAGAAGACCGCGCAGAACGCTCAAACAGAGGAAGCGGCAGATGGAGTATCGGCATGCCGCAAAACCGAAGGGCGGTATTACGAGGCATAAATGCGCGATCTGCGGCAGGACGGAGGAGGATGATCCGACGCTGGAATTCCGCTTTTGTTCTAAATGTGAGGGAAATTATGAGTATTGCCAGAATCATCTTTTCACGCATGAGCATGTGAAAAGAAACTAGCGTGAGAAGCAATGACGAATGAGCGGGGAGCGGGACGATGAGCGGGGAAGAACGATTTTTGAAAAGACTGACCGAGTTAAAGGATACGGCGCGCTTACAGGGGCATATGCTGTCAGAGGAGCAGGTCAGGGAATTTGTAAAGGAGCTTCAGCTTGATTCGGAGAAGGAGAAGCTTCTCTATGATTATTTTAAGCAGAATCACATCGGGGTCGGCGAGCCGGCTGATGAGGAGGAATATCTGAACGACGATGAGCGGAGTTATTTGGAGCTTTATCTAAACGAGTTACAGATGCTTCCTAAGGTGAGCGACGGCGAGAGACGAGCGATTTCCATGGCGGCGATGGCAGGAGAAACGGCGGCAAAGAAAAAGCTGGTGGAAGCGTATCTGCCGGAGGTGGTGGAGATTTCCAAGCTGTATGCAGGACAGGGCGTATATCTGGAGGATCTGATCGGTGAGGGTAATGTGGCGCTTACGCTCGGTGTGGAAATGCTTGGCGCTTTGGAGAAGCCGGACGAAGTTTCCGGTATGCTCGGTAAAATGATCATGGACGCCATGGAGGAATACATCGGCGAGAATGCGGATGAAAAAAAGGTCAACCAAAAGGTGCTCTCGCGCGTCCAAAAGACAGCGGAGCAGGCAAAGGCGCTTGCGGGGGAGCTTCGAAGAAAGGTCACGGTCGAGGAACTCATGCAGGAGGGCGGCTTAAGCGAAAAAGAAATCCGCGATGCCATTCGGATCTCGGCAGGCGGAATCGAGGAAATCGACGACAGTGCGCAGGGCATGTAGGAAAACGCAGTACCGCGGGGAATGTCGGCGGTATGCAGAGGTATTGAAATGGAATATCAGGATTTTAAGTATATCATGAGCGATGTGTCGAAAATTTATATCGGCGCGGAAATGTCCTATGCGGAAATCTGTGCGCATGATTTTGCGCCGTTTAAGCTCATTGCGATCATTGAGCAGTACTTATATAAAGAAGCATCGCCCGATATGACGCTGAAAGAGCATCTGCTTTCAATGACAAAGGATTCTTTTTCTTATCAGACGCTGCATCATCTGAAGGTGTCGCTGAAAATGAATATCTATTCGCAGACGACGGACAGGCATGGACGGATGGCAGAAAAGTGGCTGATCGACCAGATCGTCGATGTGGATGCGTATGTCGGCGAGGAGTCCTATCATCAATATCCGGAGCATGCGATCGTGACGGAAATGGTCATAAAGAAATTGCCGCTCATGATGTTTTCGATATGAGCGTTACGGCAATCATGGTATCATGCCTATCGCATGATACCCGCCCGAATGGGCATGAACTTTAGCATGATTGCGCAGCAATCATGGTATAAATAGTAAAAATCAGGCAATGATGGAGATAACAGACAGGTAGCCTGCGGCGTGCGTTTTTTGCATTCTAAGCTGCGGGAGACAGAAAGGGATGGGTGTCAGAATGAGACAAACAAAAACAGGATGGACAAAAAGAATCCTTGCATGTATTCTCTCGACGGCAATGCTGTTTGCCGTATCGTGCGGCAAGGATGATAATGCCGCGCAGGGCGGTTCCGCACAGGATGCGGGAAACGGGAATACATCGGGCGGGTCGGACGTAAGTCAGCCGGTCGGCGGCAATGAGCCGGGCGGTATTGACGACACGGTCACGATCGACGCCATTTATCAGGCGGTGAAGGAGGCGTATGGAGAGGAGTACCTTCCGACCATGCTTCTTTCGGAGGATGAAATTCAGGTGGTTTACGGCATTGAGCCGGACTGGTGCGAGGAATTTCTGATTGAGGTTCCGATGATGAGCGCGCATGTCGATACGTTTGTTGCGGTGAAAGCGAAGCCGGAGTATCTCTCGCAGGTATCGGACGCAATCAATGCCTATGTCGAGAATTTAAAAAATGACACGATGCAGTATCCGAGTAACTTAAATAAGATCGCGGCATCTTCAGTTGTCACAATGGGAAATTATGTGTTCTATGTGATGCTTGGGATGCTGACCCCTGAGCAGGAAGATGCGGAGGAGGATGTACAGATCGCTGCGTATGCAGAACGCAATCAGGTTGCCATTGATGTGATCGAGAGCATGCTTTTGAAATGAGGTTAGTGTGAAAAATCAGAGATTTTTCACACGGCGAATTTGTGCTTACGTCCAAATTCGCGGACATTGATAAGCATGGAGGATTTCTATGATATTTGCAGGTTTTACGTTTCTTTTTCGGTTTTTACCAATCGTATTGATCGCATATATTCTATGCCCAAAGCAATTCAGAAATGGATTGCTTTTTTTGGCGTCTCTCATTTTCTATGCGTGGGGCGAACCGGTCTATGTGCTGCTGATGTTGTTTTCCACAGTGTCGGATTATTGGCATGGCAGGCGGATCGACGCGGCGCGCAGGGCAGGCAGGCAAAAAGCGGCGAAAGGATGGCTGATTTCCTCCATTGCCATTAATATCGCGATGCTTGGTTTTTTTAAATATGCGGACTGGCTGATCGGGATATGGAACGGCGTGACGGGATGGCATGTTCCGCTCTTTAAGCTGCCCCTGCCGCTCGGGATTTCCTTTTATACCTTTCAGACGATGTCGTACAGTATCGATGTCTACCGCGGGGATGCAAAGGTGCAAAGGAATATCATTGATTTCGGTATGTTTGTTTCCCTGTTTCCGCAGCTGATCGCGGGACCGATCGTTCGTTATGCGGACATTGAGAGCAGGATGAAGGATCGCCCGCTTTGCATCGAAAGGATGAGCGGAGGCGCGCTGCGGTTTGCCGTTGGGCTTGCCAAAAAAGTATTGCTTGCCAATCAGTTTGGCGTTTTATGGGAGACGATCGCCGCGATGCCGCCGGCGGAAATGCCGGTGCTCACGGGCTGGCTTGGCATCATAGCCTACGGGCTTCAGATTTATTATGATTTTTCCGGTTATTCGGACATGGCGATCGGGTTAGGCGCAATTTTTGGCTTTCACTTTCCGGAAAATTTCGATCATCCGTATGAATCGCGCAGCGTTTCTGAGTTTTTCCGAAGGTGGCATATGACGCTGCAAAAATGGTTTGCGTCGTATGTGTATTATCCGCTCGGAGGAAACAGAAAGGGACTTAAGAGGCAGATCTTTAATCTGCTTGTTGTGTGGGCGCTGACGGGGATCTGGCATGGCGCGAGCGGTAATTTCATGGCATGGGGATTATATTTTGCATGCTTTCTTATCTTGGAAAAGGTGTGTTTGCAGAAAGCGTTTGCACGTATCCCACGTGTGTTCGGACATTTGTATACGCTGATCGCTGTGCTGTTCGGCTGGGTGCTGTTCACCCATACGAATCTTTTTGAGGCGGTTCAGTATATGGCGCGAATGCTTGCAATCCCGCTTCATGCTGCGGGCAGTGCCGCCGGAATGTCGGGGGGCAGTTCAGGAGGATTATACAATGCACGGACATGGTATTATCTGTTTCAATATGGCGGATTATTGCTGTTAGGAGCGGTCGGAGCGACAAATTTGCCTGTTTTTCTTGCAAAAAAACTAAAATTTTATGGGAAAAATTGGAATTCTGCAATTTTTATTGCAATTTTGCTCCTTTTATGCATAGCATGGCTCGTTGATGCAAGCTATAATCCGTTTTTGTATTTCCGGTTTTGAGCAGGGAATGGGCATTGTGCATTTGGATTCTGGAAACCTGTGTGGCGGGCGGTTGAGAAAATAAGGATTGTTTCGACGCAGGGATGGAGGCAACGGTATGGATGACAAAAAGAAAAAATCATGGTGGGATCTATGCTGCGAGGCTTTGCCGTTCGTGCTGCTACTTGCTATGCTTGTTTTTTTCGGCATGTGGCAGATCTGTCTCTTATAGGCATCGCCGAGCCCACGAGACTAGGCATGATCTCGTATGCCGTCTTCTGCTTGAA
>CAMWSU010000083.1 GCA_947176965.1 uncultured Lachnospiraceae bacterium | reverse complement strand
TCGTTGGTCGGCAGCGTCAGAGTTTTATAAGAGACAGCCTCTATATTGTGCATGAATTGAAAAATTATATCGACGTATACCGGTATGAGGAGATAAACGGAAATCCCGAATTTGAGAAAATACAAAATATCTCGACATTAAATGATTATCATGCAGGCAATTCCGCTGCCTGCACGATCAAATTTTCCATTGACTACCAGTATATGGTAAGCTCGAACGCAGGCGATAACAGCGTCATCGTCTACGGTGTGGACAAAGAGACGGGAATGCTCGATAAGCGGCTCTGTCTGCCGATCAGTGGGGATTACCCGAAGGATGCCGCGTTGTTCCCGGACAGTAAGCATCTGGTATCCTTAAACCACGAATCCAACACGATGACGTTCTTCGGCGTGGATACGAAAAAGGGGCTGCTCGTCATGAACGGAAAGGAACTCAAGGTAGAGAAACCCAACTGTATCATATTCCACGATCTGAATTATAAGCCCTGAGGAAACACTGATTTGATCAGTGTTTCCCTAAATATCAGAGAGTGTCAGTTCCACGGGGCAGTGGTCGGAGCCTAAGACCGCCGTGTGAATGGCAGCGCCCGTAAGCTGCTTATCAAGCCGTTTGGAGCTTAAAAAATAATCAATGCGCCATCCCGTATTTTTCTCGCGCGCAGAAAACATATAAGACCACCACGAATACACATCGGTCAGATCGGGATAAAAATAGCGGAAAGTATCCGTAAAGCCGCTGTCAAGAAAAGCAGTCATCCTGCCGCGTTCCTCATCGGAAAACCCGGCGTTGTGGTGATTGCTTTTCGGGTTTTTTAAGTCGATCTCCTGATGCGCCACGTTGAGGTCTCCGCAGACAATGACGGGCTTTTCCGCATCCAGTGTGCGGATATAATTCTGAAATGCATCCTCCCATTCCATGCGGTAAGTAAGGCGTGCAAGTTCGCGCTGTGAGTTCGGCGTATAGCATGTCACCATATAAAAGCCGGGAAATTCCAAGGTGATCACACGCCCTTCCCGGTCGTGCTCCGGGATGCCGATTCCGTAGGAGACGGAAAGCGGTTCCTGCTTTGAGAAGATTGCCGTGCCGGAATATCCCTTTTTTTCTGCGTAATTCCAGTATTGATGATAGCCGGGCAGATCAAGAGTAAGCTGTCCCTCGGAGAGCTTACTCTCCTGAATACAAAAAATATCCGCATCCGCTTCCTTAAAAAAATCAAGAAATCCTTTCTGCATGCAGGCGCGCAGCCCGTTTACGTTCCATGAGATCAGTTTCATTTGATACCTCCGTTGTTATTTTCTGTTTTTTTCGCTATAATGAAGTTTGGTATCCGGTGTGTCCGCCGGATTCAGTCAATGTGGGATGAACGTAGATTCAGTATAAAAGGTTTTAGCGGGAAAGGCAAGGGGGAAGAGGCTCGCAATGAAAGTCATACATGTTTATCACAGCGGATTTTATATGGAGCTTGCACATTGCGCGCTGCTCTTTGACTATTATCAGGGGGAACTGCCGCCTGTTCCGGCGGACAAGCCGCTGTATGTGCTTGCCAGTCATGTCCATCAGGATCATTTCAGTTTTTCGATTTTTACGAAAGAAGAATTGCGCACACACCCGCAGGTCATGTATGTATTATCGAATGACATCAAAAGAAAATATAACCGCAATTTCTTTTTGCGGCAGTGCGTGACCGAGATGCAGTATGATCGAATCACTTTTATTAAGGCGGATGAGACGGTCTTAAAGGACTGTGATGGCGGAGGTATCCGCATTCAGACCATGAGATCGACTGACGCCGGCACCGCGTTTATCGTGGATGCGGAAGGATATCATATCTATCATGCGGGGGACTTAAACTGGTGGAGCTGGGAGGGCGAAACAAAAGAGGACGAGCGCAGGATGGAGCAGGACTATAAACGGGAGATCGCGAAGCTTTCGGGACAGGTATTTGATATTGCGTGTCTGCCGCTTGACAGCCGGCAGGGAGAGCGTTTTGCATTGGGCTTTGACTGGTTTTTGCGGCATGTGGAGACAGAGCATGCGTACCCGATGCACTATTGGGACGATGGGGCAGTCGTTTCGAAGCTGCTTTCCTTACCGTGCAGCGAGCCGTATCGGGACAAGATTGTAACAGAACAGGAGCTTGTGCTTTGAGGGAGGGAGACCACACAATGAGACCGATTTTGATCATAGAGGATGATACGGATATTAATAATGTCATGTGCGAGGCGCTGACAAAAGCGGGGTATTCCTGCGTGCAGGCATTTTCGGGGACAGAAGGGATCCTGCGGGCGGAGCAGGGCAGCTTTTCCGTTATTATATTGGACTTAATGCTTCCGGGAATGCACGGAGAGGAAGTGTTGAAAAAGCTGCACGGCACGGAGGTGGGAAGCCGCGTTCCGGTCATGGTCGTTTCCGCGAAGGACAGCTTGGAGAGCAAGGTGGATCTGCTGACGGCGGGGGCGGACGATTATATGACAAAGCCTTTTGAGATCAAAGAGCTGGTTGCGCGCATCGGCGTACTCATGCGGCGTGCGGGAGAAGAAGAAACTAACGGAAAAAAGAAGCCGGATTGTTTAACGTATGGGGAGGTTACGCTGGACCGCGCGGGATTTACGGCGCGCGTCAAAGAAAACGAGGTGGAACTGACCAAACATGAATTTCGGATTTTGGAACTTTTGATGATGCGTCCCGATAAGGTGTTTTCCAAGCAGGAGATTTATGACTATGCGTGGGAGGAGTATTATATCGGGGAAGACAAGACGGTCAATGTCCATATCAGTAATATCCGCAAAAAATTAAAAAAGGAAACAGAGAAAGAGTACATAGAGACCGTGTGGGGGATCGGGTTTAAGATGGCAAAATAGCAGGGGCAAATCTTTACCGTTTCTTTAACTTTGCTTGGCGGTTTATTGACGCTTATGCCTTATGATAAGACTATCAACGGATGCGGGAAAAAAGGAGGAAAGCAATGGAAAAGGAATGGCTGTTAGAGACAAGTCAGATGACGAAGCAGTACGGCAAACATAAAGCGGTCGATCGAGTCAATCTGCATGTCACACAGGGAGCGATCTACGGACTGATCGGTCGAAACGGCGCGGGAAAAACAACGATCCTGCGCATGATCAGCGGACTTGCATCACCGACACAGGGCGATTATACGATTTTCGGAAAGGCATCGGGTCAGGCGGCAATGGAGCGCACCAGAGTGGGCGCGCTGATCGAGGAGCCGGGAATTTATCCCGACATGACGGCAAGACAGAATCTCAAAGTCAAATGTCTGGCATTGGGTGTGCGCAGGGAAGGTTATATCGAGGAGCTGCTGCAGACCGTGGGACTTGCCGACACGGGAAAGAAAAAAGCAAGCAATTTTTCTCTCGGTATGAGACAGCGGTTAGGGATTGCATTAGCGCTGGTGGGCGATCCGGATCTTCTTATTTTGGATGAACCGATCAACGGTCTGGATCCGCAGGGCTTTGTGGAGGTTCGCGAAACCCTGATGAAACTCAATAAAGAAAAACATATCACGATCGTGATTTCCAGTCATATCTTAGAGGAGCTTTCCAAGTTTGCCACGCACTACGGCATCATTCACAATGGGACGCTGCTGGAGGAATTGACGCGGGAGGATCTTCTTGAGAAGTGCTGTGAGCGCATTGAACTGAAGACGAATGATACGGGACGTGCCTGCACGGTGATCGAGACGATGGGCATTCGAAATTATCAGGTGAAGGATGAATATACCATTCACATTTTTGAGCGCTTAGAGGACAGCGGTGACATCACGATGGCGCTTGCGAAGGCGGATGTGAAGGTGCTCGGTATTGCGGTAAGCAGTGAGTCGCTGGAGGAGTATTTCCTGAATTTGACGGGAGGTGGCAGATCATGATGAGATTGATAAAAATGGAACTGTACCGCTTGGTTCATGCGATTTCCACGCGTGTGATGATTATCGTAGTGGCGGGAGTTGCTGTATTAATGTCGTTTGCGTTAAGAATGGACTTAAATATGATGGAAGCGGAGCAGAAGACGCCGGGACAGGAGACAGGAACAGAGTCGCAAGTGCCTGCTGAGAGTTTTGCGAGCGGTTTTTCGGATGGATGGGCGAGTGCGGAGGAGGGAAGCACGGAGGACGATTTTACATTTGGTGTTACCGCACAGGCAGATGAAAGCTGGATTGGCAACGATATGAAGGTGGGCGATATCCTGATGTCGGAGCTGCAAGGCTGCCTGTTGGTCGTTTTTATTGCAATTTTTGTCCCGCTGTTTGTGAACGCGGAACAGAAGCGGGGCTATATCAAAAACATCGCAGGACAGATTCCGAGACGGGAAATGCTTGCGCTCTCCAAGCTTCCGGCAGTTGCAGTTCAGGTATTTATACTTTTTGTCGTATTCATGATCGCTAATCTGGTGTCGGATGCGATATTCTTTCGGGGACGCATTGTATTGAAGTTTACCGGAGCGCTGTTTCGGACACTTGGCATGCAGTATGTGCTTCATGCAGCATGGGGATGTCTGATCGCGTTGTTTACGATGGTGACGAGGAGTACGGCATTTGCCATGACGACGGGAATTTTACTTGCAAGCGGTATCGTGGAAATGCTGATCATGTATCTCAATCGTGTGATCTGTTCGCTCCTTCCTTCCGCAGAGCAGTTTAATCTGATGCGCTATACATTGAATTATGCGACGGAAGCGATGACGGTCCAGAGCACACTGTGGCAGATTGGCGGCTTTTTGACGCTTGCGCTTGTCTATATTGCGGCGTCGGCAGTGATTGCGGGAATTGTTTACCGTAAGCGGGATGTGCGCTAGGATTGAATGGGAATGCACAAGGAAGCGCGTGGAAATAAGATAAGGAGTAAACGGCATGGAGTGGATATTGACAATCACGGCCGTCTGTGTAGCGGCAGCCATCGCAGCGGCATGGAGTATTGCGATCCGGTATCGGCGGCAGGTGAAAAGCATCTGCCGCCAGCTTCAGTTTATCAACCATCATCAGACAAACATGAAATTGTCTGCGGATGGACCGTATTTCGGACTGGAAACGCTTGCGGATGAGATCAATGCACTGTTGCTTGAGACGGAGGAAAAGCGGCGGATGGTGCAAACACAGGGGACGGTGATTAAGGAGACGATCACAAATCTCTCCCATGACATCCGGACGCCCTTAACCTCGCTTGACGGGTATGTCCAGCTCCTTGAGGAGAGCGACTCGAAGGACGAGCAGGCGCGCTATATCGGGATCATCCGAAAAAGGATTGGGGCACTGCGCGGGATTCTGGATGAGCTTTTTTTATATGCCAAGCTTCAGGACAACGCCTATCTTCCCGTTATGGAGCGCGTAGAACTAAACCGGATCGTATATGACACCGTGTTTTCTTTTTACGAGGACTGCAAGGCGCGCGGTTTAGAACCGCAGGTGTCTGTGTGTGAGGAGCGCGTTTATACCTGCGGCAATGAGACGATGATCGGACGGATGCTGCAAAACATCATAAAAAACAGCTTAGAGCATGGGAAAAAAGATGTGCGCATCCAATTGACAGCGGAAGAAAAAAGGATAAAATTTTCCTGCTCAAATAAAGTGGAGCATGCGGAGCAGATCGACATTGACAGGGTATTCGAGCGGTTTTACAAGGCGGACAGCGCAAGGGCGAACAGCTCGACGGGACTTGGGCTTTCCATCGCGCACTCTCTGGCGGAAAAAATGGGGGCAGAGATGAGTGCATCGTTGAAAGAAGACCGATTTATGATAACGGTGGTGTTTGATAGAACAGAAAGGAGCAGTAGAAAAAATGAATGATCAAAGCAAGATGCCTTGTCAAGACTTGAAGGAAGATGAAAAACGAATCCATTATCGGGAATTGAGGGCGGACGAAATTTGCAGGGAATTGTTTGCGAGTTTCGTACGCCATCAGGTTGTCACAAAATGCCGACGCAGGGAAAACGGGGAGTGGACGGTGAAGGATGATCCCTTTATTGACGACTGGACGGAAGCGGATTATCATACATTGACCGCATGCCTGAAAAACACCGTTTTGACGGGCGGGTTTGTGTATGCCGCTTTTTATGACGGCAAATTGAAGGGCTTTACTTCTGTGGAAAGTACGTTGTTTGGCGGAGAACAGAACTATCTTGACCTGACGAGCATTCATGTCTCGGAGGATATGCGCGGCAGGGGAATCGGAGCGGCGCTGTTTCTTGCAGCAAAGCAGTGGGCAAAAAATCAGGGGGCCGGGAAATTATATATCTCGGCGCATTCAGCCGTGGAAAGTCAGAATTTCTATCAAAAAATGGGATGTGTGGAGGCAGAAGTCTATGAGCAGAAGCATGTGGAGGCAGAGCCGTATGACTGTCAGTTGGAATGCCGCCTAAATTAGTGCCTGCTCTTTGTTTATAGTGACGGCAGTGTTTGACAGAGCGAAAGAAAAGCGGGTGACGGTGTGAAAAAACAATTGGGGAAAGTATGGATAGGGATTGTGACGATATTATTGTTATCCGGTGCGGCGGGGTGCGGGGTGCAGAGCGGGCAGGATACTTCTCTGAAAGAAGAGGATTCTTCGTCAGGAGACAAAGATGGGACGGAATCCCTGACAGATTATGATGTATTGCAGGAAGAACAGGAGCATATACCGCTTGGGACAGACGGACAGATAGAGGAAGCGATTCTGACCAATGGTCTTTGGGGACAGATTTTGGGAGAGAGAATCTATGAGATAAGGAGAACGGTTGAGGACGCGGCAGATTTTTGCGGTGAGTGGAAGCGAACACAGATCCACACGGGAACGGATGGCGATCTCGTGATAACGGACCAGACAAACGAGCGGTTTTCTTTTGAAATGGAATGTTATTATTTTTATCATATGGGCGAGTTGAGCGGAGATGCATGGCTTGTTACACCGCATCTTGCGATTGCGAAGTTTGAGGATTTTGGAGAGAAACCGCAGTATGTCGCGTTTTTTTTGGATGAGGAATCGCAGGCGCTGACTGTGGAGGCGACAGGTGTGGGCTTTGAACTCCATTTAGGAAATCATGTGTGGGTGAGCGGCGAATACGGCAAGGGAGAGCCGGTTTATACGAATGAGGGACAGTTTGAGACGTATTTTAGTGAAGAAGTGGATACATTTATGAGGGAAAACCTTTCCGAAGCAGAATATGAGTATGATTTTCGCCTCGCGGCCGAGATCGGTGTTGTTGATGAGCATTCGGTCGTACTTGCGGACGGAACCAAAGCAAGGTGGCTGGGAGGATATATGCCGACGGACGGAATGTATTCTTTTGAGATGCTCGTTACTGAGGATGGCAGGATTTATGCGGATATGCATTTTTCGTCGTTTTTTGTGACGAATGACGATCGGGCGGAGTCCATGCCGGAGTGGGAGAGCGTGGAGTAGGCTATGACAACGCCGCCTAAATTCGTTATAAAATCTTCATAGAAAGATAAGTTTTACCGGACTTATTTTGTGCTATAATGGACACAAAAGAAAAACAAGCGTTTTACGGAGGTTCGGAAAGGCATGATCATAAAATCGGAAGAAACAGGAACGGAATTGATAGAACTCTCAAAGTTAGAGCAGGTGGGGCGGCAATTCTCTTTTTTGATGGCATGCTACCGCTGCGCGATCATGGAGGTAGAAACGAAGATCCGCGTCCTAAATGAAACACTGTCTCAGCAGTATGACCGTAACCCGATCGAGACGATCAAGACCAGATTAAAGAATCCACGCAGCATTTCGGATAAATTAAGACGTAAGGGGCTTCCACTGACGGTAACGAGCATTGAAGAAAATCTGAACGATGTTGCAGGGATCCGGGTGATCTGTTCCTTCCCGGAGGATGTCTATTTGATCGCGCGTTATCTGCTGCAGCAGGACGATGTGGAGTTGGTCTCATCCAAGGATTATATTCGCCATCCGAAAGCTAACGGCTATCGCAGCCTGCATCTGATCATCGAGACGCCGATCTTTCTCGCGGACGAAAAACGGCTGATGCGCGTGGAGGTTCAGCTTCGAACGATCGCAATGGATTTCTGGGCATCATTAGAACACAAGATGCGTTATAAAAAAGATCTGAATTGTGCGGATGAAATTGCGGCGGAACTGAAAGAGTGCGCGGAGGAGAGCGCACGATTGGATGCGCGCATGCAGCGGATACGTGCAAGAATTGAATATAATGAGTAAATGCGCGGAATGGACACAGTGAACAAAATGTTTTTTTCATAAATAAGGAGATATTTTCAATGGAAAAAATATATTACAGCAGACGCATAGAGGGCGCATATATTCCGGGTATCATCCATAATGGTGATTATTTTCATGTGCAGCTTTCGGTGTATGAGGATGGCGTGGTTGACTGCTGGCATGCAGTAGATTTGAAAGGATTTCGTGAAGAGATAGATAGAGGCTGGGTTGTGCCGCGGGTTCCATGCAATAAACCGTTTTCTGTTCATGGAATAGGACGGTTTGAGATTCAGGAAGCCGGATGGATTTATGATAATGACAGCTTTTATGAGCGTGTAGTAAATATTGTGAAACAGATGAATCCTGACTTAAAAAATCTTCATGAAATCCAAAAAAACGAGAGGATAAACGAAAGGTATACTTTTACGGCAGCTCCGGGCACGCCATATAGAGAAGAAGGAAAATTGATTAAAAAAATTGTAGATGGCAGCCAGCAGATGACGGTTTACCGTAAGGACAACAGACTTTATATTACAGGACTATCCGTCTATGGGGACAAGCATTTTCGGATTGGTATGGAGGATGACAGATTATTCAGCTTAGAGGAGATTACAGATATGATTAAGGCTGATATTCTGTATTCCTATCCGGTAGGGGGAGAATGGCTATATATGCCTGATCTGGGGAATGTTAAGGTATGTCTGCTTACAAATCCAATAGCAAAAGAGGAACGCATCAAGGAGATAGAACAGTGGTGCGTGCGAACAGCGGGAGAAGATGACGCCGCACAACGCTGCATTAAGGCTTACCATGATTATTTAGAATGGCCTACAGAGCAAAAAAGGGAACGATTAAAACAGCTTTACTTAGCAGTGCCTGAGCATGAACGTATGTATCTTGGTGATATGGATGTAAAGGACAGTGACTATATTCGGATTATTTATTATCCTCAGAGGAAACGAGAGGTGTAATGCAGCAGAAAATCAGCTGCCTGTTTTATTCTTGGCAATTATGGTTTAGATGAGTTGATATATCACCGATATCTGATAACTGTTTTAATATTAAGGAGGACGTAACATGAATACATTAGACGCAATCAAATCCCGAAGAAGTATACGCAAATATGATCCGGAGACGGGCGTGCCGCGGGAGCATATCACTCAGATGCTGGAGGCAGCTATGATGGCGCCCAGTGCCTGTAATACACGACCGTGGGAATTTGTTGTTGTGGAAAGCCGGGAAGTAAAAGAGAAGATTATGAAAGCAATGCCATATACTCAGATGCTTGCCACCGCTCCGACAGCAATCGTGATCTGCGGCAGACCGGATCTTCAGGAAAACATCTGTGAGGGCTTCTGGCCTCAGGACTGCGGCGCTGCAGCCCAGAATATCCTGCTCGCGGCCAAAGAATTAGGATATGGAACCTGTTGGTGCGGCTGTTATCCGCTTGCACAGCGGGTGGAGGATATGCAGAAGGTTTTGGCTGTCAGCAGTATTCCGCTTGCGGTCATCGCTGTCGGCAAAGCAGATGAAACACCCGACGCAAGAGGTTTTCTCGATGAGACAAGGGTAACATATCTTTGACAGAGGCCGGATAGTGCGCAGGGGCGGCAAACAAATACAGATCAAAAAGAGATAAGTTGATTGCAAGCTTGGCTATAAATGTGATTACAGGTATCTCTTTATTAGCGATGTTTATTAGCAAAAATACGGAAGAAATGGTTTTTATATATGGATTCTTACGTTATGAATTGGAGAGGGCTTTTGGAATACTGCCTGCGATTCTGATTACTGCCATTTTTTACAGTTTACATCATGCAGGTTTTCAACCGGAATTTACAAAGCTATTTTTTGTTGGAATCATGTATGTTACTGTATTCTGTTTTACACACAATATCTTCTCAATATTTCCGTTTTTTTGGGGTGTTGGTGCTATTTGGGATGTTTAAGTAAATTCAGTTGCGGGCAATCAGTTAAAAAATGAAACAACTTTTATCATAGCAATACTGATATTGATTGTTATGATAAGTATTAGTATATTTATATACAGAGTTAGCTTATGCCGAGGTAATCAGCTGCAACAAGAAGAATCGAAAAGGCGATAGAAATATAAGTGTGATTGTGGTATGATTTAACCGAAATAGATTACATTTTTTAGGAGATGAGTTTTTGGTTGAAGAAAAAATTCAACAGCTGTTTTCAAGGTATCCTGCTAGTATCTATGGATTTACGAGTATATCATATAGCTTGTATGCAAGTCAATATCAGTCTGCTTTAGTGTTTGCAGTTCCCTATGGAGAGCAGCTTACGATTGAAAATTATACAGAAGAAAGGTTCGAAAGAGGAATCAAAGACGCAAAAAGAATAATAGAAGAAATTTTAATACAAATAGAAGAAATACTGAATGAGCATAAGGTAAAATATGTTATTCCGTCTGTAGCACAGAGCAATGAAGAAGAATTAATTGCTCCATTTTCATTTAAGTATGCTGCAGTGAATGCCGGGTTGGGATGGATAGGGAAAAATGATGTCGTCGTTACGGAAAAATATGGACCAAGGGTAAGATTGTCTGCAATCTTGATAGACAGACAATTTGTATATGGACAAAGAATCATAAAAAGTAATTGCCCGGATTCATGCAAAAAGTGTGTTGAGAGTTGCCCCTATCATGCACTGCATGATGTGAAATGGGATATTGACACATTGAGAAACGACATGATTGACTATCAGTTATGCAACCAAAAAAGAAGCTTGTATATTGAAAAGCATGGAAGAAAAAATGCTTGTGGTCTTTGTATGGTTGCTTGTCCGATTGGCGTATAAGAAGCTTTCTGTTAGTTGACGATTACCACAATCACAATAGAATGAAAAACCGTCAGAGCGTATAGAAATTAGTCTATGCGTTCTGTTTTCATGTAAAAAAGAAGAAAAAATCCTTTTATCACAAAAATTTCACAAAAACTTCACCGGATATTCATGTTCCGAATATAGACTTAACAAGAACCAGATTTGAGGGATATTAGAAACACGGAGGATTTGTATGGATTATCGACATGAGTGGAAATACGAGATCAATCAAGCCGATCTGCTTACGCTGCGGCAGCGACTGCGGGCGGTCATGAGTCCTGATCCCCATGCGGTTGACGGCAAATATCGGATACGAAGCCTGTACTTTGACAATATGGCAGATCAGGCGCTTAGGGAAAAAATGGACGGTGTCAGCCGCAGGGAAAAGTTTCGCATTCGCTATTATAATGGTGATACTTCTTTGATTCATCTGGAAAAAAAGAGCAAGACAGGCGGACTTGGGAAAAAGCAAAAAGCCATACTCACCGAAAATCAGGCACAGTCGATTGCACAAGGCAGCCTTAACTGGATGCCGGAGTGTCAGGAGGAATTAGTTCGTGAGTTGTATGCCAAAATGCGAACGCAGGGGCTGCGGCCGAAGGAGATCGTGGACTATACGAGGGAACCGTTTCTCTTTGCGCCTGGCAATGTTCGGGTCACGCTTGATCATCACATCCGGGCAGGATTTTGCTGTTCGGATTTCTTAAATCCGAAATGTGTTACGGTTCCTGTTTTAGATGCGCCGATCATTCTGGAAGTAAAGTGGGATCAATTTCTGCCGGACTTGATTCGTGATGCTATCCGGCTTCCCGGACGGCGGGCAAGTGCTTTTTCCAAATATGCACAATGCCGTATCTACGGTTAATGCGAGGAACAAGTTCGCTATGCCCTGATTGTGATTATGAAAAAACACGAAGATTGCGTAAAAATGGAGGTTTCATATGACATTTCAAGATATTTTTAAGTCGGGTTTTCTGGAGAATGTATCCGCAGTCAGTCTTTTCGATATGGCGCTGGCGCTCGTTCTTTCCATAGGGTTGGGTATGTTTATCTTTTTGGTCTATAAAAAGACCTATCAGGGGGTGATGTATTCCTCCAGCTTTGGCGTGACGCTGATCGCTCTGACCATGATCACGACTCTGGTGATCCTTGCCGTGACAAGCAACGTCGTGCTGTCGCTCGGAATGGTGGGTGCATTGTCCATCGTCCGTTTCCGCACGGCCATTAAAGAGCCGCTTGACATTGCATTTTTATTTTGGGCGATTGCAGGAGGTATCGTGCTGGCAGCCGGAATGATTCCGCTTGCTGTGATAGGCAGCGTTATCATCGGGGTGGTTCTTCTTATTTTTGTGAATCAGAAACCGCATTGCATCCCTTACATTGTGATCATCCAATGTGACGGACACGACAGTGAGAATGCAGCAAAGACATACCTTGAGGAAGTGACGCAGAGGTGTACGGTCAAAAGCAAGAGCGCACAAAAAGGCAGTCTGGAACTAACAATGGAAATCCGGCTAAAAAATGACAATACGGACTTTATCAATACGCTGTCGGAAATGCAGGGAGTAAGCAGCGCGGTTTTGGTCAGCTATAACGGCGATTACATAGGGTAAGGAGGGTGATCCGTGTCAACGCATAAAAAGATTGACATCATTTGTGTTTCTGCCACCATTCTTATGATCGTGCTGACAATTCTGTTTATGAACGGCAGGAATTTTGGTGTTACGCCCATTGTAAGCGCAGAAGCAGACGGCGGTCTGTTTTCCGCGAATGATCTGAACGAGGACTGGAATCCGTCCTCCGCCACAAAAATCATATTGTCTGATAAGGGCAGCACGATCACAGGAAGCGGGGCCTATGTTTATCATGGGGACGTTTACATCGTCAGCGCGGGGGATTATGTGCTTACCGGTGAGCTGATCGACGGAAGCGTGATCATTGATGCGGATAAAAATGACAAAATATGGATTTTGCTGGACGGGGTGACAATCCATTGTGATGATGACGCGGCAATTCGGATTGAACAGGCGGATAAAGTGTTTTTGACACTTGCGGAAGGCACGGAAAGCACAATCTCTGCCGGTGCGCAGTATCGTGCGGACAGTATTGCTTCGGGAGTGGATGGCGTGATCTATTCCCGTGACGATCTGACGATCAACGGTACCGGTGCTCTTTTGGTGAATGCAGCGTATCAGCATGGAATCGTATGCAATGATGATCTGGTGATCGCCGGCGGCAATATTACGATCAACGCGGTGCAGGACGGTATCCATGCGAATGACAGCGTGCGTATTCGGGAGGCCGCGATTTCAATTTCCGCCGGGGACGACGGAATCACGGTATCGAATGATGACGAGACGGCATTTCTTTATGTGGAGTCAGGAAGTATTACGATTTCGGACTGTTACGAAGGACTGGAAGCCATAAACGTCACGATCGCCGGCGGAACCATTGAGATTATGCCGACGGATGACGGGATTAATGCGAGTGGAAGCGGCGAAAACGCTGTCATCCGTATCACCGGTGGAGAGATTACGATTATAAATGATCGTGGCAGGGATGCGGACGGACTGGATTCCAATGGCGATATTTATATTGAGGGCGGAAGAGTGTTCATCAGTGTTTCGGACAGTGGGGGAAACTGCGCGCTCGATTACGGGAGTGAAAACGGCGGCGAGTGTGTCGTCAGCGGCGGTACTGTGATCGCCTGCGGCGGCAGTATGATGGCGGAGGGATTTGACGCGTCTTCCCCGCAGGGGTTTCTCGTATATAGCAAAAACGCGGATGCAGGTACGATCATAAGCTTGGAGGATGCTGATGGCAGAGAACTTCTTTCGGAAGCAATTCCGTGCAGCTTTTCCCATATGGTACTCAGTACACCTGATTTGAAAGTGGGGGACATCTGTACCGTTGTGATTGACGGTGTCAAAGAGCAGATAACGGTGGATCATACTTCATCTTCCGCGTTTCAATCGCATGGAATGTTTGGCGGCGGCAGGCGACAGGGGGATTTTTCGCGGGGAAACGGGCAGCAGTTTTCTGACGGGCAGGGCATGGAAACTTTCGGCGGGCAGGACGTGGAACCTCCGGGTGGGCAGAACATGGAATTTCCGAACGGGCAGAATATGGAACCTTCGGGCGGGCAGGGAATGGAACCGCCTGACAGGAATGCGATACCGGATGGTGAGAGTCGGGAGGATAACCGGGAAATGACGGAAGCCGGCGGGAAGCCGTTTGTGCCGGATGTCGAACCGGGGAATGAAATGCGCGCCTCATGGCAGGAGCAGGGACGGACGGAACCCGGGAGTGACCGTTCTTCCCCCGGTGTTACGGTTGAAACATTCGTTTTGCTCGGCATTTCTGTATTGGTGTTGTCAGGCGGTCTGGTGATCGCGATAAAAGTCAAACATTAAGCAAATGAAAAGAGCCCCCGTTACAGAGTGAAATCTCTCTGTGACGGGGATTTTTTGTGCCGTGATTTCGGTGTCGACCGTTTATCTTTGCAAAACGACCGTTTATCGTTACAATGAATACAGCACGGATATTTTATGGTAATTTAGGGAGGTGCAGGATCGCAAGCGGAACTTGCGATATGCGGGGGTATCAAAATGAAAATTTCTTTTTGGATTCACGAGAAATATGAAGAACCGGAAATTGTGATTTGCGGAGCGAAAAAAACAAGGGAGCTTGCGGAGATAAAGGAAGTCATCGCCGAGGCTGTGAATGAAAAAATCACGGTTTATGATGACGGGGACGCTGTGCAGATCATGCGAAATGAGGTGATTCGCTTTTATGCGGGCAGACAGCGCGTGTACGCACAGACAGCGGATGCAACCTATCTTGTGCGGGCAAGGCTGTATGAACTGGAGGAGACGCTAAAAAAGCAGTTCGTCCGAATCTCTAACTCGGAAATCGTGAACGCTAAAAAAATAAGGCGAATGGATACGAGTATTTCCGGAACGATTCATATGTATCTGCAGGGCGGTATTGAGACGTATGTGTCCAGACGTTATGTGAGCCGGATCAGGGACAGCCTGATGCGGAAATGATAAAGCGGAAATGATAAAAATGAGGAAACGCAGCAAATAGATAAGCAATCACAAAAAGGAGATGGCAGTCCGATGTGGAAAAAATGTTTATGGCGCGGAGCGGTTAGTTTTACAACTTGTGTGACGGTCAACGTGTTTATTCTAATGGCGAAAACAATGAGTATGGTCAGGATAACGGGGGATAAGCAGACGCTTCCGGAGCTTGTTCCGGAATATGCGGCACATTTTGAGAACCCGTTTATGGCGCTCATGGTGCAGACGCTGCTCTGCGGTCTGATCGGATTTGCATTCGGAGCCTGCTCCGTCATCATGGACATTGCAAGATGGAGCATGGTCCGTCAGGCGGTCGTGCATTTTGTACTGACGGCGTGCGTATGGGTGCCGGTCAGTATCTTCTGTTGGGGACTTGGCAGATACTGGATTTCATTTATCTGCGTTTTTTTAGGGATGCTATTTACCTATACAGTGACGTGGACCTGTCAGATCATTGTTTGCAGAAAAGAAGTTGCGCGTATCAATGAGCAGCTTTTGGCGCGGGAGGCCGCGGAAGGAGGAAATTAAGTGATGGAATATGCAGTGGAAATCAAAGGACTTGTGAAAGATTTCGGAACGAAGCGGGCAGTCGATCATATTTCTTTATCCATTGAAAAGGGAGAGCTGTTTGCGCTGCTCGGTGTAAACGGCGCGGGCAAGACGACGACGATCCGCATGCTGACGGGCCTTAGCAGACCGACGGGAGGTGACGCTTATGTGATGGGGAGCAGCATTACAGGGGCGCTTTCAGAGGTCAAGAAAAACAGCAATCTATCCCCGCAGGAAACAGCGATTGCCCCCAATCTGACGGTGCGGGAAAATCTGCAGCTCATGGCGCGTATCTACGGAGCGTCCAAGGCGGATGCCTCGATACGGTCAGATGCATTGATCAATCAGTGCGGCATGACGGAAATCGTGGAAAAAAAAGCAAAACTCTTATCCGGCGGCTGGCAGCGGCGTTTAAGTATTGCCATGG
>CAMWSU010000082.1 GCA_947176965.1 uncultured Lachnospiraceae bacterium | reverse complement strand
ATACCGTCGGTTTTGGAATTTCACCAAACCCCGCGCTTTCGCGCCCGCGGACTATCACCGCCGATCGGGAATTTCACCCTGCCCTGAAGACATTACCACGATTCAATTGTTTGTCCGATTATAGCATGGGCAGTCATAGATTGTCAAATTGTAAATGCTCCCTTACTACCCGTCATGAGATTTTGCATAATCACTTTTAAGGCGGGAAAAAAATTCCTATACAAAAAGCACATCCTAAAGATGTGCCTTCTTTTTGTCCGTCCCTGTCACCTCTGTTAAAAGTAGGTCTTATCAACCGGCTTACAGATCAATTCGATCTGATCCTCAACCTGCATCGAGCGCAATACTTCCTCCGCTTTCTCCCGCTGCATCTCATTGATACAGATCGTACACTCCGGTCTGCCTCCGAATATTTTGCGGAAAAAACCGGGATTTTCCCATTTCTCGCAATAAGAAATGCGGTTGTTCAAAAATTCCTTCTCAATGCGCTTTTTGACTTCTAAGTCAATCACCGCGCACAACGCTATTTCATTGTGTACCTTCAAGCCTGTATAGATTGTCGGTTTCATACATTCTTTTCCTGCCTCTGCCTATGCTCACCACAATACCTGTCATAAATACTATAATTCTTTTGCCCCTCAATTTCAAGTTATTTTATCGATAGATTTTGAGCGAAACGCGCAAGCGCCCCTTCCCTGTTATGCCGAAATCCCCGCAGACAAGGAACTTTCCGTACCCCCTGACCGAAACAACATCCCCATCCTTACAAAGATACCCGGCATTCTCGCACTGTCCGCCGCCCACAAATATTTTTTTTGCCCGAAAGAGCTGTGTGCTCTCACTCCGCGATAAATGATAAAGCTTCGCGATCAGCGCATCAATACGTTCGGACGACACGATGACCTGCTCCTCCTGATAAAGCGGCTTTGCCGTCTCCGGCGCTTCCTCAAGCACGGTCAGCCGAATATCCGTATGTCTCACCCGCGTGAGGTTTTCCGCGATATACCCGGCAATCCGGTCCAGACAGAAAATGCAACAGGTCTTTTCCCTGACGACCATATCTCCGATCAGTTCCCGCTCGATCCCGAGATTCATGAGCGCGCCGAGAAAATCCCGGTGTGTCAGTTCCTCAGCAAATTTGGGCGCACACGGCTCTGCCAGCAGGCACACGATCGGAAAATCCGCTTCATAACCAAATATCTTGGCATCTCCAAAACGCAGCACCTGCCGCTCTGCGCCCTCCACGCCGCCCGACAGACAGTACCCCGCATAAGAAAGCTCTTTCTCCATCCGATAAAACAACGCCAGCTTATCCGGGCTTAAAAACGGCGTAAATGTATAGCATCCGCTGTCATATGATTTTTTTGCCAGCTCCCGAAACCGCTTTACCCAAACCTCATCCTCAGTCATGCCGCTTCCCGCCCTTTTCTATCCACATTTTGATTTTTTCTGTGATGGCTCTTTCCGGCCGTGCGCTCTCACGGCAAGCGGTTTTCACGCAGCAGCGGATTCCCGATCAGCTTCACAAGCAGCGGGATCACCATCAAAATCCATATCACCGGTTCGGACCATATCACCGCCATGTACCCGAAATACCCGGAAAATACGACCGCCACCAATACTTTTCCGATCAGTTCGACCGCACTGGAGATCAGCGGCGTTATGCTGTCCCCCATTCCCTGCATGGCATTCCGCGCAAGGCAGATGACTGTAGGAACTGCATAGAATGGCGTATTAATGCGCAGATAAAGCGCCGCCGTCTCAATGATGTCCTCCTCTTCGGTTGCTGTCACCGCACCCACCAGCCACTCTCCCGCCGTATATGCCGCAAGGAGCATGAAAAGGCACCAGCCCCACACGACAAAGATCGCCTGCATCAGTCCTTTTTTGATCCGATCGGGTCTGCCTGCCCCCATATTCTGTCCGCTGTACGTCGCCATTGTCGTACCAAATACCGTAAACGGCAGCATGAACAGCTCAGTGATCTTTCTCGCCGCCGTATGCGCCACGATCGTGTGCTCTCCAAAGCTGTTGATTGCTCCCTGAAGCGCAACTGAACCGATACTGACAAAGCAACCCATAAAGCCGACGGAAAGCCCTGTCGCATAAAGCTCTTTCACCGTATCCGCACGAAGGCGGCATTCCGCCATATGCACATGCAGAATGGGGTATCGTCTCCACAGATAACAGAAGCTTGCCACGAATGCAATGATCTGCGAGAGCACGGTTGCAACCGCCGCACCTTCTACGCCGAATGCAAACTCGCGGACAAACAAAATGTCCAGTCCGACATTTAGCAGCGCAGAAATCATTAGGAATACAAGCGGCGCTACCGTATCACCGATTGCGCGCAACAGTCCCGCGCAGACATTATAAAGCATTGATGCCGTCATGCCGAGCAGAATGATCCGAAAATAACGCACTGCGAGCGGCATGAGTTCCTCCCCCGTATTCAAAATCCTTAAGATTGCAGGTAAAAAAAGCACACTGACAACGGTCAGCACGACAGAGGTCGCCATGCCGAGCACAAAGGTGCCCGCAACCGCCCTGCGCACATGTGCTTCATCCTTTGCACCGAATCCACGCGCCGTAATGATGGCAAACCCGTTCGTCACTCCGATCAGAAAACCGATGATCATGCTGTTTAAGGAGCTTGTCACACCGACGGACGCAAGCGCCGACTCTCCTAAATAGCTTCCCACGATCCGCGTATCCGCAAGGGAGTAAAAAAGCTGAAAAATGTTTCCAAGCATAATGGGAACCGCAAACTGCATGATCAATTTCAGCGGCTTTCCCTGTGTCAGATCTTTCATGATTGCTCTCCACCATAGCCATTTTCTTTTGACATTTTACGGCAAAAAGGTTTTGCGGAACATCCTATAGGATAAAAAAGACTTTCGCTGACGCAAAAGTCTTTTCACTTGAACAAGTTTTCTCTGGCATGAGAAATACTCTCGTCGGTTCCTGCCTTTTTATATATAAATCTCCATATATCCCTTGATCTTCGTTACGTCATAATGCGCAAGCACACCAAGGTTGGAATCGTAGCCTTTTCCCTGATAATACACAAGGTAATGGCTGTAGCGCCCCATTTTCTCCATGATAATACAGCATTCAGGAAGCGTCACATCCTCTTTTCCGTTCGTGTAAATGATCTCCTCCGAATGGTCAATGCCGTAATAATTGAGCGCGCTGACGAGCTTATCCATCGTTGCCTGCCACTCGCCGCAGTGCATCGTGTTGATCGCCTCGTCAAGCGTAATCCCCGCAAGCATCGCTACGCAGGACTGTCCGCAAAGACCGTCGTGCGGCTGGATGATCACATCCATGCTGTCAATCTTACGGATCGGGTTTGAGGTACTGTACGGACTTGCCTCCACGCTTGATTTCGTAACACGGAACGTTACAGGATATTCTTTTCCTGTCTCAAACTGACTCATGATATTTTCCTGAATCGGGATATTATAATAACCGTTTCCTTCCGGCTCTAAATTGCATACGAACACGGTGTCGGCAACCCGTACCTTAACAGGAACATCCCCCTCTTTTTTACAGATTTCCCAGACATTAAACGGAATCTTCATCCGTCCACCCTGCTCCGTCTTATCGATCGACGCCTCAAACGAATATTTCATACGAATTTCGTGCTCCTTTCCGTTTCTCACTAACGCTCATTTTAATCCTCCATGCTGCCAACAGCCCGCAAATTTGGGCGTCAGCACAAATTTGCCGATTGAAAAATCTTTGATTTTTCAATCTATCATGTCAGCAGGAAATCAAGCGCGAACGTAGTGAGCATTTGATTTCACCCGGCATGATAACGAGAAAATCAAATCTGCGAAGCAGATTTTTAAGCGCGAAGCGCGGCAGACGCGCAGCGGCTGAATTTTCGAATTTATTTTATCATATCTATCCAAAAATGAAAAGAAAAAACTACCATTCCAACTCATAGACTCCATGCTTCTTAAAATCCTTTGCGATTCCTCCCTGAAGCATCGCCTCACACTCCGCTTTGTCCACCCAGCGGTAATCGGTATGCTCACCGCTTAACACGATGTTTTCTTCCGTTGTGGAGCACAGATAAACGATGAATATCATCTTCTTCCCGCAGATTTCGTCCAATGAGGCATATAAAACCCGTTCCGGAGCAACCTGAAGTCCCGTTTCCTCTAATACCTCTCTGATGATCGCTTCCTCCAGCGTCTCCCCCTCTTCCACGGCACCGCCTGCCCCTTCCCATCCCTCAAAATCATCAGGTCTGCGTCGGAGCAGCAACGCTTTTTTCATATTATGATTCAAAATGATGGCTTTTACAATAACACGGGCCTGCATAGCGATTCTCCCTTCCTATTGCTTTTGTTCCTCACGATCATAAAAAGGTGCAGGCTCCATCCTCCAACAGACCGTACACCTTTTGCATATCCTATCCTGATACATGTCTATGCTAACTTCTGGAGCTTTTCACTGTGCTCTGTCACTACTTTTTTCAGCAGATCAATATCATCAAACGCATCCTCCATTTTGTCCGCATCCTTCTGATAACGACGATAGGTACCGGTATAACACGATTCAATCGTGTCAAGGCGCGGAGTGATTACATTCTCATGATACAGATTCATCAAGTGAAGCTTATCCTTCACACCCTGCATATCATCCTGTAAGACCTGCATATTATCCTGCAAGACCTGCACATTGCTCTTCAAGCCTTCCACGTCGCTCTTCAAAACCTGCATATCGTTTTTCAACGGCTGCAGCTCCGTTTTTAGTTTCATATCCATAATTTCGGATATTGCTAATAAATCTTCCTTCGTTAATGCCATAAATTGCCTCCTTTGATTGTTGGATTGTTTTTGAGAAACTGCGCCCGATGACGTTCTGAGCATAAGATCATCAACAGAAACATTGCATTGCCGCATGCCTTCTATTGACATAATGTGATAGATAGATTATAAATGAACCCTTTGATCTTACCAGGTTTCGAAACAGGGGAAGAGGGATTCGAACCCCCGTGAACGGTTTTGGAGACCGCAATACTGCCGCTGTATGATTCCCCTATGAAGTCGACAGATGACTGCCGAGTTGTATTATAGCACAAAAGAATACCTGCTGACAAGTACTTATTTTCATCGCCTCAAACTCCTCTGAGCAAGCCGGCTTCAACCGCCGGGTGAATGACCGCACGGCATTCTCTCCTTTTTACTTCTTCATTACATCATCCCGCCAAACCCTTTAATCAGCTCAATATCACTTTCCTGCACCTTGATGCTTGTCTCGATCCGCTCTCCGTCCGGCGTCGTCACGATCACCTCGATCACGCTGTCCTCCCGAAGTCCCTTTTTTGCCACCGCTTTACAAAATGCCGGAAACTTCGGATGGTTTTTTTGAAATGTATTCCACGCACCCATCAATTTTGCCATGTTTCCCAGATTCATATGCCGCTCCTTTCCCTGCTCTTAGTCAGATCACCGCGATCGCGTCTGCGACCGATTTTACCCCGATCACCTTGATCCCCTTAGGAATCTCACCGCCCAGAGCCTCTCTATTCGCCTCCGGAAGGATACAGGTCGTAAAACCAAGCTTTGCCGCTTCCGCTACGCGCTGCTTTGCCATGCTGACCGCACGCACTTCTCCGCTTAAGCCCACCTCTCCGAACACCACCGTTTTTTCCGCAACAGGACGATTCTTATGACTGGATGCCACTGCCATGACAATCCCTAAGTCCATTGCCGGCTCCGTGATCCGCATGCCGCCCGCTAAATTGACATACGCATCACATCCCGATAATTGCACGCCCACCCGCTTTTCCAATACCGCCATCAACAGATTCACACGGTTTAAGTCCGTACCGTTTGCCTGTCTGCGCGGAATGCCGAAGCTGCTTTGACACACCAGCGCCTGTACCTCCAAAAGAATGGTCCTTGTCCCCTCCAAGGAACAGGCAACCACGGAACCGCTCGCGCCATCCGGCTTCCCGCTCAGCATATACTCGGAAGGATTTTTCACCTCGGCAAGCCCTTCCCTGCGCATCTCAAACACACCGATCTCATCCGTGGAGCCGAAACGGTTTTTTACCCCGCGTAAAATGCGGTACGAGGCATGCCTGTCCCCCTCAAAATAAAGCACGGTATCCACCATATGTTCCAGCACGCGCGGCCCCGCGACCGTTCCTTCCTTCGTCACATGACCGACGATAAAAATAGAAATTCCAAGCCCCTTTGCGAGCTGCAAAAACACATTAGTTGATTCGCGCACCTGCGAAACACTGCCCGGCGCGGAGGAAACCTGCTCACTGTACATCGTCTGAATGGAATCAATGACAACGATCTGCGGCTTTGTCTCACGGATTGCCTGCTCGATCACACCAAGATCTGTCTCGCACAGGAGCTGTAAGCCATCGGAAAATTCACCGATCCGCATCGCGCGCAGCTTGATCTGCTGCAAGGATTCCTCGCCCGATATATAAAGAACACGTAGGGACTGCGCAGCAAGCTCCCTGCACGTCTGCAGGAGCAGCGTAGATTTCCCGATGCCGGGGTCGCCCCCGACCAACACAAGGGAACCCGATACGATCCCACCGCCGAGTACCCTATCCAGTTCTCCGATCTGTGTGAGTATACGCTCGCTCTGCTGCATGGAAATCTCCTTAAGCGCCATCGGGCGCGCCGCTGCTGCCGCTTTCATGCCGCTTTTTTGCGCGCCCCTTCCCGACTGCCCCGTTACGACGCGCTCTTCCACGAACGTATTCCACTCCCTGCATCCCGGGCACTGTCCCATCCACTTTGCCGATTCATAGCCGCAGCTCTGGCAAAAAAACACACTGGCCGCCTTTCCCTTCGCCATTCATTTTCTCCCTTTTTCTTTTCTCCAAAGTCAAATACAGGAAACGTGCCATATGGAAGTCCACATGGCACGTTCGATTCTCCATATACACGCTTTTTATGATCTGCTGATCTTTACCGCAACTTCTCCGGCCCCTGCAAGTTCCACGCTCAACATCAGCTTTCCGCCAAGATTTGTTTTCATCTTTCCGACATTCTCTTCGCCGATCGTTACCTCATATTCCGTGTCATCCGCCAATCCAACCGTGAGCTGCGCATCCTCGTTTCCCTCTACGAGAAAGCTCACGCCGCCCTCATTTTCCGCAAAGTTCAATACGCTCGTACCGGGAACGGACTCATACACAAACATGCCGTTCTTCTCCAGCTTTGTCATGGTCTGATACGTTTTTACCTTATACAGGTCTCCCCCATGCGGAAAATCCTCCAGCTTTGCCTTTGCCGAAAGCGTGTGATTGCCGAAGCTGATCGTCCCGTCAGCCTCCGGACGAAGTAACTGCTCCACTACTGCCATTCTTTTGTCCTCCTATTCATTTATCTTATTAAAAAGTACATTATCATTCTTCTCACGCTTTTACCACAAACGCGATCTTCTTATCCTTCAGCGCGGTCGAAACCTTATCGCCCGGCTTGACTCTCCCCGCAAGGATCTCCTCGGATAACGCATCTTCGATCTGACTCTGGATCGCGCGCTTTAACGGTCTTGCGCCCATTTTTAAGTCCGTATGCTTCTTTACCAGCTCTTCCTTCACGGCGGACGTGATCGTTAAGTCGATACTGAGCTGCGCTGCGCAGCGGCTGCAAAGATTTTTGGTGAGCAGCGTCACAATCTGCCCCATATCCTTTTTTGTCAGTGCCTCAAACACCATAATCTCATCGATTCGGTTGATAAACTCGGGCTTAAAAAGTTTTTTGACCTCCTCCATCACGCCGTTCTTCATCTGCTCATAACTCTGCTTTTGTGTTGTCTGCGCGGCAAAGCCCAAATTTTTCGGTTCAACGATACGCTTTGCCCCCGCATTGGATGTCATAATGATGATCGTATTCTTAAAATTGACCTTGCGCCCCTTAGAGTCCGTGATATGTCCGTCATCCAACACCTGCAGCAGGATATTGAACACATCGGGATGTGCCTTTTCGATCTCGTCAAATAAGATCACGGAGTACGGATTGCGGCGAACCTTGTCGCTCAACTGCCCGCCCTCATCAAAGCCGACATATCCCGGCGGCGAACCGATCATTTTGGATACGGAATGCGATTCCATATATTCACTCATATCCACGCGGATCAAGGCACTCTCCGTCCCGAACATCGCCTCGGCAAGCGCTTTTGACAGCTCCGTCTTACCGACGCCGGTCGGTCCCAAAAATAAGAACGACGCAATCGGACGGTTTGGATCCTGCAGACCCACACGTCCCCGCCGGATCGCGCGGGAAACCGCGTTTACGGCTTCCTCCTGTCCGATCACCCGCTTATGCAGGATCGATTCCATTTTCAGAAGCCGGCTGCTCTCTTTTTCCGTCAACTTGCTGACCGGAATCTTGGTCCACATCGCCACCGCCTGCGCAATGTCGTTTTCCTTTACAACAAGCCCCGTCTCCAATTGTTTCTTTTTATAGCGTTCCAACGCCCGTTTATATTTGCGTGCGAGCTGATCCTGCTGCCGCTTCTGCTCGCCCGCCTGTGCGTACGCCTCAAACTTTAAGGAGCGTTCGATCAGCACGTCGTAATTTGCGATCTCCTCCTCCTGCCTGATGAGCTGCTCCGGCAGTTCCATGCCGCGCAGCGCAAGCGCTGCGGATGCCTCGTCGATCAGATCGATGGCTTTATCGGGCAGATTTCTGTCGTTGATATAGCGCTCGGACAATTTCACCGCTGACACGACCGCCTCATCAGAGATCACAACACCGTGATGCTCCTCATATTTTTCCCGGATTCCCATGAGGATGCCGATTGCTTCCTCCTCGTTCGGCTCATCGACCGTCACGGGCTGAAAACGCCGCTCAAGCGCCGCATCCTTCTCAATATATTTGCGGTATTCCGCAATGGTCGTCGCTCCGATGAGCTGCAGTTCCCCGCGCGCCAAAGACGGTTTTAGAATATTAGAAGCGTCAATGGCGCCCTCCGCGCCGCCCGCGCCGATCAGCGTGTGCAGCTCATCCAAAAACAGAAGCACGTTCCCCGCCTCTGTTACTTCTCTGATGATCCGTTTGACACGCTCCTCAAACTCTCCACGGTACTTGCTTCCCGCAACCATGCCCGATAAATCAAGCGTCATGACCTGCTTATCCTTTACGGTATCAGGCACATCCCCCGCGACAATGCGCGCCGCCAGTCCTTCAGCGATCGCTGTTTTACCGACGCCCGGTTCTCCGATCAGGCAGGGATTGTTTTTTGTCCTGCGGCTCAGGATCTGAATAACACGCCGAATCTCATTATCGCGCCCGATGACCGGATCAAGTCTGCCTTCCTTCGCCAATTCCGTCAGATTGCGGCTGTACTGTGCAAGCACGCTCTGGTGCTCTCTTTTCCCATTCTGACGACGCTTACGAAGCCCCAGATCTTCCTTATAGAGCGAGCCGTCCTCACCCATTGCCACAAGAATATCCACATACAGCTTTTGTATGCCGATGCCAAGCGAGTTTAAGAGGCGTACCGCCACATTATCCCCGTCCTTTAACAATGCAAGAAGAATATGCTCGGTTCCGGTCTTTTTTGAACCGAAGCGCGCCGCCTGCCTGTGGCTTTCCTCCAAAACCTCCGCCGCCTTCGGCGAATATCCGTCCCTTTCGCTCAAAAGCATCGAACCCGTAGGAACGACAAGATCTTTGATCATTTCGATCGTCTTTTTTTCATCCACACCGTTCTCGGCAAGCACACTCGCCGCGACACCTGTGCGCTCCCGCATCAACCCTACCAGAATGTGTTCGGTCCCGACATAATTCTGATAGAGCGATGCCGCCGTCCGCGCCGCTAAGTGCAGCGCCGCAGTTGCTTTATCGGTAAATTCTGACTGCATGCACCGGTTCACTCCTATTCATTATCATCCAAATCCAAAAATTCAAATTCAAGATCATCGGAGGGCGTCATAAAATTCACGGATTTCCACACATCCTGATCCGTTCTGTGGTCATTGATCGTGGAATTCCTCTCCGTAATATCCTCCAACGCATCCTCATCCATGTTTTCCTCTGTATCGTACACGCCCTCGTCTGCCTCGCCGTCCGTGTATTTCATGTCATAGAGAAAACCATCCTCCGCGGCATAACCCTCACCGTCCTCAGACTGTCCGCCCAGCGCGCCCGAAAAGGACGGTGCGGAAAGCGGACTGACCTCAATGCTGTCCGAGACGGAATAGCCATCATCCTCCGTTTCCTCATCCTCAGGATCGTACTCCCCGTCTTTTCCGTCTTCCCCGTCATCCTCCTCATAATCACTGCTCTTTGCGCGTCTTCTGCTCCGATACTCCCGCCGTCCCCCGGCCTTGTCGAAAACACTTCCCTTCGGAAGGATATTGCGCAAATGAAATTCCTGTTCGCTTTCGCCGTACAGATCTCTGCGGTAATCTCTGATCCGCAGTCCCATCAACACAAGAAGGACTGCCATTGCCACAACAAGGATCAAAAGAAAAATGATCCATCCGATATGGGAGCTTCCCTTTTCCTTTGCTGCGGACTCTGCCGCCGCTCCCGATGCGCCTCCAACCGGATAGGGCACCGCATAATGCATTTCCTCGGACGCCTCGCCGCGGTTCACGGTAAACAGATAACTCCGTCTGGAGCCGTCTGCTGCCTGCACAGTGATCACCGCCATATTGCTGCCGGGCTGCAGATTCGAAAAGCCGTAGTTTTCACTGACAACGGCGCTTTCGTCCGACGGTCTGCCGAACGCAGTGAGCGAAGTTGTTTTTTCATCGACCGTGATCGTATATTGTGTGACATCCGGTGAAAACGCGGGAACCAATGTTCCGTTACTGATGCTCAGTCCACTCAGTGCTGCGTTGGAGGAAAACGTCGGCAAGACCGGAACCGAATCTGCAGGTACTTCGGGACTATCGCCTTCGTCCCCGGGCTGTTCCTCTCCGTCTTCCTGCGGCGGCTGTGATCCATCTGCCGGTACATCTCCCCCGCCGGTCTGTCCCCCTATAGTGCCTCCCACGAGGTCGTCATCGGCAATGGAGCCGGTCTTCTCTCCCGTATCCGTCACCAGATCGCTTCTGATATATCCTATGGTATTGCCATTTACATAGACTTTATACCATGTGTAGCCGTCTGCACCGACCTCTGTGCCGCATATTTCCACACGATCCCCGCCCTTAACGCTGGCGAGCGCCGTGCTGTTCGTCGAGGCTTGCAGGCGGATGTTCGCGCCATTCCCCTCCTTTACGATACCATAGGTATTCACATATGCATGCGCTGTCAGCGTGCCTATCGCAAACGCAAGCAAAAATGACAACGACACACAGCCACACAGTCTTCCGATATATTTTCCTATGCTTTTCATCCGTATTTTCACCATACTCTTTCATACCTTCCTGCCCGTCGATGCATACAGCCGTGCGCATGCTCCACAGACTTGCCATTGCCATCCGAATATCCGCCGGCATATCCTTATTCCCGCGAGCAATGAGCCAAGCGGCCGTGCTTGCACGGACAGTTGGCGAATGCCTTGAAAAGTCAAATACCCCGCCCCTTGGGGCGTTTCAAGTTTGATGCCCCGCCGCTTGCGGCGGGGTATTTGACTACTTGCTGCGGACAAAACGTTTTTCACCCTCGTCTCCCTTAGGCCTATCCAATCCGAAGCCCGCCAGTGCATTGTTCTTCTGTGAGCGCGCCTGCTCCTCGATTCTGCGGTTGACATTGACTTTACATTTCTGGCAGAATCTCCCGGATCGTATCGCCTCCCCACATACCTCGCAGCGCAGGAATGTCTTGGAATCCGACGTTACCTCGAGTCGCTCCTCCCGAAGCATTTTCCGGATGGCTTTTTGTTTCACGCCTGTTTCGAGTTCCACGTCTACCATGGTTGCGCCCTTGTGCTTCTCAACATATGCGCGCACCTTGCCGTAATCGTCCATTTCCATCTTACCGCAGTCCTCGCACTCATATTCGCCCACACCTTTGAATACCATCACGCCGCCGCAGTCCGGACAATGCACCGGTCTGTGATAATCGCCCATGAGCAATTCATCCAAACGAGCTTCCCTGTTCTTTCCCTTTTCGTTTTCCATCGTCAGCGCCTCCAACCCCACTCCATTACACTTTATTTCGAGTGAAATGCTGATTAATCAGCGTTTCCCTTGCTCTCCTGAATGGATTTTCCGATATCATGTCTCATATATTTGTTAGCAAAATCCACCCACTCAACTGCTTCATACGCTTTTCCCCGCGCCGTCTCCAAATCCTCTCCGAGCGCCGTGATCCCGAGCACGCGTCCGCCATTTGTGACAATCCTGCCCTGCTCATCCGTTTTGGTTCCCGCATGGAAACAAAAATAATCCTCTTCTTCCGTAAACTTCTGAAGCCCCGTGATCTCAAACCCTTTCTCATAGACCACGGGATAGCCGTCGGATGCAAGAACCACACAGACTGCCGCATTTTCCTCAAACTGCAGATCGATCCGATCTAACGTACCGTTGATACATGCCTCACAGACGTCGATGATGTCGTTTTTCATTCTCGGCAGAACGACCTGTGCCTCAGGATCGCCGAAACGCGCATTATACTCTAAAACGCGCGGTCCTTTCTCTGTCAGGATCAATCCGAAAAAGATCACGCCGCGAAACGGCCTTCCCTCCGCTGCCATCGCATCCACGGTCGCCTGATAGATATACTTTTTGCAGAACGCATCCACCTCGTCCGTATAGAAAGGGCTGGGCGAAAACGTTCCCATGCCTCCGGTATTTAAGCCCTGATCGCCGTCTTTCGCACGCTTGTGATCCTGCGCGGATGACATGATCTTAATGGTTTTCCCGTCTACGAACGAGAGTACGCTCACCTCGCGTCCCGTGAGGAATTCTTCAACGACCATGCGGTTTCCGGCAGAGCCGAACTTCTTATCCTCCATGATCTCTTTCACGCCCGAAAGCGCCTCATCAAGCGTGTTACAGATGAGCACGCCTTTTCCAAGCGCCAAGCCGTCCGCCTTTAAGACGATCGGGAAAGACGCCCGATTCTTTAAGTATTCCTCCGCATCCTGCGCGCGCTCGAACGTCTCGTACGCCGCAGTCGGAATGCCGTACTTTTTCATCAGATCTTTGGAAAATGCCTTGCTCCCTTCCAAGATCGCCGCATTTTTATTCGGTCCGAAAGCGGGAATGCCGGCTGCTTCCAGTTCATCGACCAGACCGCCTACAAGCGGATCGTCCATGCCGACGATCACCATGTCGATCGCTTTTTCCTTTGCAAACGCGACAAGCTTCTCAAATTCCATCGCGCCGATCGGCACGCATTCCGCGATCATGCCGATACCCGCATTTCCGGGTGCGCAGTAAATTTTCTTCACGCGTCCGCTCTTTGCAACGCTCGCCGCGATCGCATGCTCTCTCCCGCCGCTTCCCACTATCAGAATGTTCATTTTATTTCGCTGCTCCCTTCTCACTCTTTGCATTTTGGGCAATCATGTCGATCGCCTGAGGTAAAATAATCCACTCCGCCTGTTCCATCACGCGCTGCTGCAATATCTTCGGCGTATCGCCCTCTTTCACTTCCACCGCTTTCTGTAACAGAATGGGTCCCGTATCCGTTCCTTCATCCACGAAATGTACGGTCGCGCCCGTCACCTTCACGCCGCGCGCAAGCGCCGCCTCGTGCACCTTCAGCCCGTAGTACCCCGTTCCGCAGAATGCGGGGATCAGGGAGGGATGGATGTTGATGATTTGGTTTACATAACGCCGAATCATTTCCTGCGGGATCACAACTAAAAAGCCTGCAAGTACGATCAGATCGGGCTTCACCTCGTCAACCGCCTGTAACAGCGCCTGGTGAAACAATTCCCTCGTCTCATAATCGCGCGGCGAAACACATATCGCATCGATGCCGTGCTCCTTTGCCCGCGCCAGGGCATATGCATTATGATTGTTGCTGATGACCCGCAGAATCCGCGTATCTGCGATCTTCCCTGTGTCAATGGCGTCCATGATCGCCTGTAAATTCGTTCCGCCGCCCGAAACGCACACTACGATGTTCAGCATAAGACCACTCCCTTTTCGCCCGCCTCGATCTCGCCGATCACATAGGGCGTCTCCCCTGCCGCCTGTAATGCCTCCATGGTACGTTTCACATCATCCGCCGCAACCGCCGCGATCATGCCGATTCCCATATTGTAGGTATTGTACATGATCGTCTCATCGATATTTCCTTTTTTCTGAAGCAGTCCAAAAATTGCAGGAACCTCATAGGAATCTTTATGAATGACCGCACGCACGCCGTCTTTCAGCATACGCGGGATATTTTCGTAGAAACCGCCGCCCGTGATATGGCTGCACGCCTTGATCGTAACCCCCGCGTCGCGCACGCTCTTTAATGCCTTCACATAGATCTTCGTCGGCGTAAGCAGCGTCTCGCCGAGTGTCGCGCCAAGCTCCTCATAATAAGTATCCAGGCTCTCCTTCGTCATATCAAATACTTTGCGCACAAGAGAAAAACCGTTACTATGTACGCCGCTTGAGGCAATGCCGATGAGCACATCCCCGGCCGCAAGATCATGTCCGTCGATCAAGTCCTTTTCATCCGCCACGCCGACCGCAAATCCTGCAAGGTCATACTCCTCCTCCGGCATCAGCTCCGGATGCTCCGCCGTCTCGCCGCCGACCAATGCCGCGCCCGACTGCTTACAGCCCTCCGCTACGCCTTTCACGATTGTTGCGATCTTCTCGGGAATATTTTTTCCGCATGCAATATAATCCAAAAAGAACAAGGGCTCCGCACCTGCACAGATTACATCGTTGACACACATCGCAACGCAGTCAATTCCGACAGTATCATGCTTATCAAGCAAAAATGCAAGCTTGATCTTGGTGCCGACGCCGTCCGTACCGGAAAGCAGTACCGGCTTTTCCATGTTTTTGATCTTTTCCAGTGAGAATGCGCCGGAAAATCCGCCAATCCCACCGAGCACCTCCGGTCTCATCGTCTCTTTCACATACGGCTTCATCAACTCCACCGACCGGTAGCCCGCCTCAATATCCACGCCAGCCTTCTTGTAATCCATCGCTTTTGTCTGCTCCTTTCGTTTCTGTGCTTGTAGCCACTCTTTTATTAGACGTTCTTTCTATACGAAACGGTTTATTTCCCGTTCATGTATTCCTGATAACCGACCTCCTGTAAGCGGGCGTCCTTCTTTTGCACGCCCTCTTTCATGCGTTCGTAATATGCTTTCAAACGCGCAAGCAGCGCCTCATCCGAAGTCGCGAGGATCTTTGCCGCCAAAAGTCCCGCGTTCATGCCGCCGTTAATGGCAACGGTCGCAACCGGAATGCCGGACGGCATCTGCACGATCGAATAAAGGGAATCCCTTCCGCCGAGCGATGTCGTGTGCATCGGAATGCCGATGACAGGCATCGGAAAGATTGCCGCACACATACCCGGTAAATGGGCCGCCATACCCGCTCCCGCAATGATGACCTTAAATCCCTTTTCCTCCGCGCTCTTTGCATACTCAAAAAAAACATCCGGCTCTCTGTGCGCCGATATGATCGTTATCTCATAAGAAATCCCAAGCTCTTCTAAAATGTCCGCCGCCTTTGCCATCACGGGCATATCCGAATCGCTTCCCATGACAATTCCTACCTGTGCCATACTATGACCACGCTCCTTCCAAATATCTATTTCCAGTTTACTAAAAAACCATGGCTGCCGCAACTGATATTCACCTAAATAGGACGAATTTCTCATGCCTCCGAAAACGGTTCATTTAACGCCTCACTGCCGGGAAGCACGAATCTGCCCTCCCGAATGATAGCAATCTTGCTGCCGTCCGCGCGCACGCCGTAAAGCTCTCCCAGCTCATCATACGGGATCGTAACATCGGTGTGACAGTTAAAATAAGCCTTGGAGACGTCCTCTTTTCTGAGAATCGAAACCTCATTATCGCGCGCAATGATCTCCTTGCCGTCGGGATTGAACACGGAAACATCCTCGGACTGAGAATAACAGGTGTCACCTAACGCGAAATGCGGTCCCATTTTCTCCGCGATCAGGATCGGCAGCTTGTCGGCAATCTCATATTTGCGCGCCGCCACATAAGCGGTCGTGTTTGTACCGATCGCAAATTCTCCGAGCGGAAGCCGCTCGTGATGATAGAGTACATTGTCGCGGATGTATCGCTTGTTCGCCTCCGCGTCCTCATAATTCGTACAATGATATTCGTCCGTGAAGCCGTCCTTAAAATGCACTTCAAAATTCTCATAATACAATTCGTTGAGATACACGCCCGTCACATGCAGCACGCCGTTTGTTCCTTTTAAGACGGGCGAGGTAAACACCTCCCCGACCGGAATATTCACATCCGCCACGCAGTTCTCAAATTTCGTCTGCTTTGCGGGGTTTGTTAGTTTACATAACTGTACTTTCAAATCCGTACGGTTGCCGTTCATGCCGACGATATGCACATACTCCGCCTCGTCAAGCGCATCGATCAGCTTTTTCTGGATATCGGAATACAATTGATAATCCAGCGTGTTGATGCGGATGATCTCATCAAAGATCTCCTCATAACGCGCGCCGATCTCCGGCACCGGAAACGCAATGATCGTAAAACTCCGCTCCTCCTCGGGAATATAGCGGTTCGACAGCTCGCCCGCCGCCTGCGCATATTCCACTTTGAGCTTTTGCTGTGCCTCGCTCAAATGCAGCGCCTCCGGCGTTTCCTTCGGGGCAA
>CAMWSU010000081.1 GCA_947176965.1 uncultured Lachnospiraceae bacterium | reverse complement strand
TTCTGACACCGCACAGCGCCAGTCCGATGCCTGTATTTCCGGACGTCGGCTCAATGATCGTCATGCCCGGTTTTAACCTGCCGCTTTTTTCCGCATCTTCCAGCATGTTCAGGGCGATCCGGTCCTTGATGCTGCCGCCCGGATTTAAGAACTCCGCTTTTGCATAAACGGGAAGTCCCGTCGTTTCCTCTAAGCTGAGTAACGGCGTATTTCCGATCAAGTCTAAGATGTTCGAATAATACATATGGTTTTCCTCCGAGATAATAAGTTCTTTCGTCATTCTACCATATTCTCTCCGATTAGCCTATAAGGAAACAGATGTTTTTTCGTGTTTCGGCGCAGAGCGTCAGCGGCGGATGACAAGGCTTTGCGTTGAATTTTGGAATGTTAGATGATATAATGAGCGCAAAGAAAAAACAAGCGACCGCAAAAAAAAGCAGCAAGCTGCTCCGGCATTTGTTTTTTTCTGCGCCATTAACGAGCAAACGTCCGATGAAATCGGACAGAGAGCGCGAAAGCGCGGGTTTGCGAGGTTAGGTGCTGATATACACTCGAAAATTCAGAGGTGGAGTGTGCATGAGTACAAATCATACAATTAAAAAGCAGGCATCGGGTATTACGAGGGCATTCACGGTCGGGATCGCCGTCATTTTGCAGGTGGCAACAATGGTATTTCTCGTATCCTATCTCCGGCAGCTGTCTGTCTGGGTCTATTATGTGATCGAGATGTTCAGTGTGATCCTGATCTTTGCGCTTGTCAATGACAGTGAGTCCTATAAGCAGTTTTGGGTCATCATCGTGCTCGGACTGCCGGTATTCGGCGTCTTTTTGTATTTTATGTGGGGCAGAAGGAGGACAAACAGTAAGGCGAACCGGCATTTTCGAGAAGTAGAAAGAAAAATGCTGGACAGCCTGCAACAGGATAAAGAGCTTTTGGCGCAGTTTCAGAATATCCATCCAAACAAGGTGCAGATCAGCCGTTATCTCGCGAGACAGGGCTTTCCATTGTATAACAACACAATGGTCCGCTATTACGGACTGGGGGAGCAGATGAAGGAAGCTTTGCTGGAAGATCTGCGCAATGCAAAGTCCTATATTTTTATGGAATATTTCATTATTAAGGACGGCATCTTCTGGCATGATGTGTACGAGGTTCTGAAGCAAAAGGCAAAAGAAGGCGTAGAGGTATGGCTTCTTTTGGACGATTTCGGATGTATCATTATTAATACGTCGCAGTTTCGCAAGGAGGTGCGCGCAAACGGGATTACGCTTGCGGAGTTCGCGCCGATTCATAAGGATATTAACCGCCTTTCTTTTAATTACCGCAACCATCAGAAGATCACGGTCATTGACGGAAATATCGGGTATACCGGCGGAATCAATCTTGCGGACGAATATATCAACGAGATCAACCGGTTCGGACACTGGAAGGATACGGCGGTGCGCTTAGAGGGCGCGGGCGTGTATTCGCTGACGAGCTTCTTTTTGGAGATGTGGCAGATCGCGGAGGGCACGGAGGAGCTGGATTATACGTTATATAAACCGACGGTGCATATCGAGTCGGAGAGTATGGTGCAGCCGTTTGCGGACGGTCCGGCGAACAATCCGAAGAATACCGCAGAGAGCGCCTACACGCATATGATCAACAAGGCGCGGGATTATATTTATATCACAACGCCCTATCTGGTGCTTGACCAAAAAATGGCGGACGATCTGTGCAGGGCGGCGGAAAGCGGCGTGGATGTGCGCATTATTACGCCGCACAGATATGATAAATGGTATGTATACATGGTCACGGTATCCAATTACGGCAATCTCATGAAAAAGGGTGTGCGGATCTTTGAATATGAGCCCGGCTTTATTCATGCCAAAAATGTGGTCGTGGATGACGAGATCGCGGTCTGCGGCACGATCAATATTGATTACCGGAGCTTTTACCTTCATTATGAAGATGCGGTGCTGATGAGTAAGACGCCCGCTGTCATGGAGATCAAACAGGATTTCCTTGCTACGCTGGAATCGTGTAAGGAAATCAAGTATGCCGAATGGATGCATCGTCCGTTGCGGCAGCGTTTTGTGCAGTCGGTACTTCGGCTGTTTTCGCCGCTTTTGTAGGTTATGAAGGCAGAAAACCGAGCAGCGCAGGCAGTTCGGACGGTGTGTGAATGATGCGGGACGCGCCGTGCGCGCGCAAAAGTGCCTCGTCACGGAAGCCCCATGCAACGCTCACACAGTCCATGCCGGCAGCGGCGGCAGTTGCAATGTCCACGTCGGAATCACCGACATATAATGCGGAAGAAAAGCCGGTGCCCGGGGTGGTGTTGGGTGTGGAGTCAGAACCGGAAAGCTCGCGCAGCGCGGCGTACACGGAATCCGGCGCGGGTTTTCTGCGCACGTTTTCCCGTTCGCCGATGGCGACGGATACCCAATCAGAGAAATAAAGAGAGCAGAGCTTTTTGACTGCCGCGTCGGGTTTGTTGGAGACGATGGCAAGCCGGAAACCTCTGTTTTTTAATGTGTCAAGCATCGGGAGAATGCCGTCATAAGGGGCGGTAAGATCATTACAATGCTCCTCGTAGTGGGCACGGAAATGAGCGAAAGCCTGCTCCAAGGCAGCTTCATCGGCGGATGCGGGAATGCTGCGGCGAAGGAGCGTGCGTGCGCCGTTGCCGACCGCAAGCCGTATTTCTTCCAAGGTGCGTGTCGAATAACCCATAGTAGAAAGTGCGTAATTCACGCTGTTCTTTAAGTCTTCCAATGTATTTAAGAGGGTGCCGTCTAAATCAAAGATGACGGTGTCGTATTTATTTTGCATGAGGGGACCTCCTGATTTTGCAATCGTTTAATCACATTGTACTTATTTTATACAATGCAGGCAAGATGTTTTCAGTAACGGGGTAAAATGTTTGAGTTGCTATTGATTTCATGGTTTAGTATACTTGAAGTAAGGGGACATAAGGAAACGCTGATGAAAGCGTTTCCTTAGAAATGATGAAAATAATATAATAGCGTGAGAGGAGAATTATGAATGAACCAATAAAAACGGAAAATACTGATATTATGAGCATTTATCAGAAATCAGAAAATATATTAACCGATATCCAAAACATCATAGAGTCTTCCAGGCGGCAAGCTTATCACGCAGTAGATACCATTCTGTCACAAAGAAACTGGCTGATTGGCTATCGAATTGCAGAGGAAGAGATTGACGGTTCAGACCGCGCTGAGTATGGTGCAAATATTATTAAAAAATTGTCCAAAGAACTGACAGCGCAATTTGGAAAAGGTTATGACCGCAGTAATCTTTATCATTGTCTGCGTTTCTATAAAGAGTTTCCTCAGATTGTCGACACAGTGTGTCGACAATCTCATATACGGTTGTCGTGGTCTCATTATCGCGTGTTATTACAGGTTGCAGATTCCACTGCTCGCAGCTGGTATGAGAAAGAAGCACATGAGCAGTCATGGAGTGTTCGAACTTTACAGCGTAATATCAACGCACAATATTACTACCGCTTACTACAGTCTCAGCATAAGGAATTGGTCCAACAGGAAATGCTTGAAAAAACAGCTGAGTTTCAAAAAGATAAGCTGGAGTTTATTAAAAATCCTGTTATAGCGGAATTTCTTGGGTTGTCATCCAATACAGATTTTACTGAAACGGACTTGGAAACCAGCATTATTTCTAATATTCAGAAATTTTTGATGGAAATGGGAAAGGGCTATGCTTTTGTGGCTCGCCAGCAGCATATAAAGACGGAGAAAGAGGACTATTTCATAGACCTTGTATTTTACAATTACATTTTGAAGTGCTTTGTCCTGATTGATTTGAAAACGGACAAGATTACACATCAGGATGTAGGTCAGATGGATATGTATATTCGCATGTATGATGAATTGAAGAAAGGCGAAGATGATAATCCAACATTGGGGATCGTGCTGTGTACGGAAACGGATGAAGATATTGCAAGGTATTCGGTTCTTCATGGCAATGAGCAGTTGTTTGCATCAAAATATAAATTGTATTTACCGACAGAAGAAGAATTGCGAAAAGAAATTGAAATACAAAAAAGCATGTTTTATTTACAGATGAAAGAAAAGCAGAGCGAGTAAATGTACAGGGAAGCAAATGATTAAAATATATGCTCGGTAGTCGAACGTTTTTTCTTTGAAGTGAAAATGTTAGGACTGCTTCAACTTTTGCGTCAAGGCTCTATGGGGAAATGATACGAATGGGGGGTACATACATGGGCGAAACGGAATTTTGGCAGGATAACGCAAGTTACATAGATTCGGTATTGAACAAATTCAATATGCTGGCGGACGATACCTACATTTATATGCTGCATTTAGACCAGAACCGTGCATGGTTTTCAGAGACAGCCAAGGCCTACTTCGGGATACAGGATACCTATATTCCGGATCATTATGAGATCATGCGTGATCTGATCCATCCGGATGATCTGTGGGAGTACGAGGAGGAGCTGCCCAAACGGATACGGGGGATCGATCTGGATCGGGAATTGTGCGTCCGGATGAAAGGGACTTCCGGTGAATATCATATGTTCAGCTTCCATACGGATATTGTGCGGGATGAAAAGAATGCGGAAACGTATCTGCTCGTTCTGATGCATAATGAAAATGTCCTGCCAAGAATTGACGCCCTGACGGATTTATACTCTCATGCAAGATTTACGGCAGACCTTGAGATCGAGATCGGAAAAAAAGAACCGTTTGCCGTGTTAATGATCAAGCTGGAACGGTTTAATAATCTCAATATCATTTACGGCACGGATTTTACCAACCAGATCCTGAAAGAAACGGCGCTGCAGTTGATTTATATGATGGACGAGAACAGCGCGGTTTACCGTCTTGACGGCCCGAAATTCGGGTTTATCCTAAGGAAATGCGGCAGGGAGGGACTGCTGAATTTTGAACAGGCGCTCAGGGACAAGCTGGCAAAGGGCATTCAGGTGAATAACAGGCAGATTACCCTTAAAATATGCGCAGGAGCAATCTTGATCGAGCAGTATGACGGAAAAGCGGATGCTTTCAGCTCTAAGGCAGCTTATGCGCTGGGACATTCGGAAACAGAGCATCAGGGAAAACTGATCATTTTTAATGATGAAGTGTGTACGTCAAACAGTGTCAATCTGGAATTGATGAAAATCATCCATCAGTCGGTCAGGGGAGGCTGTGACGGATTCTATGTAGAGTACCAGCCGATCGTGGCTTCCGGAACGGGGCGCATCGCAGGCGCGGAAGCGCTGGTCAGATGGCGCAGAGAACCTTATGGAACTGTGCCCCCCGGTATGTTCATCGAATGGATGGAAACAGATCCCGGGATGTATGAACTCGGCAACTATGTGCTGAAAACGGCGTTGCGGGAAACGGTAGGACTGCTTGCTCTCTTACCGGAGTTTGTGCTGAATGTCAATGTGTCGGCAAGACAGATGGAGCGGGAGGAATTTCGCGCGGAAGTGCTGCGCATTCTGGAACAGACAGGATTTCCGGCCGGCCATCTGTGCATGGAGCTGACGGAACGATGCAGAGACATGCCGTTAGATGTGATAAAAAGAGAAGTGGAATTTTTTCAAGGGCATGGAATCCGCATGGCGATGGATGATTACGGAACCGGGAGCGCATCCTCCGGGATTGTGCTATATGCGCCGATGGACGAAATTAAACTGGATATGAGTTTCATCCGTGGGATCACGGAAGACGCCAAAAAACAGGCCATGGTCAAATCAATTGTAGAATTTGCCAACAGCTCCGGCATGAGTACCTGTCTGGAAGGTGTGGAAACAGAGGAATTACAGAATTATCTGCGGAAGTATCAGGCAACATGGTTCCAGGGATATTATTACTCAAGACCCATTGAAATCAGAAAGTTTTGGGAGCTGGTGCAGAATGGGAATGGTGCACAGTGAATCCCGGTTCAGGACAGGAATAGATTTTATAAAAAAGCGGGATATACAGCTTTCTGCCGCATATCCCGTTTTTTTATATTTTTATAGGAAAACTTCTTTGTCTTCGAAAGAACGCGCAGCGTTCTTTTTTACTATTTATTCTTCAGCATCCCGATGAGCGCCGCAGGCTTGGGCGGATTGCCCTTATATAGCGACATCATGCGGTACACCTTACCGGCAGCGGCCAGACAGAGGACAACGCAAGCGAGTACGAGAGCAAGTGAGATGCACGCGGTCGGAATGGAGACGTAGCCTAAAAGCACGCGGCTCGGCGTCACCAAGATCGACGTAAACGGTACATAGTCATACCATGCGGCGGCCTCCGGCATATTTCCCGTTACGGCACCGGATGAGATCACCGCGAAGAAGCTGGCGATCAGGACAAGCGTAAACAGGCCGTTCGTCGAGGATAAGTCCTCCGGCTTGCTTGCAAGAGAGCCTCCGATCGCGGCAAGTCCGCAATAGAGCGCGAAAGCACCGATGACCATGAGCAGGGCGAGGATCACACCCGGAACCGTGAACATGCCCGACACATCACCGAGCAGGTCAAAGAAGGCGAGCAGCACCATATCCGATTGCGGATTGATCATTTTTACGAGTGCGGAGCCGGCTGCAAAGCCCCCGACCAACGCTGCGATCCAAAGGACAAACTGGAGGACGCTTGCAGTGATGATCGCGAATACTTTGCCGAATACCATTGCGGCAGGTTTGACGGAAACTAAAAAGGTGTCCATCAGCTTTGAGGTCTTTTCCATGATCACGCAGTTTGCCACACCCTGTCCGTAGAAAAGAACAAGGAAGTAAAGCAGCATCATATTCACATAAGGAAGAAACATGGATAACGCCGGCTTTATTGCCGTCAAGGGATCGTCGGGATCCTGATTCTCATCTTCTGCCGGCAGCCCGTCCGCGGTCACATGCATTGTCTGTGACACGACCGGAACGGAAAGCGCGGCAAGCGTTTCATAGGAAATACCTGCCTTTTCGCTGAGTACAAGGCGGAAGTACAGGTTGATATAATCCTCGAGCGCTCTCGCATCATTCTTTGAAATATCGCATTCATCCGTGCGAAGCAGGTTGAAACGATATGTTCCGCTTTCCGCCGCAGGCATAGTAACGCCCTCGGCATATTCGGCATTTGCCGAAGCTGCATCATTACGTGCGTCGATCGCAAGGATCAGGCTTGTCGGATTTGCGTCGGCAAGCTCCTTTGCATGGTCAAGATCTTCCCCGCAGTCGATATACGAAATACCGGAGAAGCGGACGTTTCCCATTTGACTTAAGAAATTAAAGTCCACGGAGACGGGTGTGTTGTCCACAACATAGACTTCCGTCACAGGCGATGGTTCGTCCGCCTTTGCGCTGTGTTTTCCGAACGCTTCCACACAGGGCATGATGACGGCCGGAAGCAGGAAGAATATGACTGCGAGCAGGATCGTGATCGTACGATAGCTCTTTGCGTTCAGCTGTTGTGTCAGCGTAAAAGAGAATACTTGTTTTGTCGCGTTTGCCTGACTGATTTTCATATTATTGTACCCCCTTTGCTGAGGATGTTTTTGCCATAGAAAGCATGGCGGTAAGCTTTACGCGGGTTCCGCGGTGCATGAGCAGACTGGTATAAATCCTTGCGCAGAATATGGCAAGAAGGATGACCACGGCGGCCTGCAGTACCCAGGAAACGATCAATACACCGATGCCGACCGTCCCCATCATATAATGGATCGGCGCACAGAATACGGATACGACAGGGATGATGCTTGTCGCATAAGCGAGAGCCGTGCTGCCGCTTGAGCTCGCGATGATGGAGATCATATAGCCTGCCATGATCAGGAGCGTCACGCCCATCGTTGCGCTTTCCGTATCCTCCGTGGAGGAGCAGCCCGTTGCCGAGAGTCCCGCGATGATCGCGAACGTTAAGAACGCGAGCAACAGGGAGATCACGACGGCGATCACAAAAACGATGCTCATGTTCGTCAAACTGCCGGAAAACGTGAAGCCACCGGCAAACATATCCGTCAGCGGGGCAACCGTCATAAACTGGCTGCATACAGCGCGGGATAAGACATAGCCGAGCACCATGCCGCCCATAGTTATAAGCACATAGGTCATGGCGGCAAGGATCTTGCCGACGATCAGGGCAAGCGGCTTTACGCTTACCATCAAAAGCTCAATGAGCTTGGAAGCCTTCTCTTCAATAACGGTTCTTATAATATAGGATACGGAGAGCACGCTCACCATCATAACGACGATGGAGTAAATGAGCTGTACGATGTATTGGGTATCGAAGCGGTTCTCATCCTCTAAATAAGAATCAAACGACTGCGTGTCGGATTCCCAGGAACCCATGACAAAGGCAAGCTGTTCATCGGAGATATTCAGCGTGCGGTAGCGCACCTGATCAAATTGCTCCATGAGGAAGGTGCTGAGTGTGGCCAAATCCTCATCCGACAGCTCCGTATCCTCCGCAGCGATAATGGATAGCTGATACATGCCCGTTTGGGGATCAAAGGTGATCGCGGCATAGACATCGCGCGGGGCGGGTGCGTTTTGACCTTCGCCGGATGTCATATCGTCCGTACCGTGAAACGCTGTCTCTGTCCAGAATGTACCGGTAGCAGCCGCATTCTGCAGATCGGTATAGGTTAGGGCATACGGTTCGGTACAGTCGCTAAAGTAAACGTTAGAGATTTCCGAATGCCCTTCCTTGTTGCTGCCGCCGTTTATGAGGGACGTAACGGGCACGGAGCCCATGGCAAACAGGATCATGATCACAAGTGATATCATATTTGCTTTATTTTTCAGGAACTGCTGCAGGGTAAAACGATAGACCATGCCGGTTCCTGTCAATTGTTCTTTATACTGTTTCATGAGCATCACCACCTACTTTTTCAACAAAGATTTCATGTAAGGACGGCTCGCGCAGGTCAAAGGTAATGACCGGAATGTGATCTGCGATCAGCATGGAGAGCAGCTCGTTCGCCTGTGCCTCACCGGTTACTTTCAACTGGTATTCATGTTCTTTTTCCGTCAGAAGCGTGACACCTGCGCGCTTGATATAGGGCGCGATGTCCTGCTCGACCTTGAGCGCGAGATTGACGCGGCCGTAGCTCTTTTTGATGTCGTTCAGGTTACCCTGCAGGACAACCTTTGAGTGGTCGAGAATGGTAATGTCGGTACAGAACTCCTCGACGGTCGCCATCTGGTGACTTGACATGATCAAATATTTGCCCGCTGCAATTTCCTCGCGGATGATATTTTTGAATAAATCGGTGTTGACAGGGTCAAGACCGGAGAGCGGCTCGTCTAAGATCAGCAGCTCCGGATTGGAGATCAAAGCGGTCATAAACTGGATCTTCTGCTGATTTCCCTTGGACAGCTGATCGGCAATCTTCGGTTTGTTCTTTTTTACCCTTTTGCGTGCATTACCCGATCCGCCCTGCGCATCTGAAGTATCCGCAGAAGCGTTCGGATAAAGATATTCCTCTACCTCAAGACGGGCAGCCCAATACTTGATGCGTTTTTTTGCTTCCGACTTGGAGACGCCGCGCAGTCCGGCAAAATAGATCAACTGATCCATGAGCGCATATTTGGGATACAGACCGCGTTCCTCGGCGAGATAGCCGACATTGCAGGTTGCGGTGTCAAGCGGCTTTCCGTTCCAAAGCACTTCGCCCGTGTTTTTGGAGAGCATACCGAGCATCATGCGGATGGAAGTGGTCTTACCTGCGCCGTTTGTGCCGAGCAGCGCGTAAACACCCGGCTTTTCCATGGTAAAATTCAGGTTTTCAAGTACGGTTTTATCCCCGTATTTTTTTGAAAGATTTTTTACTACAAGACTCATAAATTTCATCCTTTCCTAAAAAGTAATGTGTAAGCGGGCGTCCCCGCAATACAAACAAGAAGAATTACTATGCCACCTGCTGGCGCATCAGTATGCGGTAGCTGATGAGCAGGAGCACAGCCAAAAAAGCGGTTCCGATCAAAAGCCATGCGAAAAGCGGAAGTCCGGTGACGATCTGCCCGATTATATGACCGATGCCGGAAAATACAGTATCCCGTTTTTCATCCATATCGTCTTTGACGCGCGGGATGATAAAACAGCCGATCATCCATGTGAGCCACAGCACCCAGAAAGCAAGCTTGCCAAAACGTAAGAACAACACGCCGATGAGCTGTGACAGCACGACAAAGGCAATCATAAAAAAGAACAACACTGCCGGGGTAAGGGATTCGAGGTATCTGCTTTCACAGGGGTATTCGCTCCACCAGTATCGCAGTCTGAGCTGTTCAGTCAGCGAGACGATGAAAAGGGCAGCAACCCCGAATATCGAAGAAACGAGGGCGCAGAGTATGCTCCCGGCAAAAAAACTTTTTCGCGTGCAGCTCATGCCGACGGCAGTCTGAAAGCTCCGCTGGACAATCTGCATGGCAAAGAGGAAAATGACACCCATAAAAGCGATCACCGACATCAAAAATGCCATTTCAAACGTTTGGGGATTTTCGGCTTTGACCTCGGAAAGGCGCATGGTCACTTCAAATAAAATCGTACCAAACAGACCGAAGCCGAAGACAAAGAAAAAGGTTGTAATGTAAAAAGGGATTCCCTGCCGGAGCATGGGAAGCAATGTTCTTTTCATGGCACCAGAGCTCCTTTGAGTTCTTTTTTATCGAGTGACCGCAGATTTATGAAGGATCACATAACGGATGACGACGCTGCCGGAAAGCAGGATGAGCAGCCCCCAAAGCAGTAAATAAGGCACGCCGTCTCCGATCGGCCTGATGATGGAGAATAGAAAGCTCGATTCAGAAAACAGCGCAACGGAACAAAAACCGACGACTCCGCCGAACAACCCCGAAGAGATACTCACGACAATCGCAGCGGCTCTGCCAAAACACAGGACGAGTCCGCCAAGCAGCGCACCCACTCCGACGGCAATGCAAAAGAGCCCGATGAAGGAGGGCAGCAGCGTTAGGAATTCAAGTCCGCTAAGATCCGTGAAAAGCATGCAGTAAATTCCTGACAGCACCAAAATGGCGGAAACGATCAACAGCATCATCCACTGTGTTCCCCAAAAAATATGTCTTCGCGTACCGCTGCAGGAAAGCACGATCGGCGGAATGACCAGATAGTGCCCCATGCTGAGTGTTGCAATAAAGAAGCACAGGATCAGTAAAATCATGATGAGGAAAGACACCCCGTCGAAGTTCTCAGGCCGCAGCACATATCGAATCAGGAAGCATATGGCCGCCGCAAGGAAGCAAAGCCCGATATATTGTGCCGCCATGATGCTGAAATAGCGGATAGAGCGTGAAAAGCCTTTCATAAAGAATCCTCCGTGTTGCCAACCGAAACATCCGCGCTATGGGGCTGCGGTTCCTTTCCGCACAGCGCAATCAGCAGATTTTGCAGATTGACGCTCTGGCGGCTTATGTCAAAGCCATCGGCGATCTGCTGTCCCTCCTTCAGAAGAACGGTCACGCCCTTGCTCCTGCCGAGCTTTTCGGGGTGATATACGGAGAGCCCCGCCGTCGCTGCGTCCACGTCCTCTGCCTTGCCGCTGATATGAACGGCGCGTTCTAAGAGCGTCTGCGTGGACTCTTTCAAAAGAGTCCGGCCATCGTTTAGGAAGATGGTCTCCTCGAACAGGCTCTCCGCCTCCTCGATGATGTGTGTGGAGATGAGGAACGTACGCCCCGTTTCGGTATAGTCGTCAAGAAGCTCCCGATAAAAAGCATCGCGGGCGATCACGTCCAAACCCGCAACGGGCTCGTCGAGGAACGTGATGTCCGACTTGCTTGCAAGCGCGATCACGATCGTTACCATCGACATCATTCCTTTGCTCAGCTTGCAGACCTTCTTTCTCGAGTCCAGCTCAAAATCCCTGACGAGGCGGTCGGCAAGCGATTTATCCCAATTTGGGAAAAAGTATGAGGCGGACTTTAAATAATCCCTGACCTTTAAGCTGTTAGCGCCCCATCCGATCACCGGATTTAATTCCCTGGAAAAACAAATATGGTCAAGCGCCGCCTGATTTTCCCAGACAGGCATGCCGTTATAAGTGACCGTACCGCTTGTGATAGGACTTTGCGCGGTGAGAACGGACAGCAGCGTCGTCTTGCCCGCGCCGTTTCTGCCGATCAGACCGTAGATCTTATTCGGCTCGATCTCTAAGTCGATGCCGTGCAGAATCTCTTTTTTGCCGTATTTCTTGACAAGATCATTACAGATCAGTTTTCCGGTGCTCATCAGTCTTTGGTACTCCTTTCGTAATTGCCGTCAATCATGGAAATCAATTCGTCGCGGCTGATGTTTAAGCGTTTTGCCTCGTCCAAAATGGAACAAAGATATGTGTCGAAAAACGCCTCCCTGCGGCGCATGCGGATACATTCCTTTGCGCCTGCGGCAACAAACATGCCGATACCGCGTTTTTTATAGAGTATACCCGCGTCCACTAAGAGATTGATGCCCTTTGCCGCCGTTGCCGGATTGATGGCATAAAGTTTGGCAAGCTCATTCGTGCTGGGAACGCGTTCCTCTTCCAGAAGGACATCGCGCAGAATATCGTTTTCCAGCATTTCGCTGATCTGCAGGTAGATGGACTTTTCCTGTGAAAGATATTCGTTCATGCGTCCTCCTTTCCAAGTTCGTTGGTTCATTACTTGTGTAACTAACCATACAACCAAAAGAAAATGCTGTCAATACCTTTTTCCGCTCTTTTCATAAAATTTTTTACAAAAATGGTGGATACTGTTATAATAAGCGTACTTAGGCATGGAAAGGTGCGGATAAAAGAATGGATGTGAATGTATTTTACCAGACGCTGGACGATCTGTTTGCGAATAATGAGCTGGCGCAGGTCGAGCCGTATCTGACGGCGTCGCTCTCGCAGGCAAAAGAGGATGAGGATTGGCAGGCGTATATTGCCATCTGCAATGAGATGATCGGATTTTACAGAAGCATTTCACAGCATGAGAAAGCTTATCAGGCGTCGGAGGATGTGCTCTTGCTGATGGAGGAACTTCAGCTTGAGGATACGGAACATTTCGCGACGGTGCTGCTCAATTCGGCGACGGCATACCGCGCGGGCGGACGTTATCGGGATGCGTATGAGCAGTATATGAGAGCGGCAGGGATTTATGCGGGGCTGATTCCGCCCGAGGATTACCGCTTTGCCGGACTTTACAATAATATGAGCATGCTCTTAGAGGCGATGGAAGAGAATGAGCAGGCAGCCGGGCTTGCTGAACAGGCGCTTGCGATCATCAAAAAGCAGCCGGATGCGCGCATGGAGGAAGCGACGACGCTGACGAATCTTGCGCTGATCAAATTTAAGCTCTCCAAAGCGGAGGAGGCGGAGCGGCTGCTCAGGGAGGCGGTTGCGATATTTGAGGAAGCGGGGGAGCAGACGGACGCGCATTACAGCGGCGCGCTTGCGGGGCTTGCAGAAGCGGCTTTCCGCAGGGAAGATTATGCGTGTGCGCTTACCTATTATGACAGGGCGTGCGAGGAAGTACGGAAGCATTTCGGGGAAAACGCAAGCTATGCGATCCTTTCGGAGAATTGTGCTGCCGTCTGCGAGCGGACCGGGGATGAGGCGCGCGGGCAGGAATACTTATCGCGTGCAAAACGCGTGCGGGAAGCGCTGGGACAATAAATTGAGGATGAGTGAAATGACGATCAAGGGGTTGGAACTGTCGGAGCGGTTTTATGCGGAAGCCCTAAAGCCGATGCTTTCGGAACGCGTTCCGACGCTGTGTGATAAATGGGCAGCAGGGCTTGTCGGGCATGGGTCGGAGTGTTACGGTTATGACGATGCGCTTTCCGCTGATCACGATTACGGGGCGGACGTCTGCATCTGGCTGACAAAGGCGGACTATGAAATGTATGCGGGCGCGGTGCAGGCGGTATATGAGGATGCGCGCAATGCATGGGCGCAGGCGGCACGGGAACGCTACGGCATAGGTCTCCGAAAACAGACGGCGCAGGGAGCGGGGCGTGTCGGCGTGTTGGAAATCCGGACGTTTTATTACGGGCTGCTCGGAACGGACAGGCTGCCGGAAACAAATAGGGAATGGCTCGCACTGCCGGAAGAACGGCTTGCCGCAGCGACGAACGGACGCGTGTTTGAGGATCCTGCGGGCGAATTTCTTGCGTTTCGGGAAGGTCTGCTCGCCTATTATCCAGAGGATGTGCGCAAAAAGAAAATGGCGGCGCGCGCGGCAGTGATGGCACAGAGCGGGCAATATAATTATGCGCGCTGCATGCGAAGGGGAGAATATCTGGCGGCTGAGCTTGCGCTTTCCGAATTTGTGCGCGCTGCATGCTCCCTTGTCTATTTGTTGAACCGGAAATATTGTCCCTTTTATAAATGGATGCACAGGGGCTTACAAGATATGACAATTCTGTCAGAAATTGGAGACATGCTGATGCTTCTGACAGATGTGACGGATTCCAAGCAGAAATGGCAGTCTGGCGAGGCGCAGGCGGACGGAAGGCTTTTGATCGTTGAGGCGGTCTGTCAGGTGATCGGGCAGGAGCTTCATGCGCAGGGACTCACGACGACGGAGGATACTTATATGGAAGCGCATGCCGGTGAGCTGATGCGCGGCATTCAGGATGAGGTGTTAAGAGGCATGCATATTTTACAGGACTGCTGAAACGGGTATGCTAAGGAAGTGCTGATGAAAGTGTTTCCCGATAGAAATAAAAGGAATCCGTTATTTGTGTAACGGGATCAGCGGATCCGAAAGGTAATATTTTCGCCCATGTTCGGATGCGCGTACGAATAGAAGAAATCAGCGGCGAACAGGAGGCAGAGTGCGCCTAAGAGCACGTGCAGAAATTTCATGCCGCGGATACGGCGCGGCGAGAGCGTCTGCGGAATGCGTCTTAATAGAGGCAGCAGGCGGCGTTCGAGCAGCAGGCCGCCGAATCCGAAAAACACAAAAGAGATCAGGCAGACCTTTCCGCCGATGGAAAGCGGCCAGCCGGTATAATCCCAATAGCGCACATGGCGGCGTGTCTCCAGATACAGACCGAGAAAATATTCCGTTGCCGTGCAGACAAGGGCGGATAAGAGAAACAGCAGTGGGAGCCGTTTTTTGAGGCGGTCGGGAACTTTTTCAAGAAGACCGGCAAGCAGGACGGCACCGAAGCCGTAGATCGGCAGCCACGGACCATGAAAAAAGCCGCGGTTGATAAAGGAACCGTCCAGAAAAAAATAGAGCAGGATTTCCCACAGGTAACCCGATACGGATACGGTGAAAAAAAGAAGCAGCATGGTAGTAAGTTGTTCGTGTGTGCGTGTGCGTTGTGTTTTCATAAGGATAGTGTCTCCGCAAAGCGCGGAAAAGAATGCGGGAGCGGATGGTAAATATTGTCTCTTTCAAGTTGAATGCATCGGCGGGGTATGGTATGATTTATTGTCGGCGTGAAAGAGAAGCCGGGGTCGGAAACGGTATGAGTTTGTTGCTGCGGAGGATGATAAAGCTATGGAACAGAGCTACCATGTAAAACCATTGAAGAAGAAAGGTATGTTCCGCGTGAGTGTTCCGGGATCGAAAAGTATCACGAACCGTGCGCTGATGCTGGCGGCGCTTTCTGACGAAACGTGTACGCTGGAAGGCGTTCTTTTCAGTGAGGATTCCCGCGCATTTTTGTCCTGTCTTGAAAATTTGGGATTTCAGCTTCAGATAGAAGAAAATGACAAGCGTGTCACAATATGCGGAACCGGAGGGAAAATCCCGAATCCGCAGGCAAAGATCCATGTGCAGAGTGCCGGCACAGCGGCGCGTTTTCTCACCGTGATGCTTGCGTTTGCAGGCGGTGATTATGAAATTCATTCCTCCGAACAGATGGCAAAGCGCCCGATGGAGCCGCTGCTGTCCATACTGGAGCAGGGCGGAGCGGAGATCGACTATCATGGCGAGAAAGGACATTTTCCGTTTACGCTTCACGCACACGGGATGAAGCTCACGGAAGTAAAAATTGACACCAGTGTCAGCAGCCAGTTCGCAAGTGCGCTCTTAATGGCGGCGACGCTTCTGCCGGACGGACTTACCATACATATGGAAGGAAGCCGCACGGCGGGAGCATATATCCGTATGACGCTTGCCATGATGGAGCAGTTCGGACTTAGCGTGCGCAGTCAGGGGGAAAACCGTTATCATGTGACGGGCGGACAGCGTTTCGGTAAAACGCGCTATCAGGTGGAACCCGATGTATCGGGTGCCGCATATTTTTACAGTATGGCTCCGCTTTTGGGCGTGGATGTGCTTGTGCAGGGAGTGCATGAGCGGTCGCTTCAGGGAGACATCCAATATGTCGGGCTGTTAAAAGAGCTTGGCTGTGTGCTTGAGGATACGGGGGACGGGCTCATTGTGCGCGGAGCGGGTGTGGCGCATTATGCCGGACTTCACGTGAATATGCGTGATTTTTCCGATCAGACCATGACGATGGCGGCGCTTGCCATCTATGCGGACAGTGTGACGGAAATTGTCGGTGTCGGACATATCCGCAAGCAGGAATCCGACCGTATCGCAGCAATCGTAAACGAGCTTAACCGGATGGACATCCACTGTGAGGAGCTTCCGGGGGACGAGGGAATCCGCATCTATCCCGGAACGCCGAAACCGGCGCTTGTAAAGACTTATTGCGATCATCGCATGGCAATGGCGTTTACGCTGATCGGTCTGCGCACGGAGGGGATTGTGATCGACGATCCGAGCTGCTGTAAAAAAACATTCGAAAATTATTTTGAAGTGTTGGAAGAATTGTATTGATAGGCAATATTGAAACTTTATGGTGAGAGAAACAGTCTAATCAGTAGGCCTTACAAAGGGGAACAGTTGTGAGACAGAGCAGGGAAGAGATGATAAGCGGAATACTGATGGAAAATTACCAAAAGTATTACCGATTGGCATATAGCTATGTACGCAGCGAACAGGACGCCCTGGATATTGTGCAGGAGGGCGCCTATAAAGCGATCTCCCGCGCACATACGCTGCGCAATGAAGCATTTGCGGGTACATGGATCTATCGGATCATGATGAATGAGGCGGTCAATTTTGTACGCCGGAACAGACGGGAATATGCGGAGGTGCAGGAGGATATGCTGTCAAAAGAAGACAGCTATCAGGATATTGACCTGCACAAGGCGGTTGAAGCACTGACTGAGGAAGAGCGGGCGATCATTACCCTGCGTTTTTTTGAGGATCTGACGATCGAACAGGTGGCGCAGGTGCTGAATCTGAATTTAAGCACAACAAAGAGCCGGCTATACCGGGTTCTTGAGAAATTAAAGCTGGCGCTGGGCGAAAGGGAATAAAGAAGTTCAATAAAAAATGCGAAAAATTCGGGGGGGGGGGTAAAAATGGGGCGGATTGTTGATTGGCGGCGGGTCATTGCGGCGTAGCGCCCAATACAA
>CAMWSU010000080.1 GCA_947176965.1 uncultured Lachnospiraceae bacterium | reverse complement strand
AGGTGATGCAGAACGGTGTTCCGATCTCATCCTGCCTGCGGTAACGCTTGCCGATATTGCCGCGGTCATCAAACTCACAATTATATTTTTTGCTGAGCTTCTCAAAGATCGGCTCCGCACCCTCGTTTAACTTTTTGGAGAGAGGAAGCACGGCGATCTTCACCGGTGCCAATGCCGGATGGAAATGCAGAACGGTACGCACATCACCCTCGCCGATCTCTTCCTCGTCATAGGCACCGCACAGTACCGCTAAGAACAGTCTCTCCACGCCGAGCGAAGGCTCAATGACATAAGGAATGTATTTCTCATTCTTGGTATCGTCAAAATAGGACATATCCTCACCGGATACCGTCTGGTGCTGCGTCAGATCATAATTCGTTCTGTCCGCGATCCCCCACAGTTCTCCCCAGCCAAAAGGGAACAAGAATTCTATGTCCGTGGTTGCCTTGGAATAGAAAGAAAGCTCTTCCGGATCGTGATCACGTACGCGCATCTCTTCTTCTTTCATACCCAGGCTCTTTAAGAAATCGATACAATACTTTTTCCAATACGCAAACCATTCCAGATCCGTGTCCGGCTCACAGAAAAATTCCATTTCCATCTGCTCGAACTCACGCACACGGAAAATGAAGTTGCCCGGTGTGATCTCGTTTCGGAACGATTTGCCCACCTGACAGATACCAAAAGGAATCTTCTTGCGGGATGTTCTCTGTACATTCTTAAAGTTCACGAAAATACCCTGTGCTGTCTCGGGACGCAGATATACCGTATTTTTTGCATCCTCGGTGACGCCTTGAAACGTCTTGAACATCAGATTAAACTGTCTGATGTCGGTAAAATTATGTTTGCCGCAGGTAGGACACGGAATCTGATGTTCCTCAATAAAATCTTTCATCTGCTGTTGACTCCAGCCGTCTACGGAGCTGTCCAGCTTCATGCCCTGTTCAGCCACAAAATCTTCGATGATCTTATCCGCCCGGAATCTCTCATGACACTCCCTGCAATCCATAAGCGGATCGGAAAAGCTGCCTAAATGACCGGAAGCAACCCATGTCTGAGGGTTCATCAGGATTGCGCAGTCAACGCCCACATTATAGGGACTCTCCATCACAAATTTCTGCCACCACGCCTTCTTGATATTGTTCTTGAGCTCCACTCCCAAATTTCCAAAGTCCCACGTGTTGGCAAGACCGCCGTAAATCTCAGAGCCGGGATAAACAAACCCTCTCGCTTTCGACAGCGCAACGATTTTCTCCATTGTTTTTTCCATGTTTTTTCTCCTTTTGAACTGATAGAATCAGGTATTCCTGCATCGCAAAGCCCGATCACTCTTAATAGATAATGACATGCAGCGCCGCATCATCCGCGGTTTTGACATCGCCATCGCCCACAAGCGTATCGCCCTCGCCGATATAATAAATATCGCTCCCGTGTATGCGGATATTGGAATCATCGTCAGTGACAAGCATCCGATAATCCTGTCCGCCGTCAAGCTCTCCCAATGTGATCGTACGTGTCGGATCATGCGCGTCCACAAGCGTCAGATTCGCAGGAAGCGCAAACCGCCGCGCCCCTTCCTCCGGCGTCTGTCCGCAGGAAAACTGTACGCCGTTAAATTTCTCATAATCCGCAACATCCGCGTAGGATAAAGAGATCTGCGCAATGCCGTCCGCAAGCGTGCATTCCTTAACCTCAATACCTCCTGTGCCCATCTGCGAATTATAATCCTCCACTTCGGCGTTCAACATTTCTTCGAAATCCGTAAAACTGTACCGGCTCTCATCAAACGCCTCACAAATATACCCGATCAGATTGTTCTCCCTTGTGACAATGATCGTGTCCTCAGCCGCAGTAAAAGAATCCTCTTTTTCCGGCTGCGGCTCCTGCCCGGATTTTGCACAACCTGTAAGCATCATCACCGCAAACAGCCATATCACACTTTTTCTTAACGCATAGATGCCGTTTTTCATTTCCATCCGACAAATTCTCCTCACTCTAGCTGACTTCTTATTATATATAAAAAAGTATGGTATTTCAACCTTTAATTTATGCCGCGTGCGCTCACTTATCGCATATCTTTCACACGCCGTATTTGGTGATCACCCTCTGCAGACGCGCACCAAGCGTTTTTCTCATCAAGAGCAAGAATATAACATTCGATATCGCATAGAGCAAGGTGAACGGCGTCGCCGCAAGAATGGCCGCCGCGTATAGGTCGGGTTCAAACGCCGCCTGACTCCACAAAACCGTCCACACATCCATGATCAAAGAATAAAAGGCGCCCGCAAATATCCCGTAACAAACCAGCGCAATCCGGCTTGCTTTCAGCGGTTTATGACACACGCCCGCCAAGAGCCCGATCACGCCGAAGGACACCATCTGAAAGGGCGTCCACGGTCCCTGCCCGAAATAAAAATTCGACAGTACGGCGGTAAACGCCCCGCACAAAAATCCTGCCTCCGTGCCAAAATACATTCCCGTCATGACGATCACTGCCGTCACCGGCTTAAAAGCCGGTATCATGGCAAATAAAAATCTTCCCGCCACGGAAAGCGCCGTCATGACCGCAACGAATACCAGACGCCTGATATGTGTGTGCCGTCTGTCAAAGCTGTGCAGCATGACTGCACAGGATAAAACGGCAATGCCGAGGGAAATCCACGCATACCGCTTTTCCCGAAAGACAGCTGCGCCGAGAACAAGAAGCAGGATGCTCCCAAACAGCAATATCATTATTGAAATCATGGCTTTCTTTCTTGTCTGTCTCACATATCCTCCGCTTCTCTCGGAATCCCTCTATCAGACTCTTTCCCGTCAAGCATCCGGCAGCGCGCTGTCAGCTCCTCCGCAGTCAGCACATCAGCAAACAAATTCTGCGAAATTCTTGCCGCCGCCGTTGTATAAAATCTGTTTCCATGAAAAAATTCCCGCGTCCTGCCAAGCGCCAAAAGCTCTCCGCGAAACAGCAGACCGCACCTGTCGCTCACAGCCGCCGCAAGTTCAATATCATGCGTTACCATAAGCACCGAGACCCCCTCGTCCGCAAGCGCACGCAGCCGGATGCCGACATCTCTCCGCGCCGCCGCATCGAGTCCCTTCGTCGGCTCGTCCAAAAGAAGAAGCTGCGGTTTTCCAGCAAGCACCTTTTCCCACGCAAGAATCTGTTTTTCCCCGCCGCTTAAGTCATAGGGATGTACCTGCCGGTACGATGCCAGCCGTTCGGAAGGCTCTGCGCCGACAAGACGAAGCTCCTCCTCCACGGTGTCCGCAACAAACAGCGTTTCGATATTCTGCGGCAGATACCCGACCCGCTCTGCGCCCACGCGCACCTTCCCGCCGCTGGCATGCAGAATACCGGCGATCACATGCAGGAATGTCGTCTTTCCCGAACCGTTGCTGCCAAGTAAACTGACAATCTCTCCCTCATTCATCCGAAATTGAACGCCGCAAAGAATATCACATGCTTTTTTATAATGAAACCAAACCTGTTTACACTCCAATATCGGCTTTGCTCTCCTATGCTCCTGCGTCCTGTCTCCCGTTCCGGACGCATGCGCTTCTTTTTCTGCGGACAGCGTCTTTGAAGTGTCCGGGTATCCGCCCTGCTCCGCATCGTCTCTTCCAATATCTCCGTAACGCGCCCACAGCCATTGCCGCCCCTGCGTGATCGTAAGCGGGATTGTATCCCTATCCGTTTTCTTCTCTGCCACCGTGCATACATCTGTCTTCTGAACCGGCTTCTCCTCTCCCCCGTCCAGAAGTGCACGGCAAAGCCTTGCCGAGCAGGGCAGCGCCATATAAATACGCTCTTTCTGACCGATGGCTCGCGCGATCTGCTGCGGCGTTCCATCATGCAGAAGCTTTCCGCCCTGCAACACGAGCACCCTGTCCGATACCGCAAGCGTCTCCTCAAGCCGATGCTCCGCCAAAAGAATTGTCATACCAAGCTCCCGGTTTAAGCGCACGATCATATTCATAAAATTCTGCGCAGCGATCGGGTCAAGCTGTGCGGTCGGTTCATCAAGCAGCAGCACCCGCGGGCGCATGACCATGACTGCCGCCAGATTCAAGAGCTGCTTTTGTCCACCGGAAAGCTCCTCCACCGCTTTTTCATACCAGTCGTCGATTCCGAAATACGCCGATATTTCCGCAACACGCCGCCTGATCTCCTCCGAGGGCACACCCATATTTTCCAACCCGAACGCAAGCTCATGCCATACCTTGTCAGTGACAGGCTGTTCGTCCGGATTCTGCATGACAAAACCAACCTCGGCCGCCGTCTCGCCGTACGCATAGTCCGCAAGAAACCTGTCACGATAGCGGATGATCCCGGTAAGCCTCCCCACCGGCTGCAATTCTTTTTTTAGCAGGTTCAGCAGTGTCGTCTTTCCGCTGCCCGTCCCGCCGCACAGCATCACAAAGCTGCCCTCCTCCACCTGAAAAGAGCAGTCCTGCAAAACCGTTATTTCCCTCCCGCCGTCGCCGCGCTGCATGTCGCTTAACCCGCAGGCAGGATACGCAAACGTCAGATGTTCGACCCGATACAGCTCCATCATTACTCCCTTTCTCTCATCATACGTCGAAACCGTAACACACAAAGCGCCGCAGGCAGAGTGAAGCAGACTGCGGCATAACAAAGATAGACAAGCAGACTTTCCGCTCCAAGCGGAATCGCATCCGTCACGGGATAAAAACGCATGGAAACGCTCCCGCGGTTTATTTCAATAACAATCGCTATGAATAACAGGAGCAGCCAACTGCACAAAGCCGCATCCATCCTTCCGAAGCGCCAGCGCCGATACTGCGTCCGTCTGCATACTCCATAGCCCCGCGCCTGCATGGAATCCGCCGTGTGCATGGAATGTTCCAGCGCCCAAGTCGTGACTGCCGCAAACACTTTCATGCTCCCTCGGATCCGGTCGATCAGCGTGTTTTCCCGGTACAGACCGAGAAGCCGCTGCTGTTCCTTTGTTTTTTCCATCTGACGCGCATACATCGGCAAAAAGCGCAGCGTCATGGAGCAGACAAGAGACGCTTTCGGTGAAACGGCTCCGAGCAGGCATAATATCCTGTCACTGCTGAATATCTGGGACAGACTGCGGCACCACAAAAACACGCCGCCGAACATGCACGCCGTACATATGCCGTACCGCACCGCCTCTAAGGTGATCCGGTTTCCATTCAGATAAAAAAGCACGGTCGCCCCATTATGGTAAAACAGCGGATTGATTGCCGCAATGACCGCAAAAAAAAGCACAAATGCCGGAACACGCCGCCACACAATGCGCTCCGACAGCATCCGCAGAAAAATGCAGGCACAAATGAGAGAACACCCCTGCATGACCGGATTGACACAAAACATAGCGATTCCCAACACCGCCATCATATAACAAAATGTCGTGATCGGGTGCAGCCGCATGAGCAGCCGTTTGTTCTCCTGCATTCCACGTCCTTCCTTTCTCGCCTTGTCAGCCGTTTGACCGGCTCTCCCTACGTTCTATTTTCATCCAGATAAAAAATAATGCCGCAATGCCAAAACACATGATACCCAAATACAACACCTTTTTTTTGTTCGCAAAGTCCGTTTCCCTCACAACATATTCCTCAATGACCTCATCGCCACGCTTATCGGCCAATTGCGGAACTGCCTCATACCATTCGACATTCAACTCAACCGGGGATTTTATAATCTCCCCCGTAAACCAAACCGGCTCCTCGCCGCTCTGCCCATGCACATAACATTCCAATGCATCCTTTGTTTCCCGACGAAATACCGCGATCTGAATATAATGTCCATCCCCTGTCGGCACAGTATAAAAGTCATATTCCCGTACTCCGGCAAGGTGGGTTCGGTTGACGCCCGACTCAGTAGTTGTTACCTCTGTATGACTGATACTTACCAGATATGTTTCAATATCATCCGCTATATAATTTCCTGCTCTGCAATTCCCCACACTCATTTCCTCGAAGGTCTGGGCATGTCCCTCTTTGTACCATGCTCTGATTCCCATTGTACAAAAAGCAAGCCCTGCCAAGCATGCCGCCGCAAATAGCAATAATTTGATTGTGATAACGATTGGTCTGCGCTGCTCCATAACTTCCCTTCTATCTCGCTCTTTCCACTCTTTTTTCGATCGTTTAGGGATCCCATTTCACATCTCTGCCGAGTTCTTTGGAATAATACCAGACGATCTCATCACCGTCCGCAACCCGATACGAACCACAGCCCACATCCGGTGCTTCCCCATTTATCAAAAAAATCCATCCTGACAATTCCCCATAATCATATTCGTATAGATAGGAAATCCCTTCAATATAGGCAAACGCATCGCCTGCCGCCGTTCCCTCATACTCCACGGGAATATCATATACCCTTGCCGTTTCACGCAGCACATCAAATGCACTGTCTCCCTCATATGCGGACACCGATGTTTTCGCAAGGATCACGCCGTCCTGCGGCAGGTAGTCCTCCGCTCCGGCAACCGTATCACAACGAATTTCCATTGATACCGTAATGCGGCTTTCTCCGCTCCGCCCGTTATCCTGCCGAAGATATTCTTCCCGCGTCTGAATCCGAATGAACCAAATTGCCGCTGCGAAAACGACTATGACAAGCAAAGTGCCGCCAAGCCGCTTGCGGCAGTATTTTTTCGTAAAACAAAGATACGCAAGATAACCGCAGCCCGCCGCTAATATCAAAAGGATCAGTGCCGTGCGCATGTCCATGCCGCCGTCTTTCACCCTGCCGTTCTGCTCATACGTAACATGTGTTATTATTTTCTCCGGGCTTACATCGAAGGTATCATCTCTCTCGTAACCTGCAAAATCAAATAAAAAGCATTTTCCCTGCATGGATCGGTTGACTGCGGATAGCGCGGCAAATACCTGCGACGCCGCCATGTCGTTGGAGGCGGTCTGCTCCGTATGGCAAAACCCTCCGTCCGCGTTCTGATAACGGGAAAGCCCATCCAATAAGGTAAGGCCCTCCTTCATAAACGCCTCATCCGCCCACACATCTCTCTCTAACGCACAGAGCGCTAAGATCACCTGCGCCGTACTCTCCGCGTTGGGCGTCCCTCTGTTTTCAAAATCCCCTGTCGCAAGCTGTCTCTCCGATAAAAAAACAAGTGCTTTTTCCACCGCTTGCACAATCCGCGCATCGTTTTCACTCTCCCGCGCTTCCTTATAATACGGGGCAAGCGCCTGCAGCGCCATCGCTGTGACATCGACGTCCCCTTCCGTTCCTGTGATCGCAAAGCCGCCGTCCGAAAGCTGCCTTAACAAAATCTCCTGTACAAGCGCTTCCCTTGTCCATACTCCGTCCTGCGCCGACATCCCGTTCAGCATCAGCAGACCATAGAGATAGGACATCATTCCCTGTTCCCCGATCGTTTCTTCCAATAATTCTACGGAAACCGGATTCTCCGCCTGCAGCACCGACAGCACCATCGACGATTTTTGCAGGGACATGGTGCCTGCCAGATCTTCTTTGAGTGCATCCTGCACGCTCGATAAGTAACATGTGTAATCATATCCCGGCTGATACCCGTACAGCCCGATCACGTAGGTCTGTACGGTGCCGTTTAACGCGCGCCCGGCGTAGGCTTTGTCTAGGAGCTCCTGCACATCAGAAACACCGTACTCCGCACACTGCCATAAAAGAATCCCATCCATCGTTTTGGTAACCGAATCCGGCGTGATGCCTGCTCCTGATTCTTTATCCTGCACGCCGCTATGCTCTGCGGCATCCCCGCCGATTTGCGTCTGTCCCTGTCCGTTTTTGGCGGTATGTATACAACCCCATACGCCGCCAAAGCAAAGTAAGATACAGACCACTGCAAGGATACCGCCTGTTATGATTCTTTTTTGATCTGAACGCGTCTTCATTTTCATACTCTTTTTTATTCTGCTACATAAACCTCATAGACCAGCCGATAGGTATCCCCGTCCGCAACCGGCTGAGTTTCCACGCCATAAGAGCCGTACTCTCCATTCACATACAGGGACCAATATGCGCCGTCCGCGTCAAAATCCGCCGTAAGACCGTTTACTCCGGTAATGTAATAGCCGTAGTCGGACTCATAGCCGTCCAGTGTCAATCCGTCGATCTCAAGCAGCGCGTCATAGAGCATTTCCGCGTCGGTGGAGGACTGATAGCTCTTGGTCTCCCCCTGATCGTTCACCACCTCTACCGTGATCTTGTACTTGCCCTCATCCTTACTGCCGCATGCGGCAAGAACGCTCATAAAGACCGTCAATACAAGCAACGCCGCCGTCTTTCTTAATCCGGCTCTCCATCCTGTTTCTCTCACTTTTTTCTCTGTTTCTCTCATTTCTTTCTCCTCCTTTGATGTGTGACAGGATTTGACCGCACCTGTCTCGCAGTTTTTCCGCTGCTGCATTCTGCAACAGCAAAAATCGCGTTTCCAGCACTGACCTTTGCCAAAACCGCGATTTTTAATCACACACCAAAGTAAACCACGCCCCGCCCCTCGTTTTCGGGTATAAAAACCCCGCCCACGTCCAGCTGCAGACCTGATTTAAAATGCGTCGTTTTCGGTTCCGGCAAAAACAACTGTACATGTCCATGTATCTGACTCAACCGCTGCACAAATCTCCATGCGCGGTATCACAGTGACCGACTCGCCGGGCTTCTCACCCGATTCCATGTTTCTTTCATGCGTCCCGTATCAAACGGCATTCCATAGGAACCAAACACATGTCGGATACACATACATTCTTATTTATCATGCTTTGAAAGCAGATACAGAATATCACAGATTCTTACAATTGACAAGCGGTTTGAGCTTGATTTTTCAAGCATCTAAGAATATTTTTGATGTGAGAATTTTGAAGTAAGATGATCCTCGTTTTTAGCGCATTTTTCCATCACCTACCGCCGCTCTGCTTGCATAAACGGAATTTCCTCCAATTCGGTCTCCTGAAAAGAATATTTGATACGGACACCGTCTTTGCCATCTCTCTCCAATACCACATAGATTATTTCCTCCATGTCTGGAAACGCCGGCATGGAAAAGGAAATCTGTGTGTTCTTGGATTGTTTTGGCACTTTCGCCTCATTTGAAATAATATTCCACACTGTCACGTCAAGACCAGCTTCTTGTCCAAAATATATTCTTGCCTCAAGTCTGATATGTAGCTCTTCTGCCTCTTCTATATGCAATTCAATTACCTGACGCCTGTAAGAACCTTCTCCACTCTCGCCGTACGTATATTCATCGACAAAAAAATCGCCTTCCCAGGATATCCTTCGGGTACATATCATGCCCAGACAAAAGAGAAGTAAAATGACAGCCGCAAGGGAAAAAAAGATGCCATACATTTTCAGCTTATTCTTTTTCAAGATTGTTTATCCTTTCAGGAGTAACGCAAAACAAGCAGAGATATTGGTACCATTTGACCACCCGGCATTCTTTACATCCCCAGCTCACTTAGCACCTCAAGACTCTTAAAATGCCTATCTATGTATCGTTTCCGATACCCGTCGAGTATCGCACTGTATTCTTCCAACACTTCGTCCTTTAACGCAAAGGTATAGAGCTTTTCGATACTGCTCGCCGTAACGTACTCCACCGTATATGCGACAGCCTCCGAATAGAGTTTGCCGTCCTGCGGCATTCCCGGAAACTCTCCGTTTACTACCATCGCCTTCTGCTCAAACACATAGCGCACAAGCCTGCGCGGAAGCGCCTCTCTGGATAGCGCCCGCAGCGATTGAAACACCAGCTTCAGCATTTCCCGCTCGTCGTTGTTTTCTCTTGTGTAATAATCCGCCATTTCAAGAAAATACATTCCGTAATAAGCGCCCTCGACGTCCATGCGCAGTTCTTCAAAATAGTGACTGATCGACGCCTCCGACAGATTATAGGAGCTTCTTGTCGCATACAGCTTAAATTCTCCGAAACAGAACGGATTGGTCGCCGCCAAAAGACGATTGTTCTGCCGTCTTGCGCCTCTGGCATACGCCGTGATCTTGCCGCGTTCCTTTGTCAAGATGCATACATGCCTGTCATATTCACCCACAGGAATTGTCTTTAATACCATCCCCGTGACCGTCAGAAAATCCTGCATATTCCGTATTTCTCCCGTCCTCGGATAATGCCTGCTCCCTGTCTCTCACATCACAAAATCCCAAATAATCATGCACGCTCCCACTCTTCATAAACCGATCCCAGTACTCATCCTGTTTCATCCCTGCGCCCCCTGTTTTCCCCGTATATGACCGTTTCCGGTCATAATCTTAGATTGCGCAGTTTTCTTTTTTCTATGCGAAGCTGCACGTGTTTTACACGCAAACTCTTTGTATCATATCGGGTTATGGGGTCAAAAGTCCTATACATAAATATTACTCGTCAAATTCTTTTGGACAATTTGACATAGGTAACCTTCAATTAGGGCTTTTGACACTCTAGTCCTTATAGGAATTTTTTCAGTCCATGTCGTCCTGCCGGTAGCCGAAGTTTTTCAATAAATAATCACTGTCTCTCCAGTCTTTCTTTACTTTCACCCAAAGTTTTAAGTTTACCTGACAGCCTAATAAATCCTCAATTCCGATTCGCGCCTGCGATCCAATGCGCTTTAACATCGCACCGCCTTTACCGATAATCATTCCTTTATGGGAATCTCTTTCACACACAATGGTCGCTTGAATTTCCGTGATCCTTTTCAGACGCTTCATGCTCTCGATTGTCACAGCGATACCGTGCGGAAGCTCCTCGTCCAGCATGCGGAGTGCCTGTTCCCTGATCAGCTCCGCAACGATCTGGCGCTCCGGCTGATCGGTCACGGTGTCCTCATCATAAAATGCCGGTCCGTACGGCAGATATTTGATAATGCAGGAAAGCAGTTCGTCCGTATTCGTATTTTGAAATGCCGATACCGGCACGATCTCCGCAAAATCCATCTGCCTGCGATACGCATCAATGACGGCAAAAAGATCGTTCTTTTTGACAGTATCGATTTTATTCACGACCAAGATCACGGGTGTGCGCGTCTGTTTCAGCTGGTCGATGATATGCTGCTCTCCCGCGCCGATATAGACGGTCGGCTCCACCAAAAACAAGATCACATCCGCATCCGAAAGTGTCTGCTCTGCCGTATGCACCATATAGCTGCCAAGCTTGTTTTTCGCCTTATGGATTCCCGGCGTATCCAAAAAAACAATCTGTGCCTTCTCGCTGGTATACACGGTCCGTATCCGGTTGCGCGTTGTCTGCGGCTTGCTTGATGTGATCGCGATCTTTTGTCCGATCATCGTATTCATCAGCGTGGATTTACCGACATTCGGGCGGCCGATCAACGCTGCGAATCCGGATCTGTACTGTGTATCCATTATAATCTCTCCATTCTGATACGGCAGATTGAGCGTTATTTCTGCTCAATCTGCCGTCCTTCTTTTTCATGGTATAATGTCGATAGACATGATACCTGCCCGAATGGGCATGTATTTTACTATGATTGCACAGCAATCATGGTATTATGAGATCAAATTACCCATGTTCATAAAGAGCGTGTCATTATTGCGGATTTCCTCCTCATTGCCGACAACGCAGATATTGCCGCCATCCAGCATTGCCTTGATATAGTCGGCAAGCGCGCGGATATCGTCAACCGTCACTTTTAATACCTCATCCCGCTCCTTCTGGATTTCCTCATCCCCGTAGCCGCTCAGATAAGCCGTGAGGGAACGCGCTCCCTTTAACGACGGGGTCAGCGGCGTATCCAGTTCGGACATTGTACCGATCACGTACTTTGTCATCTCTCTCTCATCCGCCGCAAACTGCTTTAAGTATTCCACCGCACCCTCATAGGTTTCCACGGTCTTTTGCAGATTCGGATCCCGATAAGAGACAAAGCAGGCATCTCCATTTTTCCTCAAGATCGTCATACATCCATATGCGCCGCCCTTTACGCGCACATTGAACCACAGATAATCGTAGCTCATGATCGTCCGCATCACGAGAAGCGCGCCCGTATAAGGTAGTCCGGCATGAACAAAATTTCCGGCACGGCACACATACTGTATCTTTCCGGCCGTAAAGAAGCCCTCGTTCTTTTTCTGCGGCTCGCAATCAAAGCTTTTCAGCTCAACAGGCTCCGTATAAAGCTCCTGCACCGATGCAGCAAGCAGCTGCGGAATAAGCTGATATCCTTTTTCCTCCGCCGTATAATCAAGCATCAGATTCTCCGGACGGAATACGGATTTCATTACCTGCACAAGCTTCTTTGTCACATCGTCTTTGTGTTCCTCAAAATGATCACTCAATTCCTTGAGCAGACAGTAAAAATCATATCCTTCCGTCATGTTCGCTACCAGCGACACTTTAGAGAAATATGACATTGCACGTCCAAACGCAAAGACATGTCCCGCACTCATCATATAGGATTCCATCTGCGAGCGTGTTTCATCAATGATCTCTTTTAAGCGCTTGCTGTCGTCCAGCTTCGAGCGGAGCATCAGCTCTGTCATCAGTGTAAACGCCTCCGGCAGACTGTCATAGAATGCCTTAATACTCAGGTCAAAAACCGTCTTGAACTCATCCGGCTTTTTCTGATTGGTATAAGTATTGATTCCTGCCGAAAAACCGCCGGTATGAATACCGATCTCGTTATTTAAGTCATTGTAGGAATAGTGCTCCGTGTCAATCTTGCCGAGCACGCATTTTAGCAATCCCGCGTACGGATACAGCTCGGACGGCAGCTTGCTCATATCAAATACAAATCGCACATAGCCGATACCGTTTGTGAAAATATCATGATACAGAACCTTCGTTCCATTCTCATCACGTACCTCATTGACCAGTTTTGCAGCCTTCGGATCAATATCCTGTCTTGTTAAAAGAGGAATCTTCTCAATATCTTCCTTTTTATCCACTGCCTCCTGGAATTCGCGGAGCGCCTTCGTGCGCACGATCACCGCTTCTTTTTCTTCCTCACTGAGCGATGCCTTGTAAGCGGCAAGCTTCTCCGCAAGCTCCTTGTCCTTCTTTGCCGTTAAGCCTTTTTCCGGCTTTAAGGTAACGGTGGACGCATGCGCGCTGTCAAGCAGATAGTCGCGCACAAGATTCGTATAATAATCCGTGCCGATCTGCTCTCTCAAAAAAGCAAATGTATCGCTGATCTCCACATACATGAACGGCTCACTGTCATCATACAGCCAGCTTCCGAGCATCTGAAGTCCATAAATCAAGCCCTTGGGGAAGGTACCAAAATCTGCCTCGCGATACCGGAACTCTAAACAATTCACCGCTGCGCGAAGTGATTTCTCTTCAATACCGTTCTTTACCAGATCACTGAGCACCTCACGGATCGTTGCAAGAAACTCCTCTTTGCGTCCGATATCCGCTTTCTTTGCCGCGATCGTATAATACGGCTGCAAAATTTCATTATCCAGCGCACTGGAGATTTCCTGTCCGATTCCCTTTTCGGTCAGCGCCTGCTTTAAGGGTGCGCCCGGTGCCGAGCATAACGCGTAATCAAGAATCTGGAACGCCAGCTGCTTCTTTTGATCTAAGACGGAACCCAGCGCACAGTTATAGGTCAGATAACCTGAATTTTCCTCCGATTCCGCATCGGTGATCGGATAGCTCTTTTCAATCTCCCGAATTGCTCCCTTTCCGAATTCCTTTTGATACGCAACGGCGGAGTCCACTTCCAGATGATCGTACTTAGAAAGATACTCCTCATCCAACCATGCAAGCTTTTGTGCCATATCCATATTGCCGTACAAATAAATATAGCTGTTGCTCGGATGATAATAGGTACGGTGGAAATTCAAATAGTTCTCATAGGTCAGCGTCGGGATCACATCCGGATCACCGCCTGACTCCACACCATAGATCGTATTCGGGAAAAGGGAACTGAACACCTCTCTCGAAAGCACGCCGTCCGGTGAGGAAAACGCGCCCTTCATCTCACTGTACACAACGCCGTTTAACTTCAGCTCGCTATCCGCATCCTCTAACTCGTAATGCCAGCCCTCCTGCGCAAAGATCAAATCGGTCTTATAGATATTCGGATGCAGAACAGCATCCATATACACGTCACAGAGATTCTGAAAATCCTTATCATTACAGCTTGCGACCGGATATAACGTCTTATCCGGATAGGTGATCGCATTTAAGAATGTATTGAGCGAGCCCTTGATCAGCTCCACAAACGGATCTTTGATCGGATATTTCTCAGAACCGCACAGCACCGTATGCTCAATAATATGCGCTACGCCGGTTGAATCGGTCGGCGGCGTCCGAAAACCGATATAAAACACCTTATTTTCATCATCGTTACTTAACAGTACGACACGCGCGCCGGTCTTTTTGTGTTTTAAGAGATACCCCTGTGAATTTAGGTCTTTAATCTCTTTGTTTTGCAAAATCTCGTATGCTTTGACGTCCTCTACTCTCATTTTGATACTTATGCTCCTTTCTGTTCCCGGTTACTAAATATAAGGCATGCCCATTCGGGCGGGTATAATGTCTAACGACATTATACCACACTTTACCAAATTACCCAAGCACGGATTTGAGGTTCTTTGATTATTCTATAACAGTTCAGCCGCTTTTCGCGAACCTGCCTGATCTTTGCTGTAAACCCACAAAGGGCTGCCGGGAGCCGTCAACAAAAGAATCCGGTCATCCGACCGCACGATTTTTTAGTCTCCTCTAAAAAATTTCGGAAAATACAAGAAACACAGAGACGTAAAAGAATCCCCAGATAATCTTAGAAAAGCACGTATCCCGCCTCAATACTACCCATCATAAGAAATATCTTATTGGTCGATCGGATTTCTCATACACACGAATTGGTCAAAGATTTGTCTTTCAGATAAGATTCAGACCTGATTGACAAAAACTCCCGGCAGATCATACCGGATGTAAAACAGTGAATGTTTTACAGTAGTAAGAATAGCAAACGATTCACGTCATTTCAAGTCTTTTTTTGTCAAAAAATAATTATTAACATTTTGTTCATATTTAGAGTAATTGCAATATCCTGCCCGATACCATCTGCACTCTCCGCAGCATTGCTCAAAAAATTCTTCGTCAATGCGCGACGCCGTCTGCTTTAATGCCTGCTCTGCCGTATAGCATTCCCCTGCCGCAAGTCCCGCTTTCCGAAGGATCCGCTCGTCCAAGCTGCCCACACTTTTCTTTTTCGCCATGTCATCTAACGCACAGCCGCCATCCTTCGTCGCATTGGGACATTCCGCGCAGATGCTGTCCGCACTCGTGACAAGACGCAGCTTCGTCTGCGGATTTCGGAGCGCCGCCACGACCTGATCCATATTTTCAACAAATGCATCACTGTAACCGGCGCCTTCATAGAGCACGCCGCACAACAGATGATGAACGCGAAGCACAAGCTCTCCCATCCCCATCTCCTTCCTTTTCGGCCTAAGCCGAAAGTCCGGCTCTTGCCAGTCTTTTGCGGATCATCGTCCCGATGGAAAACGCCAGTACAACGGAAATCACATCCTTGACCAGATACGGCACAGATACCAAAAGCACCGAGTTCCAGAATCCGACATTCGCGATCAGCGCATATTGCAGCGAACCGAGCACATGACAGATCAGTAGTCCCAAAAAACCAATTTCCAGACCAAACGGTTTATTTTTCATTGCCGAACCGATACCGCAGAGCGCCGCCATAAAGAAAAAGCCCCAGATAAAGCCTCCCGTATACCCGACCAGAATGCCGAAGCCGCCGCTGAAATTAGCAAACACGGGCACGCCGACCGCACCGAGCAATGCCCAGACCGCCGTACTTGCCAGCGAAAGCCGCCATCCGAGTACAGCGCCCGTCAGGGCGACCGCAAATGTCTGAAGCGTCAGCGGCATACCCGTCGGCATCGGGATCGAAATTTGGGAAAGGACCGAGAGTACGGCAGCAAACATGCCAATATAGACAAGCATGCGCGTTGATGGCTTTCGCTCTCCTCTTTTCCTGTCCCTCTCCTGCGTCGGACGTTGATTTGTCACATTCATTGTTCCAGTATTCACGGTTGATATCCTGCCTTTCTTCTGTCTCAAACTCTTTAGGCATTATATCAAAACGCGTTCCTATCGTCAACCATTTTTATTATTTGGTTTACATTTTATTTGCACGATTATTTGCCACAGCATCTTATTGTTTATTCTTATCAACGTTCAACCACCCTTTACTTCTTCAGCCGATACACCGTTGTCTCCGTCAGGAAATTCGGCAGATTATATAAAACAAGCACATCCGTATACCCATGCTCCTCCACCAGTGCGCGCAGACTCCCGTTATAATAACGCAGGTCGATGAGCGTGATCTCATCGTATAGTCCTGTCAGATACGGCGCAAAGCAATTGGCATAAGAGTCCTTGATCAAAAGAAGACTCCGTTTCTCTGTCTCCACGCCCGAAGATTCCGCTCCAGAAGCGGCTTCTTTTGCACGTTCTCTTGTCACAAAAATCTCCGTCATGGCATGATTACCGTCGAGATAGACACTGTACGGGTCATCCCCCTGTGCATTCAAAAGCGCATAAAGCGAATCCGATTCCGATTCTCCCCCGTCATATACGACCCGGTACCGCTCCGTGCCGCTCCCCGGCGGGTACACAAGCATGATCGCATCCTCAACATCATAAAGACCGCATTTTGCCGCCGTCGTACCATGAAAATCCGCGCGTACGATCTGCGTCTCATAATCGGACCACGGCAGAACCGCGCCGCTTTGTTTTGGCAAAAGTGTGCCGTCCGCCCCGTCCATATCAGTAAACGACCTCACATACGCCGCATAACCGGCATGCGCTCCCTGCATCGTCCAATGATGATCGGTCTTATAATAGATCGGCGCTCCGGCATACGCCGCAAGTCCCTCCCATACATCCACATAGCACAGGGAAAGCCCCTGCTCCGACAATACCGCGGAAAACTGCTCCAAATACGCCTGCTGGTCGAGCTGCTCCGCAAACGGCGATACTTTATCCCTCCAAATGCCGTCCGCTGTCGGCACGAGCATCACGCGCACATTCCTCACTCCGGCTGCGTTCATATCCCGTAAAAAAACGATCAGGCATTCCTCATTGCGCTCCGCGGTCTCCCCCGCCGCGATCTCCGGCATATGCAGCTCAATCAGACTGCGGTCGCGTGCGATATAGACGCCGCCGGATTCCCTTCTTCCCAAAAGCAGCCCGCAGTAGGTCTTTAGCGTGATCCATTGGTCGCGCATCGGAAACTGATCCGTCAGATACTCTTCATATGCGCTCATATAAGAGGCGTCAAGCACGCTCTCTTTTGTCAGAACTGGCTTTGTTGCAAGAAGTCTCCGCTCCGAAGGCGAGTATGCGCGCTTCTTAGCCGCCATCTGCCACATGCCGAAAAAAACAAGCATAGCAAGTAGCAGCACGAACGGCAAA
>CAMWSU010000079.1 GCA_947176965.1 uncultured Lachnospiraceae bacterium | reverse complement strand
CATTTTTTTCAATGCTGGGCAAGGCATGAAGCGGCTGACGGGAAAAGGAAAAACCCTGATGGAGAGAGTCAATCATATGCTGGCGCATCCCGCTTATCGGGAGGCAGTCCGAAAAAATGAAGAAGCGGAACAGAAAAGGCGCTATTGTCATCATGACATGGCGCATTTTCTCGATGTGGCGCGAATTGCGATGCTGCTTGCGGTAAAAGAGGAACTTCCGGTTTCCGAGGAGTCGGTCTATGCGGCCGCGCTTGTTCATGACATGGGAAGATACCGCCAGTATGAGGATGGAACACCCCACGAGCGAGCAAGCGCAGAACTGGCGGAGAAAATCCTTCTGGAAAGTGGTTTTAGTGATAAAGAAGCACATGTTATTATTGACGCGGTCCGAAATCACAGAAACGCAGAGACGGCAAAGGAGAAAAACCTGCGGGGCTTGTTATACCGTGCGGATAAATTGAGCCGCGCCTGTTTTGCATGCCCCGTGCAGGAAGAATGCAATTGGAGCGCGGAAAAAAAGAATCTGAGGCTTCTTGTGTGAGTAGAAAAGGAATGGTGTTGGGAGGGAATGAGGTTATGAAAATCGGAAATCAGGAATTTGATACGGCGTCGCACACCTATGTGATGGGAATCCTCAATATAACGCCGGATTCCTTTTCGGATGGGGGAAAGTGGAATGAAACGGATGCGGCGCTTCGGCATGTTGAGGAAATGATTTCTGAGGGTGCTGCTGTCATTGATGTGGGCGGCGAATCGACAAGGCCGGGCTTTGAAACCGTCAGCGACGAGGAAGAAATCGCCCGCATTACGCCAATTATCACAAAAATCAAATCGGAATTTAATATTCCGATCTCGCTTGACACCTATAAAAGTGCGGTTGCGGCTGCCGGGATTCAAGCGGGGGCGGATATGATCAATGATATATGGGGACTTCGTCATGATACCGATATGGCATCCCTCATTGCTGAGAATCATGTATCATGCTGCCTCATGCATAACCGGAGTGAGGCGGTAGACGGCGAATGGATGAAGACGGTGCTTTCTGAGCTTGAGGAAAGCGTGCGCATTGCGGAGGCGGCGGGAATTGCGAGAGAGCGGATCCTGCTTGATCCGGGAATCGGCTTCGGTAAAACCTATGAACAGAACCTGCGGCTGCTTCATGATATGGAAGAATTGCATATGTTTGGTTATCCGCTGCTGCTCGGTGCGTCAAGGAAATCCGTTGTCGGACTGACGCTCGATCTGCCCGTGGAGGAACGCCTGGAGGGAACGCTTGTGACAACGGTGCTTGCGGTCATGAAGCGCTACTCTTTTGTCCGCGTGCATGATGTAAAAGAGCATGTGCGCGCAATCCGCATGGCGGAAGCAATTCGAGACTGCATGTGACAAGGTGTGAGAGTACAGGCAGAATATAAGGCATATTGTGGGATGCAGATAAGAGAACGGCAGGATGCAGGAGGGACAGATCATGGATGAGATTCGGATTGAAGGGTTAGAGGTATACGCCTACCACGGTGTATTTCCTGAAGAAAACAAGAACGGACAGCATTTTTACTTAAATGCCGTGCTTTATACGGATACAAGGAAGGCGGGAAAATCAGACGAGCTTTCCGATTCTACCCACTATGGACTTGTCTGTGAGGAGATGGCGCGTGCCATGAAGGAGCATTGCTTTCATTTATTGGAGCGCGCGGCAGAGTATGTGGCGGAGCGGGTGCTGCGCACGTTTCCGCTCATTCGGGAGATCGAGCTTGAGATCTGCAAGCCGGAAGCGCCGATCGCGCTGCCGTTTTCGAACGTGTCCGTTAAAATCCGTCGCGGCTGGCATGTGGTCTATCTCGGACTCGGCTCGAATCTCGGAGATTCGGAGGGGTATCTGCAGGACGCATTACAAAAGCTTTCTGCGTCAAAAGAGATACGCCACGTAAAAAGTTCGTCTTTGATATGCACAAAACCGTACGGTGTGCTTGACCAGCCGGATTTTCTAAACGGTGCGGCGGTGCTTGAGACACTGCTCACACCGATGGAATTACTGGATTATCTGCATGAAATAGAGGCGGAGGCGGGCCGCGTGCGAAAAGAGCGCTGGGGCGCGCGCACGCTGGATCTGGACATTCTTTTTTATGATAATGAGATCATAGACAGTGAGCAGCTGACGATTCCGCATGCGGATATGGCGAACAGAGAGTTCGTGCTGAAGCCGCTTGCGGAGTTAAATCCCTGTCTCAGGCATCCGCTGACAGGAAAAACAGTGCGGCAGATGCTTGAGGAGCTTCGGGATTTGTCCGTGTATCAGCAGGATAAGTGAGCAGGATAAATGCAGGTAAGCTGCGGAGAAATCGCCGTTATGCCGGCAAAATCCGTTTTGCATGTCAACGATTATTTTGCGGAAACCGCGTCATTGGCGGTGATAAATTCTTGTGGATAATCGGAGCCGAGCGCACAGTGATACATGGTCGTATCGTCGCCGTAAGCCCTGAAATATAAAAACTGGCTTGTCAGACAGAGGTTGCGATAGACGCCTTCGGCGAGCGTTACCATGCCGGAGCCGTCCTTATTGATCCGTTTTAAGGCAGGTGCCTCGCTGTCCACTGTCTGATAAAACACATAATCCGCGGAAACATTGAAAAATTCAACGCGATCCGTCGTCAGCGTTTCTGAGGCACCGGTCGAGAGATTCAAACGCGAAAGCGCGTAGTGCCGCGATAAATCCATATAGTAGAGCCAGCCGTCCGAGTAGGCGGGATTCCAAAGACTGCCGTCCCAAATCCGGCTGATATTGTTGGTCAATGTGTCAAGCCGATAGAGATTGTGATCGTCCTGTGTGCCGTGGAAGTAAATATTCGTGCCGTTTGCACATGCAGGGTTGGCGATGTAATCCGTTACTAACTGATCATCCTGACCCAAGGTGTTGATCCGGCGCATCGTGAATTCCTTTGTGTCCTCGTAATACAGATAAAAGATGGAATTACCGACGAGCAACATCGTATCCAGTGTGCCGCGTTTCAGGCAGGTCATATGTTTTCCGTTTGTGGTGGAACGGTAGAGACCGGTTGACTTTAAGACGCTGCCGAGGTCGGAGCCGTTGCGGTTATCCGCCAAAAAATAATACAGATGACTGCCGGCGGCATTTAGGAATTTGATGGACTGATTATTGAGCTTTTCTATTCCGGATTCATCGGGATTCATACGGTAGAGTGTACCGTTATCATAAAAATTGGCAAAGTAGACAACGCCGTCCGACTCACAAAAATAACCTCCGTTATTAATGTTTCCCGCCGTATTGCCGATCATGTCTTCCGGATAAGTCTCAATCCGTTCTTTCAGCAGATACTTCGGAGCCATCAGGAGACCGAGAATCAGGACAATGATCAGGATCACAAGAACAGGACGTAATTTTTTCATAAAGCACACGCACCTTTCTCAATTTCTCAAACTTCAGGTAATTGCGAAACGCATGCATTTAGGTTGTGAGATAGTGCAAAATATACAATCCAACGTAGGCACGCTTTCGCTGCCCTCCGCTCGTAGCGGTACATAATGTGCCAAGATACGGCACATAAGTACCGACGGCAAAAGGAATTTAAAAAATTCCTTTTAGAGCGCCTACTTATGGAACTGTATATTTTGCACAATCATAAATATTATTCATTGCGTTTCGTAGCTACTTCTTTTTCAAAGCTTATTATAGCGAACTTCAAGCAGATAGGAAAGAGGAAAATCATAAAAATTGTAACAGGAAAACCGGACGCCGGAAATGTTACCGAAAAATCCTGTTACTTGGAAAATGCTTCTTGTTCTGCCATATAATTAGGTATAAAATAGGAGTAAAGTGTGAAAAAGACACAAGATACCGCTCACGACATCATGGGGGATAATGTATGCAGAAGGATTTAGTAGAATTACGGAACCGGATCGATGAGATCGACGAACAGATCGTAGCGCTGTATGAGGAGCGCATGGAGGTCTGTAAAGGGGTTGCGGAGTACAAGATCGCAAACGGAAAAAAAGTATTTGACCGGGCGAGAGAGGATGAAAAGCTGCAAAAGGTCAGCGCGCTGGCACACAATGAATTTACCAGCCACGGCGTGCAGGAGCTGTTTGAGCAGATCATGTCGATGAGCCGCAAGCTTCAGTATCAGATGCTTGCAGATGCGGGAAGTACGGGACGGCTGCCGTTCATCGGTGTGCAGGAGCTTGATACGGCGCATGCGCGTGTTGTGTTTCAGGGAGCGGAAGGCTCTTATTCCCAGGCAGCGACAAAGCGCTTTTTCGGAGAAGGGGTCAACAGCTATTCCGTAGAGACGTTCCGTGATGCGATGGCGGCGATCGAGGAGGGAAGCGCGGACTATGCCGTTCTGCCGATCGAGAACTCGACGGCGGGCATTGTGAGCGAGATTTATGATCTGCTTGTGGAATTTGAAAATTACATTGTCGGAGAGCAGATCATTCCGATCGAACACTGCCTGATGGCACTTCCCGGCACGAAGCTTTCCGACATCCGCACGGTGTATTCGCATCCGCAGTCCCTCATGCAGAGTGCGCGCTATTTGCAGGAGCATCCGAATTGGAGGCAGATCAGCCTGAAAAACAATGCATTTGCAGCAAGAAAGGTGGCGGATGAGGGCGATGTCAGCCAGGCGGCGCTGGCAGGCGCTTATGCGGCGGAGGTTTACGGTCTCAACATATTGGAGCAGGGCGTCAACGACAGCAAAAACAATTCGACGCGCTTCATTATCGTGACGAACCAGAAAATATTCCGCACGGATGCGGACAAAATCAGTATCTGTCTGGAGATACCGCATAAGAGCGGTTCGCTCTACCACATTCTGTCGCATTTTATTTATAATAATCTGAATATGACGAAGATTGAGAGCCGCCCGATCGAGGAGCGGAGCTGGGAGTATCGGTTTTTCATTGATTTTGACGGGAACCTTTCGCAGAGCGCCGTCAAAAATGCGCTGCGCGGACTGCGCGAGGAAGCGCGCAGCATGAAGATACTGGGAAATTATTGATCATAGGCGGGAGATAGATTGAAAAATTAAAAATTTTTCAATCGGCAAATTTGTGCTGACGCCCAAATTCGCGGATTGTTGAAAGCATGGAGGATTAGAATGAAAGAACAGCAGTTATTAATTTATCGTGGGATATTGCAGGATCCAATTTTTATGTCCATGGCACAGTTGGTACACCGGTATGAAGACAGAGACAGCGGAGAGCTTTCCGCGCTTGCCGCAGACTGCGTGAGCGGGCTTTTGACCTGTGCCGCAGAGCATGGCTTTTACGGGAATGTGTGGCATTGCTATCTTGCCGATCTTCTCGTGAATGATGAAAACCCGTACAGTAAATCATGCGAGATCGTGGGCGGCATTACGGGGACGTTGGATGAGGCGGCAGCGCATGATCTGGAGATCATCGGAGAATTTTTTACTTATGATTTCGGAACGATGATGCGGCGGCTTTCGATTCCTTCTTTTTCCATGGTGGAGCATTATGAGCGGAGCGAGACGGCAGGTCATGTGTATAACACGCGGATCAGAGACCGGATATGTACGCTTGCACAGTGGCTTGGAGAGTGTGCGACGACACAGGAGATTAAAACGGTCTTAACGCAGTTTTATCAGGAATACGGCGTCGGCAGATTCGGTCTCCACAAGGCATTTCGTGTGGAGGAGCAGGGCTCACACGCGTTTATTAAACCTATATTAAACATTCAACATGTTCATTTAGACGATCTGATCGGATATGAGCTTGCCAAGAAGAAGCTGACGGACAATACGGAGGCGTTCGTGTCGGGAAGAAGTGCGAACAACTGCCTGCTGTTCGGAGATGCGGGAACCGGAAAATCCTCCTGTATCAAGGGGATCCTCAACCAATACTATGACAGGGGGCTGCGCATTATTGAGTTGTATAAGCACCAGTTTCAATGCCTGAATGATATCATTTCCCAGATTAAAAACCGAAATTATAAATTTATCATCTATATGGATGACTTAAGTTTTGAAGAATTTGAGGTAGAATATAAATATCTCAAGGCGGTCATCGAGGGCGGACTGGAGAAGAGACCGAAAAACATTCTCATTTATGCGACATCCAACAGGCGGCATCTGATCAGGGAGAGCTTCCGCGACAAGGAGGAGCGTGACGAGGAACTTCATACGAACGACACGGTGCAGGAAAAGCTTTCGCTCGTATCCCGGTTCGGTGTGACGATCTACTTCGGCGCACCCGATAAACAGGAATTTGAACAGATTGTGTCGGCGCTTGCCGATCGGAACGGGCTCACGATGCCGAAAGAGGAACTTCTGCTTAAGGCGAATCAGTGGGAGCTTGCGCATGGAGGCAGATCGGGACGTGTAGCACAGCAGTTTATAGATAACCTGATGGGCATGAACCTGACAAAGAGGTGAGAGGGCAATGGCAGTCAAGACATTTGCGGCGATTGACGTCGGTTCCTATGAGCTGGCGATCAAAATTTTTGAGATATCTAAAAAGAATAAATTAAGAGAGATCGACCATATCAGACATCGAATCGATCTTGGCTCGGACAGTTATGCTTCGGGTAAGATCAGCTATGAGAATATGGATGAGCTGTGCAGGGTGCTGCGGGAATTTACGAATATCATGAAAACGTATCAGGTCAGTGCCTACAAAGCATACGGGACGAGCGCCTTGCGCGAGACGAGCAATGTACTCATTATACTGGATCAGATCAAGCAGAGAACAGGCATAGAGATCAGCATTCTCAGCAATTCGGAGCAGCGTTTCCTTGATTACAAGGCGATCGCGTCGAAGGGCGAGGATTTTAACAGGATCATAGAGGAGGGCACGCTGATCGCCGACATCGGCGGCGGCTCCATCCAGCTTTCTCTTTTTGAAAAGGATACGCTTGTGACGACGCAGAACATGCGTCTCGGCGTGCTGCGCTTAAATGACCGCCTGCAAAAGCTCAATCCCAAGCGGAGTCAGGTTCATGAGCTGCTGCGGGAAATGATCGACAACCAGCTTGCCGTATTTAAGAAGCTATATCTGAAGGATAATACGATCAAGCACCTCATTGTCGTGGATGATTATATTTCCATGATGCTGCAAAAAAGAAAGCTCGGCGGACCGGCGCCGGGCTATGTTGACAAGGAAAGCTACGGGAAGTTCATGGAGCAGGCCGATCAATATACGAACAGGCAGATTGCCGAGCATCTCGGTATTTCTGAGGAAAACAGCAATCTCCTCTATATTTCGGCAGTGATCACGGCGCAGGTCATGGAGATCAGCGGGGCGAATATGATCTGGGCGCCCGGCGTGACGCTCTGCGACGGGATTGCCTATGAGTATGCGGAGCGCACGAAGCTCATTTCCTTTACGCACGATTTTGAACAGGACATTATCGCCTGCGCCAAAAATATCAGCAAGCGTTACATGGGAAGCAGAAAGAGAAGCGATACGCTGGAGTCCATTGCGCTGACGATCTACGACAGCATGAAGAAAATTCATGGATTAGGGAAAAGAGAACGGCTGTTATTGCAGATTGCGACGCGTCTGCATGACTGCGGAAAATATATCAGCTTAAACAATGTGAGTGAGTGCTCTTACAGTATCATTCTTTCTACGGAGATCATCGGTCTGTCCCATACGGAGCGGGTGATCGTGGCAAATGTGGTGAAGTATAATCATTTGGAATTCTCTACGTACGGGGAATTTTCGGAAAACGAGAATATCGACCAGAGCGTATATTTGGTGATCGCGAAGCTGACGGCGATTCTTCGCGTTGCGAACGGACTGGACCGCAGTCATAAGCAGAAATTTAAGAACATCCGGGCACAGTTGAAAGAGCAGGAGCTGTTGTTATATGTGGATTCAGCGACGGACATTACATTGGAGAAGGGCTTGTTCATAAGCCGTGCCGATTTCTTTGAGGAAGTATACAGTGTCAGACCAGTCATTCACCGGAAACGGGCATAGGGCGTAAGAAGAAGTTTGACAGCTCGCGTCACGAGGCGTTTCGCGGATGGTCTGCACGGAAATGAGATATTTGAAAGTGATGGAAAGAGAGGGGATTCGTTTGGCAGAGAAGGTTGATTTCGGGAATCCGGCATATTATACAAACAGAGAGTTAAGCTGGCTGCTATTCAATAAGCGTGTTCTTTCGGAGGCGAAGGATAAACAGAATCCGCTGTTTGAACGGTTAAAATTTTTGAGCATCACCGCGTCTAATCTGGATGAGTTTTTTATGATTCGTGTCGCGTCATTAAAAGATATGGTAAATGCCGGCTACAAAAAAACGGATATTGCGGGACTGACGCCGAAACAGCAGCTGATGCTGTTGGAAGCGGAGGCGCATGAGCTTGTGAAGGAACAGTATGCTGTTTATAAGAGTGCGCTTGTGCCGCAGCTGAAGGCGAACGGGCTGCGCGTGATCGAGCATCATGAGGAGCTGACAAAAAAAGAAGGGGAATATTTGGACCGTTACTTTGAGGACAATGTTTATCCGGTGCTCACGCCGATGGCGGTGGATTCATCGCGCCCGTTTCCGCTCATCCGCAATAAATCGCTGAATCTCGGTGCGCTATTATTGAAAAAGGGAACGGAGGAAGAGACGGAATTTGCCACGGTGCAGGTGCCGAGCGTCCTGCCGCGGATCGTGTCACTGCCCGCGGAAAACGGAATTACAAGCGTTATATTATTGGAAGAGGTGATTGAAAGGAACATCAGAAAACTTTTCTTAAATTATGATATTATTTGTGCACACCCGTTCCGAATCATGAGAAATGCCGATCTGACGATCGAGGAGGACGAGGCGGAGGACTTATTAAAAGAGATCGAAAAACAGTTAAAGAAGCGCCAGTGGGGGCAGGCGATCCGATTAGAGGTCGAGGAGGGAATGGACGAGCGGCTTCTCAAGGTGATCGAGCGGGAGCTTGCGATCAGCGCGGAAGATATTTATGAGATCAACGGGCCGCTGGACCTTACTTTTTTAATGAAAATGTACGGGCTGGAAGGCTTTGAACAGCTCAAGCGGGAGGAATACTGCCCGCAGGTTCATCCGAAGCTGCCGCCCGATGCGGATATATTTGAACAGATCAAAAAAGGGGACATTCTGCTGCATCATCCATACCAGTCATTCATGCCGGTGGTTGACTTCATCAAAACGGCAGCGAAAGATCCGGACGTGCTTGCGATCAAGCAGACGCTTTATCGTGTCAGCGGTAATTCACCGATCATTGCGGCATTGGCGCAGGCGGCGGACAATGGCAAACAGGTTTCAGTGCTTGTGGAGTTAAAAGCGCGCTTTGATGAAGAGCATAATATTGTGTGGGCGAAAAAGCTGGAAAAAGCGGGATGCCACGTGATTTACGGATTGGTCGGTCTGAAAACGCACAGTAAAATAACACTTGTTGTCAGACGGGAGGAAGACGGCATCCGCCGTTATGTGCATCTCGGTACGGGCAATTATAATGACGCGACGGCAAAGATTTATACGGATACAGGTCTGCTCACCTGCAACGAGGAGATCGGTGAGGATGCGACGGCGGTATTCAATATGCTTTCCGGTTATTCGGAGCCGCTCTCGTGGAATAAGCTTGCGCTTGCGCCGCTATGGTTAAAACAGCGTTTTCTGTATCTGATCCGCAGAGAGACGGAGCATGCAAGGAACGGGAACAAGGCGCATATCATTGCCAAGATTAATTCTCTTTGCGACCGCGATGTGATCGAGGCGCTGTATGAAGCTTCTGCCGCAGGGGTTACGATCGAAATGATCGTGCGCGGCATCTGCTGCTTAAAAGTAGGGATTCCAGGCGTCAGCGAGCATATTCATGTGCGGTCCATCGTCGGTAATTTTTTGGAGCACGCGCGGATCTTCTATTTTGAAAATGACGGAAATCCGGAGATTTATATGGGAAGTGCGGACTGGATGCCGAGAAATCTGGAGCGGCGGGTGGAGATCCTGTTCCCGATCGAGGATGAGGAATTGAAGGCGCAGGCGTTTCATATTTTACAGGCGCAGCTAAAAGACAATGTCAAGGCGCATATCTGCCAGAGCGACGGCAGTTATGTGAAGACGGACCGCCGCGGCAGGGAAGCATACAGCTGTCAGGATGCATTTTGTAAGGAAGCAAGGGAAGCGGCAAAGCAGAAAGACATCGTAGCGAATGAGCGGGTCTTTATTCCGGAGACGCATATTTCCGAAGCGTAAGCGCAGCCGGAAGAGGCGGAGCAGAGAGTTGACAGCGGAGACGATGTCAGAGACAGTGACATTGCGTGGTAAAGAAAGGGCAGGATAAAACAGTGGAAATCGGAGAGATTAACAGACAGTACGAGATTATATTGGCATCGGCGTCACCGAGGCGCAGGGAGCTTTTGACGCAGATCGGCATTGCGTTTCGGGTGATCACAAGTGACAGCGAGGAAGTCATGACGCAGACGGCACCGGAGCAGATCGTCATGGAGCTTTCTGAGGCGAAGGCGCGTGAGGTGCTCATGCGGTATCGGGCAGAGTGTGAAAAGCCATATCTCATCATTGCCGCCGATACGGTTGTTGCCATCCACGGCGTAGTTTTGGGAAAACCGAAGGATGCGGACGATGCCGTGCAGATGCTCACGCGCCTGCAGGGGAGGACGCATCAGGTTTATACCGGGGTCACACTGTTAACTCCGCACGGGCAGAAGAGCTTTTTTGAGCGTACGGAGGTAACGTTTGTGCCGATGACGCGTGGGCAGATCGAAGAATATGTGCGCACGGGCGAACCGCTTGACAAGGCGGGCGCTTATGGCATACAGGGATGCTTTGCGGCATATGTGAGCCGGATAGAGGGAGACTATTTTAATGTGGTCGGTCTGCCGCTTGCGCGTCTGGTGCAGGAGATCGGCACAGTTTGACGCGGAAAGACGCAGGCATGAGTAAGGAAAGGATGAACATGGAAAAGACAAACAGAGACATAGGAAAGGGCATCCGCCTTGTCGCAACCGATATTGACGGCACGCTGGTCAAGGATTCTTCGCCGGACGTCTATCCCGAGATTGTACAGATGTTTCGGGAACTGACTGCACGGGGCATTTTGTGCTGTGTGGCGAGCGGACGGCAGTATCATAGCATTCGCAGGATGTTTGCCGAAGCGGGGGAGGACATCCTCTATATTGCCGAAAACGGCGCGCATATTGTTTATCGGGGCGAGACGCTTTCCGTGACGGATATGCGTAAAGAACAGGCGCATGAGATCATCCGCCAGATGCGCGCCTGCGGCGAGGGCTATGAGTTTGTGGTATCGACGCCGCAGGGAAGTTTGTTGGAGAGCAGGGATGACGCATTTATCCGTCTCATTCGTGACAGTTACCATAATCAGATGGAGGTCGTGCCGGATGTGCTGAAAGACGACCCTCAGATCATCAAATGTGCCATGTATCATAAAGATAGCGTCCGCAGAGTAGCGGAGGAGGAATTGATCCCGCGCTGGCGGGAGCATGTCAAGGTCTGCATGGCGGGTGAAGAATGGATTGATTTTATGGACGCGGCGGTGGATAAGGGAAACGCTATCCGTTTTGTGCAGGAGCATTTTTCGATCGATCGCGGGGAGACGATGGTTTTTGGAGATAATGAGAATGACATCGGCATGATGAAAGCGGCGGGCATGAGCTATGCGGTGGAAAACGCATGCGATGCCGTGAAGCAGGCGGCAAATCACAGATGCCCGGACTACACGCAAAAGGGTGTGTATCAGGTGCTTTTAAGCACGTTTGGCGGGGAGAAAACGATTGGGTGACTGCGAAACGCCATTATCAAAGAAAACACGGATCAAATCAGCGTTTCCCTAAAAAACAGTACAGCAGAAAGGAGCAGCATGATGCAGATTTACGATGATGCCGTATTAGATGTATTTTTGGATAAACAGGGACAGCTTTTTACCGAGCGTGTTGCCGAAACAAGGGAAGAAGCGGAGGAATTTTTGGAGGACTGCATGGCGGTCATCGTGGATTCCTTAAAAGAAGTATTGGAATATTTCGATGAGGAAGGCATTGACGTGGAAGGTGCCGCGGAGCAGGATATTTTGAATGCATCCGAAGTATTCACAATCGGAGACGGTCGTTATTTAATTGTGGAAGGCTGAGACGAGACCATCCGCAAAGGTCAAGGAGTCAGGGAATTTTTTGAACCGCTGCCGGCAGAAATAGAAGAGGAGAATACGCATGGAGAAGGTTTCCGGAAAGAAAAAGAAAGTGATGATCGTGCTTGGCATATTGCTCGCGGTCGTTCTCTTAGTTCCCGTACCGCTCCGTTATAAGGATGGGGGAAGCGTTGAGTACCGCGCCATTCTGTACAGTGTCAAATCGGTACATGCTTTAGCACCGCTTGACTCCGGGCGGGATTATTATGAGGGAACAGTCGTTACGATTTTTGGGGTCGAAGTGTTTGATAATGTTGATTGGTGAAACCCATTATTTATTGGTGAAGAAGGACTCCGGAAGGAATAAATCAAACTATGAAAGAATCATATATTGCGCCGGATAAAATCAAAATTCGTGGCGGACGTGTACATAATCTGAAAAATATTGACGTTGACATACCGCTAAATCAAATCGTAGGGATTGCGGGTGTTTCGGGCTCGGGTAAATCATCGCTGGCCCTCGGCATTTTGTATGCGGAAGGTTCAAGGCGGTATTTGGAATCGCTGTCAACCTATACGCGCAGGCGTATGACGCAGGCAGAGAAGGCACAGGTGGATGAAGTGCTTTATGTCCCTGCTGCGCTGGCCTTACATCAGCGTCCCGGCGTTCCGGGAATGCGCAGTACGTTTGGAACGGGAACCGAGCTGCTGAATCATCTGCGGATCATGTTTTCACGACTTGCCTCTCACCGCTGTCCAAACGGACATTATGCCCCGCCCTCCAAAGACGTTGCGGCAGATTTAGGACTTGATTGTCCTGTTTGCGGAGTTCATTTTGTTCCTCCCGGCGCAGAAGAGTTGGCTTTCAACAGTCAAGGGGCATGCAAGCGCTGCGATGGTACGGGCATTACCCGTGTCATTGATGAATCAACATTAGTTCCCGATGAGTCCTTATCTATCGATGACGGTGCAGTTGCGCCATGGCAGACACTTATGTGGGCGTTGATGAAAAATATTGCCCGCGAGATGGGCGTGCGGACAGACGTCCCCTTCTGCGAGCTGACTGATAAAGAGCGTGAGCTTGTTTTCCATGGACCTGCAGAGAAAAAGCATATTATATATTTTAATGAAAAAACGAATACATCAGCGGAAATGGACTTTACTTACTATAACGCCGTATATACCGTAGAAAATGCCCTGTCAAAAGTCAAAGATGAAAAAGGTATGAAGCGGGTAGAAAAGTTCCTTCGGCAGGGCGTCTGCCCAGATTGCGGCGGATCACGTTTAAGCGAAGCGGCTCGTGCACCGAAATTGCGAGGGCTTTCTCTTGCGGAAGTATGCACAATGACCTTGTCTGATCTGATCGGGTGGGTGGACGGTGTACCTGCGTCACTTCCGGAAGATATGCGTCCTATGGCAAAGAGTATCTGCGAGTCCTTCCAAAGTACCGCAAAACGATTGATGGACTTAGGATTATCCTATCTTACAATAGATCGTTCTGCTTCTACACTTTCGACAGGTGAGAGGCAGAGAATGCAGCTTGCGAGAGCCGTGCGGAATCGCACGACAGGTGTTCTGTACGTTCTTGACGAGCCTTCCATTGGTTTGCATCCATCAAATATTGAGGGGCTTAAAGGTGTTATGCACGACCTTGTTGCCGATGGAAATACTGTGGTTTTGGTAGACCACGATACCCATATACTTTCCGAAGCGGATTGGCTTGTCGAGCTCGGTCCTGAAGCAGGCGCAGGCGGAGGAACGATCATTGCACAAGGTACGCTTGAAGATGTTGAATCCAATGTAAATACCCGTATCGGTGGATTCCTTACGGGCAAAACCACGGTTGATACCGGAGAACATATTCCGTCGGGGCGGATGTTTGAACTTGGAAAGATCCATCTGTCTACCGCTGGTATTCATACGGTAAAACCGTTGGAAGTGGATTTCCCCAAAGACCGCCTGATAGCTGTAACGGGTGTTTCCGGTTCAGGGAAAACGACTTTAATTCTGGAAAGTCTGATTCCCGCCATAGAAGCCTTATGTAAAAAAGAAAAACTGCCGGAGCACATTAAAGATATTTCAGCGGAGGGAATTTCACAGATAAAACTGATCGACTCCGCCCCTATCGGCATTAACGTGCGCTCTACTGTCGCAACCTACGCCGACGTACATGACGAATTGCGTAAGATTTATGCAAAAACACGGGATGCAAAGGAAAGAGGATATAAGGCCGGCGATTTTTCCTATAATACGGGAAGGCTGCGTTGTCCTGTCTGCGACGGCACCGGCTCCATAAGCCTTGATATTCAATTCCTTCCCGATGTTGATATTACCTGTCCCGATTGCGGTGGTTCCCGCTATTCAAAAGACGCAAGCCTTATTAAACGCATGCCGAAACACGGCGGATACGCTTATACCCTGCCCGAGCTGATGGATATGAGTGTGGACGAAGCGCTGAAAGCGTGCGAGGATCTTCCGATCGTTGAACGCAGACTGCAAGTGCTGCACGATCTCGGACTTGGGTATTTGACCCTGGGGGAGGCAACGCCGAGTCTGTCGGGCGGCGAGGCACAGCGGTTGAAACTTGCCAGCGAGATGGGAAAGGGGCAGTCAGATACGGTATTTGTATTTGACGAGCCGACGATCGGACTTCATCCGTTAGATGTGGAAATACTGTTAAATGTGTTTATGCATTTAATCAAAAACGGCGCAACCGTAATTGTAATCGAACACGATTTTGATGTGATAAAGAATGCTGATTATGTGATCGATATGGGACCGGGTGGCGGTGTGCACGGCGGGCGGATCATTGCAAAGGGAACACCGCAGGAAATTTGTAATTGCGGGGAAAGCCTTACGGGGAAATACTTGAAACGATACACTTCAAAATAGAGGAATCTGCTAGTATTTCCAATCTAAAAAGAGATAGCGAAAAAATGTTCCAGCAAATCGCAGATTCCGTCATGATTATTGTCGTTGGCGGTGATGAAGTCGGCATGCTCCTTGACAGAGGGCTTTGCGTTTGCGATCGCACAGCCTAAGCCGGCGGCATCGATCATGGAAATATCGTTTGCTTCGTCGCCGATGGCGGCAGCGTCGGAAAGCGGGATGGAAAGTGCTTTACAGAGGTCCTTGACCGCATTTCCCTTGCCGGAGTCGATCGGATAAAATTCAAGATAATGTTCATTGGAAAATACGGCCGTGATCCGGGCGGAGAGCTTCGCAAGCACCCGCTTCTTAAGCTCCTCCAAAAGAGCATGATCCTCTAAATGAATGGAGATGAGTTTATAAGGCTCTCTGCTAAGAGCCGACGGAATATCCGAAACAACACGCGCGGGAAGATGGATATGCGTGCGGTAGTAAGAAAGCTCCGTGCGGTCGCGCTCAAAGAGGATCGTATCGTTTTCATAGGTATGACAGTGGATGTCGAGCGCATGCGTTTCCGCCAGAATGCTGCGCACATCGTCCATGCGGATCGTATGTTCTATAACGGGTGTATTGGAATCACAGTGCCAGATCAGGCTGCCGTTATAGGCGATGATATAGGAATCAGGAAAGCACAGATCCAGTGCAGCGCGTGCCTCCAAAACGCTGCCCAAAGGACGGCCGGTTGTAAAAACAAGCACATGTCCCTGTTCATTCAGCTTATAAAGCGCCCTTTTTGTGCGCTCCGATATTTGTTTTTTGTCATCCAGAAGGGTTCCATCCAAATCGGTGAACAGGATTTTTCTCTGCATGTTCTTTTACTCCTAATTGATAGTGAAGAGAGTTCATTCGTTTTTTATAGACTTCAAAAGTTCATCCAATATCGTCTCCGGTACGAAAAGATGACCGTATCCCGTGCCGAGTTCCAGGTTCGGCTTTGCTTTACCGTGGAAATCCGAGCCGCCGCTGTATAAAAGCCCATGGCGGTCGGCAAGCCGTTTCATGGCGCGTTCCTCGGCGGGGGTAAACGTGCTGTAGATGCACTCCATACCAATCAGACCGGCGTCTTTTAAGAGCACGATCAATTCTTCCAAATGTGCGTCGCTCATGTGATAGAGCGTCGGATGGGCGAGAATGGGAATGCCGTCTGCCTTTCGGATGAGCTTTACCGCCTGTACCGGCGTGATCTTTTCACGCGGAACAAAATAACGGGTGTGATCTCCGACATAACGGTCGAATGCTTCCGGGAGGGACTGCACATAGCCGTGAGAGAGCAGATAGCGGGCATAATGCGCCCGCGTGATCACGCTGTCAGGATATTCCGACTGCAATTTCTCAAAGGTGATGTCGATTCCCGCCTCACGCAGGTTGTTGCACATCTTTTCGTTTCGCATCACGCGCGAATGCTGGAATTCATGGAGCTGTGCGAGAAATTCCTCATTATGATAATCGAGATACAGTCCGACGATGTGAATATCTTTTCCGTGATATTCGGAGGAAAGCTCAATGCCGGGTATCACTTCCAATTCGGGATGCACGGCAGCGGCAGTCATAGCGTCATTAAGGCCGTCGATCGTATCGTGGTCTGTCAGGGCAAAGGCGCGAAGTCCCTTTTGTACGGCAAGCTCCACAAGCTCGGCAGGAGTCATGGAGCCGTCCGATTTATTGGAATGAACATGTAAATCCACAGGTTTCATAAAACCAATCATTCCTTTCAGTTCTCATCCTCTTCCTTGGATGCGTCGGCATTGTATACGGTGCGTTTTCTCGCCATTTCATCGTTCTCCAGGTACTCGTCGTAGGTCGTGATCTTGTCTATGAGCGTTCCGTCCGGTAAAAACTCCATGATCCGGTTTGCGGTCGTCTGCACAAACTGATGGTCGTGACAGGAGAACAACACCACGCCGCTGAATTTGATCAGACCGTTATTGAGCGCCGTGATCGACTCCAGATCACGGTGGTTCGTCGGCTCGTCCAGGATGAGGCAGTTCGAGCCGGAGATCATCATTTTACTTAACAGGCAGCGGACCTTTTCCCCACCGGAGAGGACGCGGACGCGCTTGACGCCGTCGTCACCCGCAAAAAGCATTCTGCCGAGGAAGCCGCGCACATACGTGACATCCTTTACGGGGGAATAGCCCGTCAGCCAGTCTGTAATTGTTAAATCATTATTAAATTCCTGTGTATTATCTTTCGGAAAATACGCCTGTGATGTTGTGACACCCCATTTATAGCTGCCTTCATCCGGTTCCAGCTCGCCGGAAAGAATGCGAAACAGCGTGGTGATGGCAAGCTCGTTGCTGCCGACAAAGGCAATCTTATCCTCGTGATTTAAGATAAAGGAAATGTGGTCAAGCACTTTTTCGCCGTCGATGGTCTTGGAA
>CAMWSU010000078.1 GCA_947176965.1 uncultured Lachnospiraceae bacterium | reverse complement strand
TTCCGGTCGAGCCGCAACAGTGATATACTAGCACGCACTTTCTCGCTTGTCAACATCTTTTTTCCATTTTTTTATTGTTTTTTTGATCTTTTCTGTATAACAAAAGAAACTGCCGCAAAAGTGCAGCAGTCCCTTTCATTTTTATAATCCCTTTTTTACAAAAGTGTTCCTGTGACAAATCAGATTTTTATTTGATTAGGCTTTCTTGAATTTCTTGATTCTCATACACCATCTTTACAAATTCAATTAAATTATCTGCTACAAAATAAATAGCATTATCGCATTCATTATCTATTCTTACAATTCGAGGCTCTCCATTCTCATCAACTGACCTGTAATCCATATAATACATGTCATGCCCGGCGGATTGTGTTTCTCCAAAAGGTATTCCTATGTCAGGATATTCCCACTCATCTTTCCAGTTTTCAAACATTTCCTCTAATCCATTCATAGCATCTTTTGTTGGACCGATACCATATATCACAGTTAACCAACTTTCATCATATTTATCATCAATCAATCCGCCGTTCTGAACATTTAATAATTCAATATAAGACTCAGGCAGTTTATATCCTAATGTTTTTTCTGCCCTACGAATCATATCATCCGTTAATACGTCAAATCTGTATTCTTTTCCATAATCGGTATCATTATTAAATAGTTCAATCAAATTGATACTACCAAACAAACTCATAATCTACTTCACCTTTCAAGAAGTGCTTTACACAAACCTATCTTGTTTCGATGCGCATAGAATTCAAGCTTGCATTGAATGCATCCGTCCATGGACCACCTGCGACCTGCGTATAAGTAATCTGCGTCATCCAATTATCCCCGGTCTCAACCATAAACACAACTTGCTCCAGCTCCATATCCAACGTGGCAGTGGATAGTCTGACCAAAAGTGTCCTGCAGCCATTCATTTCCGACCTGGTAAACTCTGTGCAGCTTACCGTGACCCCATAGCCGTAAATCTGTTCATACATATCCTCCAGCATCTCGCACAAAGACTCCTTCGTGCACTGGAACATTTCCTGATCATCTTCAGCTGATGCGACAATGATATTGGCAGTATCATCCGGATAATCCGGTGCAAAATACATTCCGTCAGCCTGCTCGATAAACTCTTCGGGAAGTTCATAATATAACACCGGCATTCCCAGTTCTGAATTATCTGCCGCCTGATATCCTTCTTCCCCATTATCGGATACCGGCTCACCCGATTCCAAAAGCGGTACGGTCCAGGAATCTTCCTCTGTCTTCACGGTCAGCCTAAGCTGCTGCATGGATGCCGCTTCCGCCTCAGTAACTTCAAACACGACGACCACCGCCCGGCTCTCTCCCGGCTCCAGCGTACAGTTTGTTGTCTTCATATCATCCAGCAAAAGCGTTGTCAACGCATTGATCTGTGCGCCGTCATTGATGAATGCACGAAAGCGCGGTTTTAAGTCCAGAATATTCACCTGCGCCATCTCCGCATTCTGATTCGTGATCGTATATTGCAGAATCAGCAGCTCACTGCCATACAGTGCATCCATCGCGAAATAAAAATCATCCTCGGAATTTTCCGGATATGATTTTGTAAAAAAATAACCCTGATAAGAAATGTCAATTCCCGGTAATCCGAAAAATTCCGCGAGTGTGCGCGTCTCAACCACCTCGCTGCCACCGATCAGATCATCCTCAGGCCGTCCGTCCGCATGTTCCCCGTCCGAATCCTGCTCCGGCGCTTTCGTCGGTTCCGGCTCCGGCATATAGGCATGCGCCGCGCGCCTCTGCATCGCCAGTATCATCTCATCCTCCGTCATCAGACGCGAATCACGGTTTTGATCGTTTTCATATAAGAGTGTCGCCGCATATTTGAGGATCGCCTGCTCATCGTCATCCGTCAGCTCCGGGTATTTTCCTCCACAGCCGCACAAAGCCGCTGTCATCATGCAGATTCCTGCTATCACGCACCATTTTTTATCATGAAATCCTGATTTTTGTTTTCTCATTCCGACAACCATTCCTTTCACCCGGCACAAACGGCTCTGAAAACGTCTTCTCATTTCCATCTTCACACCGCCTGCCTTTTACTGCATGTTTTTATCATAGCACAAAAGATAAATGGAAACAACAAGGTTTTTACAAGATCAATTTTGATGCTCCCTTTGTGCAATTTCATGCAATATAGCTGAAAATTCCTCTGATTTTGACTCTAACAGACCATGTGTCGTATTTTCCATAATATACATCTTTTTACAAGGAGCGTTTACCGATTCAAAATAATCCTGTGCGATCAGATAATTGGTCTGATAATCTTTATCGCCGTTAATATTATAATATGGCACTTGATAGTCGGTCCTGCCAAGTAGTGAGAATTTGTTAAATTCATTCGACCCTAAAAATTCATCATATACGCTAAAATCTGAATTAAAAAATTTATAAAAATCTCCAAGCGAGTAGTAGGGATTAAATACTTGTGCGGCGATCAGATTATAATCTGTTCCATCAACTAACATATGATAGCCGTATTTTTCCATCAAGGTATTTCTGGCCACAAAATATTCCGTCGAAAAATCATCAATATTCAATTTTTCAATCAGACGCCTGCCTTCTTCATCGTCCCCCGCCCACCTAATGGCTTCTTCCTTAAAGGCTATTTCATTCTGATAAAAATCAACAAGCTGTCCCGTCCCAATATAACATTCGTAATATTCCGGATATGCAAGAACAAGGTTACACCCGAAATACGTTCCCCACGAATGACCGAGCAATGTGATCTGATCCTTTCCGAGATAATCTAATAGAAATTTTGTCATTTCTAAGCCATCGCTCATCATCAGATCGTATGTCAATGTGGTATCATTCTGGTCAGCAGAATAGCTTTTTCCGCAATTTCTCTGATCCCATGTAACAACCGTGTACACATCAGACCATTTTCTCGTGAAAGCATAATCATAGGTACTTGTAGACGAACCGGGTCCGCCATGCAGATATAATAAAACAGGATTGTCCCTATCTTGTCCGTAAATACTGATCCACTGCTTTGTGCCGTTTATATCGACATGCATTTCCTCATTGATACCGCCTTTGGGTGTCCTGTCATAAATCTTCTGTCCGATCAAGCGGACAATGAAAAAAAGTACAATGACAGCAGCAAGTGCAATCACTAACCATTTTAATGTCTTCAAAAATATTCTCAAAATCTTTTTCATTATGTACCCCCCTTCCATATCTTACGCGCGTTCCAGTTCAAACCAAAACTCCACGCCGTTATCATAATTGTTTACGCCATATCCCTGGTGCATGGTGTTCATAATGGCTCTGACGATGGATAGCCCGACGCCGCTGCCGCCGTACTCGCGTGTCCGCGCTTTATCCACCTTATAGAATTTATCCCATAAATAGGAAAGGCTCTCCTCCGGAATGGGCGTACCCGTATTAAATACGGTCACGCGCGCCACATGCCGTTCTTCTTCCTCCAAAAAACGAATTTCGATCTTCTTTTCTTTCTCCAAATGATTGAGGGCATTCGTAAAGTAGTTCATGACGACCTCCTCCACCTTGAACTCATCCCCCCACACATAGAGCGCACCTCTCTGCTCAACGGAAACCTTCGCATCGTACTGGCGCACCAAAATATCCGCAGACTGAACATAGTTATTGACAAGCGCAACAATATCAAATCGCTCCAGCGTCGTCACATTCTGCCCGGACTCTAACTGATCAAGCGTCATAAGCTGTTTTACCATGCGGTTCATTTTATTTGCCTCATCAATGATCACGCCGCAATAATACGCTCTCCCCTCCGCGTCCTCATCAATCCCCTCCTGCAATCCCTCCGCATATCCCTGTATGAGAGCGATCGGCGTTTTCAGTTCATGGGAGACATTGGATAAAAACTCCTTGCGCTGCGCCTCCAATTCCTCTTTGACCGCAATGTCCCTGCGCAGTTCGTTATTCGCGGTTTTTAACTCCGATATGGTCCGCTCGAGCGCATCTGACATTTGATTGATATTCATGCCGAGTTTTCCGATCTCATTCTGCTCTTTTCCCGTGTAACGCGCATCAAAATCAAGCCGGCTCATCCTCTCGGAAAGTTCGGACAGCTCACGGATCGGCGCCGTCACCTTGCGCGTGACGACCCAGATGATCACACCGCCGAGCAGCACGCCCACCAAACCGCTGTACATGAGAAAGCGGTTTGCGATCTGCACACTGTCCTCGATACCGACGATGGGTGTACGGATCAAAAACATATCCTTCGGATCAAAAAAGCCCCACATCACAATGTAGTCCATGCCGGACGCCTGCTCTGTCACACGCTCGATCTGATACAGCTCCTCTTCTTCTTTTTCTAATACCGTGCCGCCGTACAGACCGAGTGCCAGTTCAAAAAACTGCACCTTTAAGAGGTCAACATCGCTTGTCGTATATAAGAGCGGAACGGCATACTCGTTCATCACAAGAATATCCAGATTATAACGTCCGATCAACTTTTCCAATTCGAGCTGAAACGCCTCGGACGTCAGCTGATTCCCGTGAACATTCTCCGCGATCGTATGATACGTGCGAAGCAGTACCTGTTTCTTATTATGAATATAAAATCTTTGCAGACAAAATTGATTGATCAAAAAGCAGAGCAGAATGGTGCCTGCCAAAACCAGCATGAAGATCAATGCAAATTGTTTTTTTATGGAGTCTTGCACGCCAAATCTGCCCTTTTTGTTCCCATCCATGTCATTCCCTCCGTTTTTCGGTTCGGATGCGATTTTATTTTATCAGTGAATCCGGATCAGTACAATTGTGTTCACAGAAAAAACACAGTTCAGATTTTGTCGTTCGGAAATATAACCGTAAAACGCGTTCCCAATTCCTGTCTGCTGACCACCTCGTAATAACCGCCATGCTGATCTACGATCCACTTGGCAATGGACAGTCCGAGTCCGGTTCCGCCCGTTTTATTTCCACGCACGGCATCCGCGCGATAAAAACGGTCAAACGCATGCTCCATATCCGGCTGCGACATGCCGATTCCGTCATCCTGAATGCTGTAGAAAGGCGCGCCGTCCTTTCCGATTCCCGCCCGCAGGGTGATCTCTTCTCCCTCTTTTGTATATTTTGCCGCATTGTCCACCAGAATACGCACGGATTGCTTGATCATATCGCTGTCCCCACAGATCACCGCCTCACCCTTCTCCTCAAAACGATAATGATGCTGCTCGTCAATCATCAGGGATTCCTCATAGACCTCACGCAGCACGCTGTTTAATGACATTCTCTTTTTTTCCAATTTCTGCCGGTTGCTGTCTCCGCGCGCAAGAAACAGCAGCTGTTCCACCAGATGCTGCATGTGCTCCGCCTCATTTTTCAGCGCCCCGATCGCTTCCTCCAACACCGCTTCATCCTCTTTTCCCCAGCGATCCAGCAGATTCACATAGCCCTGAATGACAGCGATCGGCGTGCGCAGCTCGTGGGAGGCGTCGGATACAAACTGTGTCTGCTGCTTGTTCGCTTCCCGCATCCGCTCCAGCATATCATTGATGGCACGCTCAATTCCCTGAAGCTCCCGGTTGGAAACCTCAAGACGCGCATCCGGACGCTCCACATGCAGATCAGAGATCGCCTCCTCCAAATTCTGATAGCGGCTCTCATCCATGGCAAGCTCGCTCAACTGTCTGGTGCGCTCTGCCATCTGTCGGATCGGACGCAGATAGTAGCGGACTTTTCGGGTTCCCCACAGCAATTGATGAAGCACCAGTATGAGCTCCACCCCAAAAAGCGCCACCGCCGAATAACGCAACACGGAAATCCACGGACCGATCAATACCGTATAATATTCGTTTGTTCCCGGCTCGCCGCATTGCAGCACAAGCTCCCGAATCGGCTTCGTGTGCAGAAATGTCCTTGAAATATTCCAATGAAACTCACCAAGATACTGCACGTCCAGACAATACAATGCTGCTGCGCCCAGTATCACGCAGAGCACCACATCGATCGATGCGAACGCGCCGAACAGGGACAGCGCCGCATTCCAATTGATCCTGCGCGCAATGGAGGTCACGCGTACGGTCTCATTCGGCGGTATGCTCCGATCATCATTTTTCTGTTCTCTTCGTTGTTCTTCCCAATTTTCTTTCATGCCTCACTGTCCTTTATCACATAGCCGACGCCGCGCACCGTCTGAATCATCTTCACCTGATATACTTCATCCAGCTTCGCGCGGACATAACGCACATAGACGTCGATCACGTTTGTTTCACCCATATAGTCGTAGCCGCATACTTTTTGTAACAGTGTGTCTCTGGAAACAACGATGTTCTTATTTTCCATGAGCACGCGCAGCAACTCGAATTCGCGGTGGGTCAATTCAATCAGCTTCCCTTCATAACGCACTTCATATTTCAGCGTATCAAGCGTCAAGCCGCCGCAGGAGAGAACATGCTCCTCCCCTGCGTCTTGGGCGCTTCTCTTTTTGAGCGCAAGCCGGATTCTCGCAAGCAGTTCCTCAATGGCAAAGGGCTTTGTCATATAATCATCCGCACCGCCGTCCAATCCTGCCACCTTATCCATCACTGCATCCCGCGCCGTCAGCATGATGACGGGCATATTCGATTCGCGTCTGATGCGCCGAAGCACTTCGAAGCCGTTTAGCTCGGGCAGCATCACATCAAGGACCATCAGATCAAACCGCCCGCTCTGCGCCTTTTCAAGCCCTTTTCTCCCGTCTTGGGCCTTTTCGACCTCGTAGCCCTCATGTAACAGCTCCAATTCAAGAAAACGCGCAATTTTTTCTTCATCTTCCACGATCAATATGGATTGTGCCATCTCAAAACCTCCCACATGCGAATAAAAAAGAACGCGTAGCGTTCTTTTTTATTCATTCTCTCTGTTATGGAACTCGTCCTTCATCTGTCTTGCCGTCTCCGCCGCACTGTCCATTGCTTTATTTAAGTCCACCGCCTTGAGATCCGGTCCGCGAAAATGATAATGCAGGTCAAAGAACAGACCGATCACCAGTAATATGAGCACGAGCCAAAAAGCGATGATAAATGCCAAGATCAACACAAGCACCGGAATGGCAAGCACTTCCTTTCCGTCTTTCGTGATATAGAAGTAATTGGAGCAGCCCTTTTTGATCATCCGTGCACACCAGCGTCCGAAACGCCTGCATGCATCGCAGAAATCATGTTTGCTCTCCGGCTCGTCGTCGATCACTCCCTCGTATTTCGGCATGCCCTGTGTGGAATAGCCCGCCTGCCCCGTTCCTTTTGTCTTTCCGTTTTTCTCCAATGCGATCATCGCATCCAGAATATCCCAATTGTTGTTTTCGAGGGCTTCCTTTGCCTCCTCATAGCTTACATTGGCGCGCTCTCTTAATTTTTCTACCTTTTCATAATTTTCCATGATGATTCTCCTCCCTGTCCGGTTATCCGTTATTTTCGTATCACAGATTTTGTATCGCATGCTTACCTGTGAACTGATATCATCATACACAACGGACCTTAAACCGAAATGTGGAAAAGATTAAAAATAAATTAAAAAAAGAATAATTTTCGCATAGAAAACGATGTTTCGATATCATTCAGTCTTCAACCGAAAATTTATATCCGACGCCCCAGATGGTCTTAATGTATGCGCCCTTTTCCCCGATCTTGCTGCGCAGCTTTTTGACATGGGTATCAATCGTGCGTGCATCCCCGAAATAATCATAATTCCATACATGATTTAGGATTTTTTCTCTCGAAAGCGCAATGCCCTGATTTTCCATAAAATAGCACATCAGTTCAAATTCCTTGTAACTTAGATCGATCTGTCTGCCGTCTACCTTGACGACATGCGCCGTCTGGTCGATGACGATACCGCCTGCCTCCTTTATGGTCTCCTCCTTCAGCGAGCCGCTTCTCCTCAAGATTGCTTCCACACGCGCGACCAAAATTTTCGGACTGAACGGCTTTGTGATATACTCATCCACGCCGAGGGAAAAGCCCTGCAGCTCGTCATGCTCGTCACTCTTTGCGGTCAGCATAATGATCGGCACCTTGGAATAGGAACGGATTTCCCGGCAAACCTGCCATCCGTCCATCTGAGGCATCATCACATCCAAAATGATCAGCGCGATCTCCTGATCTTCAAAAAAAATGTCCAGCGCCTGCGCGCCGTTCTCCGCCTCCAAAACCTCATAATCGCTCCGGAGCAGAAAATCCCTGACGAGCTTTCTCATACGGCTCTCATCATCCACAACCAACACTTTTAATCGATCCATAAACTTTCCGGTTACTCCGTTTCTTCGCTTTCCTGCACGCGGTTCGGATATTCGGGCGTAATGCCCAGCTCACGCTCACGTCCGCTCACCTCGCGTTCTCTTGCGCGAAGCTCCTGCTCCCACGATGCATATTCATTCAAGATCTTCGACTTATAATTCAGGATATTCGGATTATCGCCGGACATCGCGATCAAAAACATGACCGCAACAAGCAGCATCAGGATCACATTCACGGCGAGCGAAACACGGAACGACCATATCGGAACGGTACGCTCCTTTTCCTCGCCTGCGGCCGCGTTCTGCCGATGCCCTTCCTGGCTCTTCACCTTTCCTGAAAACTGTGCCTGAAGCGGAACCGCCCTCAGCTCGTTCTCTCTCGCCACGCCTGTATCCAGTAAATAATCCCTCAGCTTTAGGAGATACTTACAGCCAACCGGCGTCTGAAACGTCCGGTTCATGATGGCGCGGTTATAAACGCTTAAGACCATCTCTCCATTTTGATAATCCATTCTGCTTTCGATCGCCCGGATCTTTTCTAACTCCAGTCGTGCCAGATCAGCGTCCTCCATATTGGCAAACCGATAGCCCTCTACCACCAATTCTTCTCTATCTGTCGTCATCTTCCATTCTCCTGCGTGACAACGGTCGAAACAGCGTCATTCTTCCCGTCCATCCGATCATTCTCGTAAAGATAATCCCCAAAAATATCCCGATACTGTCAATGCCAACATCTCTTACCGACGGTCCCCTGCCCGCAACAAAGGACTGATGATACTCATCCAGCCCCGCATAGCCAATACAGATCACACCTGCGACAAGCAGGAGCCATATACCCCTGATGCCGTACACATACAGCGGAAACGCGACGCTGACCGCCAAAATAAAATAGACCGTCATATGCGCCAGCTTCCTGACATAATAATGAATCTGCTCCACCGCCTTGTCCAACTGTTCCTGCGTAAACCGTATGCCGAAGCAATGCTCCGTTCCGGAAACAACATACCGGCTTACTTTCAGGCTGAGCTTCGCCGACTCCGTTCCTGTCTGCGCCGAAAATCGAAAGATCAGGATCATGATCAGAACCGCCGGCAAAAAGGACATCGGCTTTAATATCACCCGTAAAAAAGTTTTCATAATCCGTGTTTCCTTAGCGCCGATAACCTGTTACGATCTCGCAGTTACCGTCTCCCTTGACGGAATCGCCGCGTACGATCTCCCCGATATGCCATGCGCGGATTCGCCCCGAAAGCGGATTTTTCACACTCATAATGTCTCCGACAATATCCGCCGTGACGTCACTGTACTCAAACGAAAGATCCGTTCCCTCCATCGTACAGTCTTCCAATATCAGTCCCTTGACATAGCAGAGCGGCTGCGTTCCGATAATCTTACAGCGCACGAATTTTAAGTTTTCCGCATACCAGCCAAGATATTCTCCTTTTACCGTACTGTCAACGACTGTCACATTCCTGCTGTGCCAGAACGCATCCTTCGTATCGAGATTGCAATTGCTGATCGTCGCGTCTTCCACATATTGGAACGAATATTTTCCTTTCATGGTGCAGTTGTCGAGCACCAGCCGCTTTGTCTCAAAAAAGGGATACTCGCTTGTTAAGTCGCATTCCTTTAAGGTAACATCCGCACAGCGCCACGAAAATTCCGGCGATACAATATGACAGTTATGTAAACTCATTTTCGTGCATTCACGCAGCGCCTTGATGCCGCCCATGTCACAGTCATTGATCGTCACATCGGTATCATACCAAAGCGCCGCACGGCAGCCCTCCGACATCGTACAATTTTCGATCACGCCCTGCTCCACATGCCAGAACGGATAGCGCAGCATAAACTGACAATTACGAACCGCGATATTCTTACTCTCTTTCAATGCTGATTCTCCGTCCGCGGGCCCGTCAAACACACAATGCTCCACCAACGTATTTCTCACGCCATATAATGCGCGTTCCTCATCATAGCACTGATTTCTGTACTCTTTTTCATATTCCATTATGATAACCGCCTTTCTTTCACTGTCTTTCACTATAGCTCTTTTTTCGCATATCCGTCAATATATTTGCGTGATTTTCTTATGCCGCCGGCTCCTCCCCGCTGCGCTCTCACGCCCCCGCTTCATCCAAAAGCGTCAGAATGCGTGCATCCTGTCCGTAATAATACACGCTGTCCGTCAATACTTCCTCCGGCTCTACGCGCGTTGTATTGATCTCATGCACCATATTGCGCAGGGAAGCCGCCTCCTCCTCACTCCGCACCGGCAGGACAATCAGCTCGTGCACGGAGCTCGGCAGAATGGCAAGGCTGCTTTTCAACCGCTCCGCCAGTCCGTCAAAAATGCCCTCATACAGCATGACCGCCGCTCCGTAGCTTTTATATGCGTTTGTCACAACATACATCGCGATTTCCTTTGCCTTTTCGACCTCGTCGATCATCTCCTGCGGAACCTCCTGCTCTTTTGCCACGCTCTTTAACAGCTCCGGCATGGTACAGACCAGTTCCGGATACAGTGTCCGCATATTCCGCTTGGCGTCTTCCAATAACTGTTCTTTGGTAACGCCCCACAGCCGCATATGCTCGTTGCGCACCTGTATGGCTCCGCATCCGAGCTGCTCATGCTCTATTTTACAGAAAAACGTGATCGCAAGATCTAAATAGGGAATGTACGGTATCTCCTCCAAGAGCTTTTCGTTTTTTTCATGGCTGATCAGCCTGTACGCGATATGCTCCTTCGCAAGCTCATAATCCACAAAAAATCCGGTGTCAAAGGAAAGCCACGGGTCATGTTCCCGGTAACAGGAAAGAATTTCTTCCAGAATTTCCTCCATGCTCTCCCCCTGCAAATATTGCTCGTAATAGCTTTCCAGATAAACGGTCGGCGATACATTCCTCTCCTGCCCGAAAATACTGACTCCCGTCAGTATGATCCCGTTATTTTTGCAGACTTTTTGAACCGAGATGTCCGCCTCGCTGCCTACCGCCTCACGCAATGCCTTTTCTGTCTGCTCGACAAAGTCCTGCTGTGTTAATTGTTTGTATTCTGTTCTATTTTGATTCCTCATTTTTGTAACCCCCGTGTATTTGATTTCAGACAATAAAAAAGACAATGAAAAAGAAAACATGTTTCTAATCTTCTTCATTGTCTTACAGTTCCTATCATGCAGTTTTGGTGAGCCTGAATTGCCATGAGCCCAAAAAGGAAATTCTTTTTTATGCCCTGGAAAGATACTCTCCGGTTCTCGTATCAATCTTGATCTTGTCCCCCTGATTGACAAACAAAGGAACATTGACCTGTGCACCGGTTTCCACCGTCGCCGGCTTGGTCGCGCCCGTTGCGGTATCGCCCTTAAAGCCCGGCTCGGTATCGGTGATCTCAAGCTCTACAAACAGAGGCGGCTCGATCGCAAATACATTCCCGTTGTGGGAACAGATCTTTACCATTTCGTTCTCCTTGACATATTTCAGCGCATCGCCGACCGTATCCGCGTTCAGCGCAACCTGATCATAGGTCTCGGTATCCATGAAATTATATAAACCGCTGTCCTCATAAAGATACTGCATTTCTTTTCTGTCAATACGTGCCTGCGGACATTTCTCAGTCGGTCTGAAGCTCCTCTCAACAACGCCTCCGTTGATAATATTTTTCAGCTTCGTTCTGACAAAGGCTGCGCCCTTGCCCGGTTTTACATGCTGGAACTCAATGATCTGGAAAATGTTACCGTCCAACTCAATGGTGATACCGTTTCTAAAATCACCTGCAGATATCATAAAATAATCCTCCCGCTATTCACGTTATAATTCCCATTTAGTTTATACTATAAACGCATATTTTTCAACTGTTTTTTGGTGAAATAGATAAAATCTTTGATTTTTCAACCTATTCCCGTTCTCTGATGAGCGCGATCACCTGATCGATCGCCTCTAAGTATCCCGGAAGTCCCTTCCCGTAAATCTGCTGATCACAGGCGGGCGCCGTCACGGACACCTTACGGAACTCCTCCCGCGACGTAATATCCGAGATATGGATTTCCACCTTCGGCATCGTGACGCTTTGCAGCGCGTCGTGAATGGCATAGCTGTAATGCGTATACGCGCCCGGATTGATGACGATGCCCTGCGTGCCGTCAAAATACGCGTCCTGTATCCGGTCGATGATCGCCCCCTCATGGTTGGACTGGAATACCTCGATCTTCGTTTCTGTCTCTTTCGCTTTCTCGGCGATCATATGAAGCAGGTCATCATAATCCTGCGTGCCGTAAACTTGTTTTTCACGGATTCCCAAAAAATTCAGATTCGGTCCGTTGATCACTAATAACTGCATGATGATATCCCCCTCTTTTCCGCCTCGCGGACAATGTCTGTCAAAATCTGCTCCACGGATAAGCTGTCCGTGTCAATGATGACGTCAGCCGCCTCCTCATACATGCTTTCTCTCTCCGCCATCAGCTCTCGAATCCTTGTCAGCGGATCGCTGCACTGTAACAGCGGGCGGGTCGTATCATTTTTTACACGCGCATAGATGGTCTCCGGCTTTGCCCTAAGATAAACGACCATGCCGAGCGTTTTCAGGATTTCCCGGTTCTTCGGACGCATCGGCACGCCGCCGCCTAATGAAATGATCTGTCCGTGCCCCTGTTTTGCGAGATTACGCAGGCATTCGGTCTCCATTTTCCGAAACGCCTCCTCGCCGTCCTCGGCAAAAATGTCCGATATTTTTTTTTGCTGTTCCTTCTCGATCAGCTTATCTGTATCCGTCACCGTCATCGCCATTTTATAGGACAAACGGATGCCGACGGTCGTTTTTCCGCTTCCCATGAAGCCTTCCAATACAATATGCTTACTCATGAATGTTCATCGCTTCCTTCATCTTCTGATATACGACCGCAGCCTGTTCGTCGGTCACTTTCACGTCATTCCACAGCTCATAGGCCAGGATTCCCTGATAAAGAAGCATTTTCAAGCCGTTCATCGTCCGTGCGCCCGCCCGCTCTGCCGCCTTCATAAACTTCGTCTTTGCCGGATTAAAAATAAGATCGACTCCCACGCCCACATACTCGTAAAAATCCTGTTCCTCTATGACCGCGTCCTCCACATTTGGAAACATCCCGACGCTCGTCGCCTGAATGACCAGATAGGGCTTTTTCGGAATTGAGCGATAATCGGAAAGCGCCTCTGAGAAAATGCAGTCGCGTCCCGTCCGCTCACGAACCTCATCGGCAACCTCTTTTGCTTTTTCTAACGTCCGATTAAGGAGATATACCCGCGACGCTCCGTTTACGGCACACATCATCGCGACCGCACGCCCGACGCCACCCGCGCCCAAGATCAGCACCTCCCTGTCCTCCAGTGTGATCCCCTCGCTTACAAGCGCCCGGTACAGCCCCGGCATATCCGTATTATACCCCTTATATCCGCCCGCGCAGCGCACAAGCGTATTGACGGCGCCGATTTTTTCCGCAAGCGGGTCGATCTCACAAAGGTGCGGGATGACGGCGCTTTTATGCGGCACGGTCACGTTCAGTCCGCGAATGGAAAGCGCATACGCGCCATTCACCGCCTCCCCCACACGCTCATTTTCCACGCGAAATGTCACATAGGCAAGATCGATGCCCAAAAGTTCGGAAAGCGTATTGTGGATGATCGGCGAGATCGAATGCTCCACCGGATTTCCGATCAGCCCGCAGACAGCGGTTGTTCCCTTGATCTCTTTCATGCCTTCTCCCCTTTTTTCTTTTTTCTGCGGTAAAAAAACAACACGACCGCCTCCAGTCTGCGCTTTAAGACGATCTGAATTTCCTCCTTCGGATGGATCGGCTTTACGAGGATCGTGTGGATTCCGGCGCGCTTTGCGCCCCAGACATCTGTAAAAAGCTGATCTCCGATAAACAGCGTATTCGTCTCATCCGTATGCATCCGCCGCATCGCTTCCCGATAATTTTTCGGATTCGGCTTGCCCGCCTTGTAAATATAAGTGCCATAGTTTACGCCGTCACGGAACATCTTCACGCGAGGCTCTTTATTATTGGAAATGAAAACAACTTGCATACCGAGTCTGCCCAGTTCCGCAAACAGCTTCTTTGCGCGCTCATCCGCAGGCGCTCCGTGCGGCACTAACGTATTATCAATATCAAACAGCACGCCCGTTACGCCCTGCTCTTTTCTTTTTTTAAAATCAATATCATAGACGCTGTCCACATCTTCATCGGGATAGAAGCGGTCAAATATCATCACATGTTCTCCGTTTTTCTTATTTATCTCATAGATGTGAGATTTCGTACTTCTTAGCGAAATGCCCAGTGGCATGAGCTTTCAAAGTTCTTCTCACATGATGTTCAAAATATGGTCAAGCAGCCTGTCAGCCACTTCCTCTTTGCTCATCATCGGCAGCTCCACCGATCCCTCTTTTGTCAGAAATGTCACCACATTGGTATCCGTTCCGAATCCCGCGCCTTCCTGTTTCAGATTGTTGGCGACGATCATATCCAGCTTCTTCTTTTCCAATTTTGCGCGCGAATTCTCCACCATGTTTTCCGTCTCCATGGAAAAACCGCACAAAAACTGCCCTTCTCTGCGATGCGCTCCCAAATAAGCAAGGATATCTTCTGTTCGCTCCAGCTCAATGGACATTTCCCCGTCTTTTTTCTTGAGCTTCTCAGCCGCGATCACACGAGGACGATAGTCCGCCACTGCTGCCGCCTTAACGATGATATCCTGCTCGGGCGCTGCTTCTTTGACTGCCTGCGCCATATCTGCCGCAGATACCACGGGCACCATCCGCACCCCCATCGGCGACCGCAAATTTACTTTTCCTGACACAAGCGTCACTTCTGCTCCGCGCATCATCGCCTGCCTTGCGACGGCATACCCCATCTTTCCTGTCGAGTGATTGCTGATATAGCGTACCGGATCAAGCTTTTCCTGCGTGGGACCTGCCGTGACGAGAACCTTTTTACCTGCCAGATCCTTCGGCGTCAGCGCTTTTACGATATATTCAAAGAGTACCTCCGGCTCCGGCATCTTGCCCTCTCCCGTATCCCCGCATGCCAGATAGCCGGTTGCAGGCCTGACCACTTCCATGCCGTAGTTTGAAAGTGTTTTCATGTTATCCTGCACCACCGGATTTAAGTACATTCTGGTGTTCATTGCGGGGGCAAACAGTTTCGGACAGGTACATGCGAGCAGCGTGGTCGTCAGCATATCATCGGCGATCCCGTGCGCCGCCTTCGCGATCACATTTGCCGATGCGGGTGCCACCAGAAAAACATCCGTCTGCTTTGCCAAAGACACATGCTCCACCTGAAACTCAAAATTTCTGTCAAACGTATCCACAAGACATTTATGTCCGGTCAGTGACTCAAAGGTGATCGGATTGATGAAATTCGTGGCATTCGGCGTCATGATCACAGTCACATCCGCCTTCTGCTTGACCAGCATACTGGCAAGCGATGCAATTTTGTAAGCAGCGATGCTGCCCGTTACCCCGAGCACGATATGTTTGCCTGCTACCATTTGAAGCCTCCCCTTCTTACATAAATAGAAAAATCTTTGATTTTTCTATATTGAGTCTCCCTTTCTTACATCATCCGCAACATTCTTCTGATAGATCAGATTCAAGCCCTTCAATGTCAGTTCGTTGTCATATACGATTTTTTTCTTACAATAAGGCACGATGCTCCCGGACAGCCCTCCGGTCGCCACCACGGGCGCTTCATAGCCGAGCTCCTCAAAGATGCGCTCGATCATGCCGTCTAAGCATGCCGCCTGCCCCATCACGATACCGCTTTTCATACAGTCAATGGTATTTTTCCCGATCACTTTCTTCGGTGCTTCCAGCGAAATCCGCGGGAGCTGGGACGTTCTGCTGACTAAAGAATCCAAGGATACCTTGACTCCGGGCAGGATCATGCCGCCGATATAATTTTTCTTTTCATCCACTACGCTGATGGTGGTCGCCGTTCCCATATCGATCATGATAATGGGCGCACCGTAATAGTGCAGTCCGGCAACCGCATTTACTACCAGATCGGAGCCGAGCTGTCCCGGATTATCCATCAGAATATTCAGTCCGGTCTTCACTCCCGGTCCAACTAACAGCGGCGCCTTATGAAACAGCTTCTCAAGTGCCGCTTTCACAATATTATTGAGTGGCGGAACGACAGAGGATATGATACTCCCCGTAATGTCCGTCAGTCCGATATGATAAAGCTCGAATAACGTCCGAAACTCCACCACATATTCCAGTTCTGTTTTGGAGAGATTTGTGGAAACACGTTCCACAAATCTCACCTGCTCTCCCTCGATGCATCCGATCACAATATTGGTATTTCCAATGTCAATCGCTAATATCATTCCCGTTTCCTGCTTTCTTTTTTTATGTAACAATCCTGCCATGCTTTTGCAGACAGCACGCGCCTAAGCATTCCGTTTTTATCATACCCCCGCCGTCCGGCTCATTATCCGCGTTCATAGACCGGTTTCACCCTTGACAACGCATAACCGACACCCGCCACGATGATCGCCGCCACAACCGCTTCCACGATACCGTTGAACGTCACAACGCCCATAATGACATCTAAGACCGCCTCGCCTGCCACACCGACCGCCTTTGCATACGCGTCTTTATACAAAATAAAAATACCGCTCATGACAAACAGCGTATTGGTAAAAGCCCCTGCCAATCCCGCATATGCGAGCGCAATGCTGACTGAGTTCTTTTTACTGCCGCTGACCGTAAGCACGATCATAAGTACAATTCCTGCTGCCAGACCGATCAGGGTGCATACAAGTGCACTGAGCGTCTCCGGAAGCAATCTGATCAAAAATGCCCTGACGGAAATAAACAAAATCAAAGATGCCAGCACATTCACAACAAGCCTGCCTGCTTTCTGTCCGCTCTTAAGCGCTTTGCGGATCAGAATGTAGATAAAATAGGGAACCACGCCGACTAAGATTCGCGGTACAAAGCAGATGTATAAGCTTTTGAAGATACCGGAGATGCCGACTACATTGTAGGCCACGACCGGCGAAAAAACAAACGCCGATGCCGTAACTGCCTTAAACGTGTTGTTGAGGAAGCTGGTCAAACCAAATACGAATCCAAAAAATGCACCTTTCTTCGGTCCGAGAAATAGCGCTCCAAGGATAACCGGGATATGAATGATCGTCGCATTGATGACTACAAGCGGGATATATCCCAGCGGGGTGAATGCCATAATCACGATTATGGCGGTGAACAGTGCCGTAAGCACCAGTTCAT
>CAMWSU010000077.1 GCA_947176965.1 uncultured Lachnospiraceae bacterium | reverse complement strand
GGCGAATACTCCTATGTGGTGGAAAACGGCTATAGCTGTGATTCGGGCGATACGATCGGCGGAAGAGTGGTGCGCTATGATTTTTTACAGGATGGACGCGTTTCGACCTTTGAGGAGATTACGCCGAGCGCTGCCAATACGGTTTTGCTCTCCAAAAACGATCCGGGGCTGGAAGATGAGCGGATTTATCCGGAGACGGACGGGAAAACGGATCGCAGACATCCGCAGTACCGCTTCGGTTTTTCCGGTATTTCAAGCTGTGCGGCAAAGCCCGGGCTGTTGGTGCTCAGTACGATCTGCAGAGGCAACGGCGATAAGCTGTATCTTTCAAACGATTACGGTGAGAACTGGCAGGTCGTTCTGTACGATTTAGGTGTCGGCAATCTGCATTTTCATACGCCTTATATGAAAAAAGAATATAATGGCGGGCATTCCCTGATACACTGGATGAGTGATGTGAAAATCAACCCGTTTCGGCCGGATGAATTGTGGTTTAACTCCGGTACGGGCGTATTCAAAACAGAGAATCTGCAAAGTATGAACCGCAGTTTTTGTGACTGTTGTGAAGGAATTGAGGAGACGGTGCACTTAAATGTCTACAGTCCGACGGGTGGAGACGTGCAGTGTATTGATATTGTCGGCGATCTGGGCGGCTTTGCGTTTACAGACATCAATAAACCGTGTGAAAATTCGTTTGCGGACGAGGACGGAAATCGCTATATCACCTGTATCAACGCGGACTTTTCAGATGAGCATCCCGAGTGCGTCATTGTCACACCGCGCGGGAACTGGAAGGGAAAAACAAAGGGCGGTCTGATCTTTTCGGAAGATCAGTGCAAGAGTTTTACGAGGCTTGAAATGCCGTACGGCATTTCGGAATATCTGGACGGACAGCTAAAACAGATTGAGAATCCGAATGTGAATTCGGGTTGGGTTGCGATGAGTCCCGACTGCAAGAACATTGTATGGTCGGTTGCCGAATGGATAGACCTTCCCATCAGGGGCGTGATTGCCAGCAATGACGGAGGGAAAAGCTTTTTCAAGGTGCAGGTGTATGATCCGGCAGGGAATGAGGTGACGGACGGGAAACTGAAAGTGTTCTCTGACCGTGTGGACAGTACGTTGTTTTATGGATTTGGGGAGGCATCACAGCTCTATGTGAGCCGTGACGGTGGTGCAAGCTTCTTGCAGTACGCGGCTCTGGCAGAATTTCCGATTGTGGATTTCGGCATCATTGATACGAAGAATAAGACCGAGGTGCGCGGAGAAGCAGGAAGGGTCGGGACATTCTACCTTGCATTGGGAGAATATGGGATTTGGAAATACTGCTATGATGCGGAAAACGACCAGATCCGTCTGCATAAACTGTCAAAGGAAAACGATGCCGTCTATCGTATGGGACTCGGCCTGCATCATAAGGGAAGTCATTATCTGACCGATGAGAAAGCGATTTATTTTTGTGGAGAGATCGACGGAGAATACGGATTCTACCGTTCCTTTGACGAAATGGGGAGCGTGGAACGCATCAATACATCGGAGCAGATGTACGGAGAGATCAACAGTATAGACGGGGACTGCCGGACGTTCGGACGGTTTTTCATTGCGACGGGCAGCCGCGGTCTGCTCTACGGGGAACCAATGTGAGAAGAACTTCTAAAGCTCACGCCAATGGCGTTTCGCTAAGAAGTTCTAAATCTCACATGAAAGAATCGCTGAAGCGATTCTTTCGTTTGAACTCTGGGCAGCTTAGCAGCACGCAATCAGGTATAACCGCAAAACCTTCTGCATATACATGAACCAGTATTTGCAGGAGGTTTTTGTATGGAGAATCGAACGGGTGCTTCCGGCACGAATACCTATGATATTTATGATGATATGAACCGCAGGACAAACGGGGAGCTTTATATCGGCGTTGTCGGCCCCGTGAGAACAGGAAAATCCACATTCATCAAGCATTTTATGGATGAACTGGTGCTGCCGATGATCACAGACGAAAATGAGCGTGTCCGCACGATGGATGAGCTTCCGCAGAGCTCGGGAGGAAAAACAATCACAACAACGGAGCCGAAATTCATTCCCAAGCAGGCGGTCTCGGTCAACATGGGCGGCAGCATGGAAATGAAAGTGCGCCTGATCGACTGTGTCGGCTACATGGTGGAGGGCGCTGTCGGTCATATGGAGGAGGATGCGGAGCGGATGGTGCATACGCCGTGGTTTGACTACGAGATTCCGTTTACGCAGGCGGCGGAGATCGGAACCGAAAAAGTCATTCGTGATCACTCCAATATCGGGATTGTGATCACAACGGACGGCAGTTTTGGAGAAATCCCGCGCGAGAGTTATCGGGAAGCGGAAGAACGCACGATACGCGAACTAAAGCAGATCGGAAAGCCGTTTATCGTGATCGTCAATACGACGAAGCCCTACGGCGAAGAGGCAAAACAGACCGCTGCTTCCTTAAGTGAAAGCTACGGGGTACGTGCCCTTCCGATGAATGTGGAGCAGATGAAAAAGAGCGATATTCATTCGCTGATGGAACAGATTCTCTTGGAGTTCCCGATCAAGGTGCTTCGCTTTTATATGCCGAAGTGGGTGGAAATGCTCTCCGACGATCATGAGATGAAAGCAGGTATCATCGAATATATCCGCAAGCTTGCAATGCCGATCGGCAATATGCGTCAGCTTCGCGAGGTCATGGACGGAGAGAGAGAGAATTGCGAATACATAAGGAAACTGAAGAATGACGGAGTGGATCTCTCAAGAGGCTCAGCGTCCTATGAGATCGGTGTGGATGACGCATACTATTATAAAATGCTCAGCGAGATCATGCAGGAATCCGTTTCGGGTGAATATGAGCTGCTTTCGAAGCTGAAAGAAATGGCGGCGCGCAAAAGGGAATATGATAAGTATGCCGAAGCGGTGCGTGCGGTAAAGCAGTGCGGATATGGCGTCGTGCTGCCGGAGAAAGAGGAGATCAGCTTAGATGCGCCTGAGGTCATAAGGCACGGAAATAAATTCGGCGTCAAGATGAAAGCGATGAGTCCGTCCGTACATTTGATCCGTGCCAATATCGAAACGGAGATTGCGCCGATCGTCGGGACGGAGGAACAGGCGAAGGATCTGATGCAGTTTATGAAAACAGAGGCGGATAACGAGGGCGGCATTTGGGATACGAACATTTTCGGCAAGACGGTGGAGCAGCTTGTGGAGGATGGGATTCAATCCAAAATCTCCATGCTTGGGGAGGAAAGTCAGGTAAAGCTTCAGGATACGATGCAGCAGATCGTCAATGACAGTAACGGGAAAATGGTGTGCATCATCATCTGATAGGATCGCGGTATGCATTATCATTTCAATTTATAAAATTTTAAGAGAAAGTTCATTATTTTTTGGAAAATTCTTGCACAAGTAAAATGAATGTGATAGGGTAGGAGAGTAGGATGACTGCCACATATTGTGGTATGTCATATCATATTCCACCATACATAGGAAAGGGAGAGAACAAATGGAAAAATTTTTCAAAGTGAAAGAGAACGGTTCTACGGTTCGGACCGAAGTGCTCGCGGGTTTGACGACCTTCATGGCAATGGCGTATATTCTGCTTGTCAATCCCGGCATGTTTGCTGATCTCGGTACGGTGTCCTTTGACGCGATCTACATTGCGACGGCGATTTCCGCTGTCATCGGTACGGTTCTGATCGGCCTTTTGGCGAACCTGCCTCTTGCACAGGCATCCGGTATGGGCTTAAATGCGTTTTTCGTGTATACGGTATGCTTTGGCTTTGGCCTAACGTACGCAAATGCATTGCTGCTCGTTCTTCTTGATGGTATCGTATTCATCGTGTTGACCATCACCGGTCTTAGAAAGAAGATTTTTGAGGCGATTCCGAAATGTGTGCGCGTCGCGATTCCGGCAGGTATCGGTCTGTTTATCGCATTTATCGGACTGCAGAATGCGGGACTGGTTGTGAATGATCCGTCTACCTGTGTGAATCTTGTCAGCTTCAATGTATTTAACGGTACGGCATCATGGGCAACGGTCATGCCGCTTTTGGTCACGATCTTTACGCTGATCGCGATCGCAGTCATGTCCATTAAAAAAATCAGAGGTTCCGTGCTCTGGGGCATTCTCGGCGGTTCGGTTGTCTATTATGTACTTGGTTTTACGATTTCCGGTTTTTATGACGGATTCGGCGCGAACTTCAGTATGAATCCGGTCGGTGCGTTCGGCGATTTCTTTTCGCAGGCGTTCTGCAAGGTTTTCACGGAGGGATTTGATTTCTCCGGTTATCTTGGGAGTCACAGCTCGTTAGAACTGATTGTACTGATCGCGACGACGGCGCTTGCGTTCTGCATGGTTGATATGTTTGATACGCTCGGAACGCTCTACGGCGCATGCGCAAGAGGCGGGCTTCTTACTAAAGAGGGCGAGGTTCCGAACATGGATAAGGCAATGCTCGCGGATGCGGTTGCAACGACCTGCGGCGCTGTCTGCGGTACTTCGACGGTAACCACGTTTGTGGAGTCCTCCGCAGGTGTGGCAGAGGGCGGCAGAACCGGTCTTGCGGCGATCGCAACGGGTGCGCTCTTCTTTATTGCAATGTTCTTAAGTCCGATCGCGAAGCTGATTCCGGGCGCGGCAACGGCAGCGGCGCTCATCTATGTCGGCATCCTGATGATAAACTGTGTCAGAGAGATTGATTGGACGGATATTGAGTCTGCGGTTCCGGCGTTTATGGCGGTTGCCATGATGCCGATGACCTACAATATCAGCTACGGTATCGCATTTGGTCTGATCTCTTATGTCCTCATCAAACTCTTTTCCGGAAAGGTAAAGGATATTAAGGTGGGAACATGGGTGATCGCGATCCTGTTTACGGTAATGTTCTTTGTAACGCACTAAAAAAGATTGGCGCATTTGCGCAAATTCTTTTGGATATTGATCTGACGTAACATGGGCGCTTCCGATTTCGGGAGCGCCCTTTTATAACATATTTTATAACATAATAGAAAAAATAAAAAAGGGTATTGACCCTCCTCTTAGGTCAGAAGGTAAACTAATCAAAGATTCGAATCAATCATCACGAAAGGGGTAAGAGAACATGTTGCAGATCGGTGAGTTTTCCAGAATATGCTGTGTCAGCGTCAAGACGCTTCACCATTATGATAAGATCGGTCTGCTTGCACCGGCGGAAGTAGACCGCATTACGGGTTACCGCTATTACAGGACAGAGCAGATTGACACCATGAACTATATCGGACGCCTGAAGCGTTATGGATTTTCTTTAGAAGAAATTCAACACTTGCTTACCGTTTCGGATCATAAAGAGCTCGCAAATGCGCTGCGGCGGCAAAAGGAAAAATTGAAGCGGGAACGACAGGAAATGGACATCATCCTGAACGAGCTTCAGACACACATTTCTGTATTTGAAAGGACAGGTGATATTATGACTTATCAGAAGGGTTATACCATTGAGATCAAGCAGTCGCCGGTAATGAATGTTCTGGCAAAACGCGCCATGATGGGGGTGGATGAATTCGGAAAGTATTACGGTACACTTTTTGAGCGCGTACCGAAGGAGCACGTTACGCCGACCGGATTGAACGGCGCGAAGTATTATGATGAGGAGTTTAACCATGAATCCTCGGATGTTGAGGTCTTTATTGAGATCAAGGAGAAGGAGAAAGCCGATGCGGTATTAGAATCCTGCGAATGTGCGACGACCGTTCATCATGGGGGATATTCCACACTCTCGGAGGCGTATGGCGCAATTGTGACATGGATCATAGAGAACGGGTATGAAATAGTGAGCGCTCCGTTTGAACTTTATGTCAAGACGCAGTTCGATTCGCCCTCACCGGAAGATTGGGAGACGGAGGTATATTTCCCGATTCGAAAGAAAAGATAATCTGCTGCAAATCTCTTGATTTTCAAATGATTCTCCTTGACATTGTCCTTGGGACAAGGGTTAGGCTTCCTTTATAAGCCTAACCTTATAGGAGGAGAATCATTTTGAGAATCATAAGAAAACTCATTCGATCACACAAATTCCTTTTCTTAACAGCATCTTTCGTTACCTTTTTATCGGTGTTAGCAAATCTATATTGGAATCGCTTTTTGGCGGATGCGATAGACCGACTTGGAAGTATGCTGCCGGCCGGTTTTCAAGATGCGGAGACAGTCATAACAAGGCTTCTGATGACGGCTGTCTTTATCATTCTTTTTCACACTGTCACTGAATTTTTATCCTCGTATCTGGCTTCTTATACCTGTGAAGTTTTTGCACATGAAATGCGTATGGGATATAGCAGGTTTTATTTACAAATGGATATTCTGACCCTCTCAAAATGTAATGTCGGAGAGGAACAGTCAGCCATGCAAAATGAATTAAGAGAAATTTCTGCTTACTTAAATGAAAATCTTTTCTCTTTTATGAAGCAATTTGTTGCGTTTGTTATTTCCGTTATCTTTTTGTTTTGTCAGAGTGGGAAGCTGACGATGCTTACCATATTTCCGGTCATTCCTTTGCTGATTTACTGTTACTTCTCCGGTAAGATCATCAAAAACTTGACAGAACGGTGTCAAAAAAACAAAGCGAAGCTGAATGGACTGGCAGGGATTCTCCTGGAACTTTTTCCGGTCATTCAGGTTTATGATGCGCATGGGTTGACTCACGGCACGATGGATGAAACTATTTTAGAATGGCAAAATTGGAACATCAGGAAAGAACGGACGACAGCCGGACTGATGTCTTTTTCGGGGCTGCTTTCCTTTGTGCCGCTTTTGCTGCTTTTGGGATTTGGTGGATTTATGGTTATAAACGGTGAAATCAGCATGGGTATTCTTTATATCTTTATCAACCTTTCGGGGGATGTTTCGGGATTTTTGCAGAATATGCCGGGGATTTATGCCGGTTTCAGACGGTTTTACGCCTCTGTTTGCAGATTGGAGGGGAGATTATGAATCCATATGCAGTTTACTTAGATCAAGTATCCTTTTCCTATGAGAATACGATGGTACTGAAAGAACTGTCTCTGAAAGTGAGATCGGGGGAACATATCGGGATCATAGGGGACAGCGGAAGCGGAAAGAGCACGATATTGAAAATTCTTGCAGGTCTTTATGAAGCGGATGCCGGAAGCGTCATCATAGCAGGTGAGAGCCGGCCTGCAAAAATCAGAAAACAGGTTGCATTGGTGATGCAGCATCATAGTCTTTTTCCTCTGTCTATTAAGGACAATATTACCTGTGGGCACGATGTTTCGGAAAACAGGATATGGGACGCCTGTCAAAATGCGGGGCTCACCGAGTGGATCAAGAGTCTTCCGGATGGACTTGATACAAACGTTGGTGAGAGGGGCGGGCAGGTGTCAGGCGGGCAGGCACAGCGGATTCAGATTGCCAGAGCCATTTGTAAAAATGCCCCGGTCATTCTGCTGGATGAACCGACATCAGCGCTGGATCAGGATACGGGAGATCTTGTCCTGAAGGCGCTGAATCGGCTGACGGATGGCAAAACCGTGATCCACGTCACCCATCATCCGGAGACCTTAGACAGCAGTGATACGATTTATCGTATGGAGGGAGGGAAATTGGTTCATGAGTGATTTCTTTGAATTGATAAGGAGAATGGGCATTTTGCGCAAGTATGTGTTTCTTTTGATCCTAAGATCTCCTTTTGATGCGCTTAGGACATGGATGCTGGCGAACTTGATGAAGACCACGTTTCAGTGTCTGGAGACAAGTGATGCTGACAGGCTGTTTGCGGTATGTATGATCTATGGCTTGATTTGTGCCCTGCTATTTTTTTATAATGGTACTATATGGGGGATCTATGCGGCATTTTCTGCCAAATTAGAGGCCGGACTTCAAAAAGCAATGATACAGAATATGATGCGCATGCCATATAAGCAGGTAGAAAGTCAATTTAGCGGTGAATGGATCACAAAGTTAAACAGTGATATCCAAGAGGCGTGTATGATGATGAATGGACCGCTGCATATCCCTCATGCGGTGGTAGCGATGATAAACACGATCCTGTCTTCTTTTCTGTTATGCAGAAGCAGTTTCCTTTTATTCTGTACCACATGGCTGCTCATGATACCGCACTTATTACTGAATGATAGGATCGTGCTGAAAGCGATGCCGGACTTAAAAGAAAAGTCCCAAAAGGCGATGGCAGAAAGTACTTCTGCCATCAAGCCGCTTATTACAGAGGCGGATACCATTCTGCTCTATGATACGGGCGGTCTGATGATGCAGAAATGTGAGGAAAGCAGTCTGAAGCTGATGAAAGTGAATCAGAATATGCATAGGAGGAAAGCCTTGAGCGGTGCCGTTTTGCGTCTGTTCGGATGCGGCGGGTATTTTGTAGTATTGATGGCAGGATATCATTTTATATTGAACGGGAGCATGTCTTTTGCGGATGTGGTCTACTGTCTGCAGGCAAGGGCCGCCATTTTGTCCGGAATGTTTATGCTCATTACTTCAATCAACAATATCAAGACAAGAATGGTCTGTGTAAAAAGAATCAACAGTGTGTTATAAAAAGAAAAAATGATGTGAACTGCTTGGAAAGAGGAAAAAAGTGATGAAAAATGATCTGATGATGATCGGAGAAATAGCGGAATTTTTCGGCGTTTCGAGAAAGGCAATCCGTCTATATGAAAAGAAAGGTATCATAAAACCGGTGGAAGTGGATGCGGAAAACGGCTACCGCTATTATTCTGCGGAACAGGTACAGCAGATGAATGCATTGCTGGAATTGAAAGCAATGGGTTTTTCTCTTGATGAAATTAAAACGTTAATGAATGGAGAGACGACGAAAGCGCAGTTGACTGCCGCACTTGAAAAAAAGCAGCAGGCATGGCAGGAGGCTGTGGATGCTGCAAAATATAAGATGGAATGTTTAGAACAGGTGATCCGTAATGTGCGACATTCCAAAGCCGCGGAAAAGCTTTCTGAGATGACGGAGGAGGAACGGGCGTGGTTATTGGTAAAGATGGTCTGCATTGAGGATGTCAGGGCGCAGAGGGCATTGAGCGAAGCGTTATGGCTGTGATACGGGAAGCCGGCCGTATCATAAATGATGAATTGGAGGATTGAAACAAACAGACAGATTGTTTATAATAGCATAAAAAAGAAAAATATACGGACAGGAGCAGAATATGGGAGAACTTACAAGCTATCGGCTTTCGGAGATCGGGGAGGCAAATTGTAGGATATGGGGGCGTTACAATGGAAAATGCGACCCGCTGGCTCTTTTTTGGACAGGGTCCGGCATCGAATTAAATGTGCAGGCTTCCGAACTTTGGGTGGATGTGGAGACCGATTATGACTGCCATGAGCAATGGATGAGCGTGCTTGTGAATGGTGCGCATGTCAGCCGTCAGATGCTTCCGAAAGGGCGGAGTGAGATCTGTGTGTTCCGCAATATGAATCCGCAGGAGACCAAAACGGTCCGGCTGATGAAGGATGTGCAGGCGATGTCGGATGATGAAAGAGCGTGTTTTTTGATTCACGGTGTACGCACGGACGGCGCGTTTCATCCGGTGGAGCCGCGCGCTTATAAGTTTGAGTTTATCGGCGACAGCATTACCTCCGGGGAGGGGACGATCGGGGCAAAAAAAGAATGGGATTGGATTTCCATGTTTTTTTCGAGCGTACACGATTACGCGACGCTCGTCAGCGATGCATGCGGTGCGGAGTGCCATATCATTTCGCAGAGCGGTTGGGGAACGTTGACCGGTTGGGACAATGACCCGAGACATGCATTGCCGCTCTATTATGAGAAAGTGTGTGGTTTGTTAAAGGGAGAGCGCAATTTCGCTTACGGCGCGGGAGAGGATTATGATTTTTCGAAATGGCAGCCGGATGCGGTCATCGTCAACCTCGGTACAAATGATATGTCTGCGTTTGATCAACCGGAGTGGCAGGATGAAAAGACGGGGCAGACGTTTAAGCAGCACAAGAATGAGGACGGCGCGCTGGTGAAGGAGGATGCGAAACGGTTTGAACAGGCGGTCATCGGTTTTTTGGGTAAGCTTAGGACCTACAATCTGGAAGCGCATCTGGTCTGGACATACGGGATGATCGGTTCGCCCCTGCTCAACCTGATCGAACATGCCGTGTTGACCTATCGTGCGCAGACGGGGGATGAAAATGTGGCGTTCGTGCTTTTGCCGGATACGACGCCGGAGACGGTCGGTTCCCGCGAGCATCCCGGAAAAAAGAGTCATGAGGCGGCGGCGCAGGTATTGACGAATTACCTGAAAGCATACCTTGCAGCAAAGTAGATTCAGACCATAAGAAGACAGAGAGGAGATTATCATGGCCGAAAATAGAACATATGAGAAACTGATGAATTGTCTTGCATGCATCCGGAAGAAAACGGACTTCGTTCCGAAGGTTGCGTTGGTGCTTGGTTCGGGACTTGGCAATTACGGAGATCATATTCAATTGGAGACAGCAGTTTCCTACCATGATATTGAGGGATTTCCCGTATCCACCGTTGCAGGACATAAGGGACAGTTTTTGTTTGGTTATGTCGGTGCGGTGCCGGTTGTCTGCATGCAGGGACGGGTGCATTATTATGAGGGGTATGACATTTCCGATGTCGTGCTGCCGATCCGACTGATGAAGCTGATGGGTGCGGAGATTCTTTTTTTGACAAATGCGGCGGGCGGGCTTCAGGACGGCATGACCGCGGGAGATTTCATGTTGATCCGCGATCATATTTCCTGTTTTGCGCCGAATCCGCTGATTGGGAGCAATATGGATGAGCTGGGTGAGCGATTCCCGGATATGACGGAGATTTATGACCACGAGCTGGCGCGTCTGATTCGCAAAAACGCATCATCCCGCGGTATTTTGATTAAGGAGGGCGTTTATGCGCAGCTGACCGGACCGTCATTTGAATCGCCCGCGGAGATCACGATGTTAAAGCGGCTCGGCGTGGATGCGGTCGGCATGAGCACGGTCGTGGAAGCGATTGCGGCAAAGCACATGGGAATGCGGATCTGCGGCATTTCTTGTATTTGTAATCTGGCGGCGGGTATCAGCAAGCATCCGTTGTCCCACGAAGAGGTACAGGCAGCAGGCAAGGCAGCAGCGCCGCTGTTTGAAGCTTTGGTGAGCGCCTGCGTGGAGGATTTTGCGTCATGCTGACAGAGGAACAAAAAAGACAACTGATCAGGGAAGCCATGGCAGCGCGGGAGCATTCCTACAGCCCGTATTCTAAGTACCGCGTGGGTGCGGCGCTGCTTGCGGCGGACGGCAGGATCTTTCGGGGCTGTAATATTGAGAATGCCGCGTATTCGCCGACAAACTGTGCGGAGAGGACCGCTGTGTTTAAGGCGGTTTCGGAGGGCTGCCGCGTATTTTCGGCGATTGCGGTCGTCGGCGGAAAAGAAGAAAAACCGACGGGCGAGTATGCCTATCCGTGCGGCGTATGCAGACAGGTATTACGCGAGTTTGCGGAGCCGTCAGCGTTCGTTGTGATCTGTGCGCGTTCGGAGGAGGATTACAGGGAGTGGACGCTTGAAGAAATGCTGCCGGAGAGCTTTGGCCCCGCGCAGCTTGAGAGAGGTTAAAAAAGGAGGCTGCCGATGAATCTGCGTTTTTACCATGCCTATATTCTGACGATGGAGGAGAATGAGGCGGCAAGCGGTGAACGGGAGCTGTGGGTTCGCGATGACCGCATTGTCTATATCGGACGGCCGTCGGACGGGGATGCGCGGGAGCGCGATATGCGGCGGTGTGGAATCCTGCCGCATGGCTTTGACCGGGAGATCGACTGCGAGGGCGATGTCCTGATGCCGGGGTTTAAGAACGCGCATGCGCATTCGGGCATGACGCTCTTACGTTCCGTTGCGGATGACCTTCCGCTTGCGGAGTGGCTGCATCAGCAGATTTTTCCGAGGGAAGCGCTTCTTACGCCGCAGGACATCAAGACGCTGACGAAGCTCGCCGTCATGGAATATGTTTCAGGCGGCGTGACGGCGGTGTTTGATATGTATCTGACGCCGGATGAAATCGCCGAGGCGTTCATTGAGACGGGGATGCGCTGCGTGCAGTGCGGAACGGTCAATAATTTCACACATTCCGCCGCACAGCTGGAAGACTTCTATCTGCGCCTGAATGAAAAGCATCCGCTGATGGGATACCGCCTTGGCTTTCATGCCGAATATACGACGGACTTAAAGCTGCTTGAGCAGATCGCGGCATTGGCGGAAAAATATCGGGAACCAGTGTATATGCATTTATCGGAGACCGAAAAAGAAGTCGCGGAATGCCAAATGCGTTACGGCATGTCGCCGGTGGCGTTTCTTGATTCTCTTGGCATGTTTGCGTATGGCGGCGCAGGCTATCACTGTGTGCATGTTTCTGACGAAGATATAGAGATTCTGGCACAAAAGAGTGTCGGTGTGGTGACAAATCCGGCGTCTAATATGAAACTAATGAGCGGGATCGCACCAATCAAAAAAATGATGCAAAAAGGTGTCTGTATTGCGCTCGGCACGGATGGACCGGCAAGTAATAACGGGCTTGATCTGTTTCGGGAGATGTATCTTCTTTCCGTGCTTGCCAAATATCGGGAACAGGATCCGGCGGCGGTATCACCGATACAGATTTTGACGATGGCGGTAGGAAACGGCGCGCGCATCATGGGATTGACCGACTGCGTTTCGTTAAGTGAGGGAGCAAAAGCGGATATGATCCGTATTGATATGGGACAGCCGGAAATGCGTCCGCTGCACAGCATAATAAACGGGAAAATGGAACCGTCCGGGTTTGCGGCAAATCTGGTATACAGCGGCAGTAAACGGGATGTGCGTATGACGATGGTGGACGGCAGGATTTTATATGAGGATGGCCGGTATCATACGAATGTTGACAGGGAAACCTTGTATGCGGAGGTGGAACGGATCTCGGACAGGATCGTATACGGGAACAATCGCTAAAGCGGTCTTTCCGGAATGCACGGATCGTGTGCGGACATAGATAACATGACGCCCGACGGCATGACGGGATACACGGAAAGGACAGGAACGGGGAGCATCGATGGAAGTTGTGGTTTTTTTATGCTTACTGGTCGTATTTGTGATCGGCTTTTATATTAAGGGAATGGTGGATTTCAGGCAGCGGCTGAAGCAGTTTGAGCAGCGTCTGCGAACGGAATACGGGCGGCCGCGCACCAATGCAGAACCGCCGGACCGCTATGCTCATATCGGAAGATATTACGAGAAGCACGTAAAGCCGTATGCCGTGGATGATATTACATGGAACGACCTGAATATGGACAGACTTTACCAGCGGATCAATTACGCGCATTCCTCCTGCGGGGAAGAATATTTGTATTACCGTCTGCGCTGTCCCGATATGTCGGCGGGAGAGGAGTGTCTGCATGCGGATGAAGAAGCGATGATCGCGTATTTGCAGGAGCATGAGGACGAACGTGTGCGCCTGCAGATGATGTTTGCGCAGATCGGCTATACGGGAAAGTATTCGCTCTATCAATATCTGGACTTCCTTGATAATCTCGGGGAGCGGCGCAATGGAAAGCATTATCTGGGGCTTGCTCTGTATGCTGTTGCGGCGCTATTCGCGCTTTTTGTGGAACCGTCGGTCGGACTTGCCCTGTTTATCATTCTCATGATCTATCAGATCGCTACGTACTTAAAAGAGCACAGTGAGGATGAGCCTTATCTTGTCAGCTTCGCGTTTATCCTGCGGTTTATTGCGGGCGTGGAGACGCTGACGGAGAAGCCGTCGGAAGGACTGGAGGCGTATGTGGGCGAGATGGCGGACAATGTGAAGAACTTACGCCCGATCACCCGACACGCTTTTTTCCTGTCAAAAGCAAACACGCTGCAGGGAGATCTGATGTCGTCCCTCATGGATTATTTGAAAATGATCACGCATATCAATCTGATCTCCTTTAATTCCATGCTGTCAGCGGTACGAAAAAGCAAAAAAGAGATCGATCAGCTCTACACACAGGCGGGATATTTGGAATATCTGCTCGTTGTGGGCGAATACAGAAAAAGTCTTCCCCATTACTGTATTCCGCAATTTCAGGAGGCAGGGGGCTTTTCCTGCACGAAGCTGTATCATCCGCTGATTGAACAGCCTGTGCCATGCAGTTTCTCGGCAGAGGGCGGCGTGCTGGTGACGGGCTCAAATGCGTCGGGGAAATCGACCTTCTTAAAGTCCGTCGCGCTCAATGCGATCCTCGCTCAGAGCATGCATACGGTGCTGGCGGAATCCTGCGAGACTTCCTATTGCCGCGTCTATTCCTCGATGGCGCTCAGGGATGACTTGGACAGCGGCGAGAGCTATTATATGGTGGAAATCCGGGCGCTCAAGCGGATATTAGATGCGGCGAAGAACAAAGAGGCGGGACCGGTGTTCTGTTTTATCGACGAGGTGCTGCGCGGAACAAATACCGTGGAGCGGATCGCGGCATCCACGCAGATCATGAAATATTTTGCGGAGTCAGGCGTCCGGTGTTTTGCGGCGACGCATGATATTGAGCTCTCCCATCTGTTAGAGGAGGAGTACGATAATTATCATTTTGAGGAAGATGTCTCGGAAGGGGACATTCATTTCAATTATGAATTGCGGAGCGGGCGTGCAACGACGCGGAACGCGATCCGGCTCTTAGAGATCATGGGTTATCAGGAGCAGATCATTGAGCGGGCAGAGCAGCTTGCCGAACGGTTTGTGGCGACCGGAGTCTGGAATTAGTGTAAGGAGACATAAATATGAGAGTGACAATTTATACGGACGGTGCGGCGAGGGGCAATCCTGACGGACCGGGAGGTTATGGCACGCTGCTGCGCTATGTGGATGCAAAAGGAACCGTTCACGAAAGGGAGTACAGTGCGGGCTATAAAAAAACAACGAACAATCGCATGGAGCTGATGGCGGCGATCGTCGGTCTGGAAGCACTGACAAAGCCGTGCGAAGTGACGCTTTACTCGGATTCCAAATATCTGACTGATGCCTTTAATCAAAATTGGATCGGGAGCTGGCTAAAAAACGGGTGGCGGAACAGCCAAAAACAGCCGGTGAAAAACGTAGAGCTGTGGAAACGGCTTTTGGAAGCGGCGAAGCCGCATCAGGTGACGTATATGTGGGTGAAAGGGCATGCGGGGCATCCCGAGAACGAGCGCTGCGATCATCTTGCGACAACGGCGGCGGATGGAGAGGATTTACTTGACGATTCGCCGATAGAATGATATGCTATGTAGGAAGCGGTCAATGCTTGGAACAGAGTGACAGGGATCGTATTACACATGGAGAGGGGATGACGAAGCGTGAATAATCTGGTCGAGTTTTTGAGAATGTTCTTTAGCTATGTGCTTGTATTTATTGTATATGTTGCGGTTGCAGGAGTCGGAATTTTCTGTGGACTGACGTGGAATAAGAAAAAGGCTGTAAAAGCAGCCGCGACACCGCAGGAGAAGGAGAACGAATAAATAAAGCGAAAGCACCCATAACGGGTGCTTTTTTTTCAAATACTTTTAGGAGGACAGCAATGCCGAAATCAGAGCAGCAAAAAGCGAAGATCTTATATTTATTGAAATTGTTGAAGGAGCGTTCTGACGAAGCGCATCCGGTCACGACGCAGGAAATGATCGCTTATCTTGCCGCGCAGGATATTTGTGTGGAGCGTAAGACCATTTACGCCGATATAGAAGTACTGCGGGACTTTGGATATGATATTATCTTAAACCGCGCCAAAAAAGGAGGCGGTTATTATCTTGCGGAACGGGAATTTGAGCTTCCCGAATTAAAGCTTTTGGTCGATCTGGTGCAGTCGTCGAAGTTTATCACACTCAAAAAATCACGGGAGTTCATTAAAAAGCTGGAAGGCTTTGCGAGTGTGCATGAGGCAAGGCAGCTGCAAAGGCAGGTATTTGTTGCCAACCGCGTCAAGACTGAAAACGAGAGTATTTATTATCTGGTGGACGAGATTTACCGCGCGATCGACGCGGGCTGTATGATCGCGTTTCAATATACGGAGATCACGGCGGATAAAAAAGAACGCCTGCGGCGCGGCGGGAAAACTTATGAAGTCAGTCCGTGGGCGTTGACGTGGAATGACGACTGTTATTATTTGATCGCTTATGATCATGAGGTGGGCATCATCAAGCATTACCGGGTAGAACGGATGCATCGGATCACGCTGCTTCATGAGGAGCGCAAGGGGCAGGAAGCGTTTCGGGCGTTTGATCCGGCTGCATATTGCAAAAAGACGTTCCGCATGTTCGCGGGACCGGAGGAATTTGTGACACTCTGCTTTGATGAGGCATTCAGCGGCGTTGTGTTCGACCGCTTCGGAAAAGATGTGCCGCTTCACAAAAAGGCGGACGGGCGTTTTACGATTCATGTGCCGATCATGGTGAGCAACCAGTTTTTCGGCTGGCTCGCGGGACTCGGTACGGGCGTGTGCGTGGAAGCGCCTGCGCATGTGGCAAAAGAATATCAGGTGTATTTAAAACGGATCTTAGAGAAATATGAGGCATAGAAAATGAGTACGAAATCCTGAAAGAACCCGTTGACATGACGGAATAAGTTGTATATACTAGTGATTACGGGCACTAGATATTGTGGTTTTATGTAAACAAGTGGGAAGTCATACCCCGCAGGGGTTCTATTGCCGGGAATAACAGAATGGGAATGACAGCGGTTATTAAAATGCTGTGGGGGTTGGGAGGATAACGTACATGGGCAGTACCTATGAGGCAAAAGAACAGGAGCAGGCGGATTACCGTTCTCTTTTTACGACAAAAAGAAAAGTGAAGGTCATAAAGAAGGATGGGAGCACGGAAGCCTTTAACGTGCAGAAGGTCATTGATGCGGTCGGCAAATCGGCATACCGCGCGCTGACGAAATTTTCCGAGGAGGAGAACCGGCAGATTTGTCAGTATGTGGTTGATAAAGTGGACGAGATTGACAATGATCTGATCCCGATTCCGGTCATGCATAATATCGTGGAGAGCGCGCTGGAGCAGGTGAAGCCCATTGTTGCCAAAAGCTATCGCGATTACCGCAATTATAAGCAGGATTTTGTGCGCATGATGGACGATGTGTATAAGAAAAGCCAGTCCATCATGTATGTCGGCGATAAGGAGAATGCCAATACGGATTCCGCGCTGGTATCGACAAAGCGCAGTCTGATCTTTAATCAGTTCAACAAAGAGCTGTATCAAAAATTTTTTATGACGACGGAGGAGATTCAGGCATGCCGTGACGGTTACATCTATGTGCATGATATGAGCGCCAGACGGGATACGATGAACTGCTGTTTGTTTGATGTCGCAAATGTGTTAAAGGGCGGCTTTGAGATGGGCAATATCTGGTACAATGAGCCGAAGACGCTGGACGTGGCATTCGATGTGATCGGCGATATCGTATTAAGCGCGGCAAGCCAGCAGTACGGCGGTTTTACCGTGCCGGAGGTTGATAAGATCTTAGAGCCTTACGCAGAGAAATCCTATGATAAATACATTGATAAATACACAGCACTTGGCATAGCGAGAGAGCGTGCGGAGGAAGAAGCGCTGAAAGACTTAAAGCGCGATTTCGAACAGGGATTTCAGGGATGGGAGTATAAATTCAATACGGTTGCGAGTAGCCGGGGGGACTATCCGTTTATCACGGTGACGGCAGGACTCGGCGCAAAGCCGTTTGAGAAGCTTGCAACGATCACGCTGTTGGATGTCAGACGCGGCGGGCAGGGCAAAAAGGAATGCAAAAAGCCGGTACTCTTCCCCAAGATCTTTTTCTTATACGAGGAGAATGTTCATGGACGGGGAGAAGAGCTGGA
>CAMWSU010000076.1 GCA_947176965.1 uncultured Lachnospiraceae bacterium | reverse complement strand
ACGAGATCATGCATAGTCTCGGGGGCTCGGAGCTGTGTATAAGAGACATGGTCAATATTTACTCCATGATCTTCAGTGTGCCGATCGGTCTTTTGCTTGGGATTTATGCTGCCTTGAAAAAAAATAAATGGCAGGATTACACGATTTCTACATTGGTTATGGTATTTATTTCGGTACCGGCATATGTGTATGCATTTTTGGTTCAGTACGTTTTCTGCTTTAAGCTTCAGTGGTTTCCGCTGCAGATGAAATCCGGAACGGACTGGACTTCGTGGCCGATGTTCGTCTCTGTCATACCGGCAGTGTTGAGCTTGAGCTTTGGTTCGATCGCGGGATTGGCGCGGTATTCGAGGGCGGAGCTTTCCGAGGTGCTGACAAGCGATTTTATGCTTCTTGCCCGGACAAAAGGCTTAAAGCGTTCTCAGGCGACGCTGCGTCATGCACTGCGCAATTCTATGGTTCCGGTGTTCCCGATGATCCTTGGTGAGTTTGTAGGTATCTTGGGTGGTTCGCTGATCATTGAGCAGATTTTTGGCGTTCCGGGAGTCGGACAATTGTTCTTAAACTCCATTACGGCGCTTGATTATAACTTCTTTATGCTGTTGAACGCATTTTATACTTTGATCGGACTGACAGCGGGAATTGTGGTTGATATCAGCTATGGTCTGATCGATCCGCGTATCAAGATGGGACAGCGTTAAGAGAAAAAAGCGAACAAGTCGGAAAGGCATGGGCATTGAATATGAGAAAAGAAATGGATTATGCGAACATACCAAAAGAAAAATTCGAATTTTATCAGCGTGAGGGTGATATTCATGACAAGAAGCTTGATACAAAGCCTGTAGGCTATTTCAAGGATGCCATGATGCGGTTTGCGCGCAATAAGAGTTCGGTCATTGCGGCATTCATCATCTTTTTTCTGGTACTGTACGCATTGCTTGTTCCAATATTCGGTGAGAACGGTTACACACGTTCGTTGACGGATACAACCTATCTGCAGTATTCGAGACTTTTGCCGAAGTGGGATCTGTTTGCATGGGCTGGCTGGGACGGCTGCAGTGATGCGACATTGAGTGAGGCAGACTATCTTGCGCGCAATGCGATCGGTGTGGAAACGGGCATGAACCCAATTGTGAAGGTATACCGCGCGGGTTACGAGAAAGAGAACTCTAATAGCAATTCGCTTTACTATGATGTGCGTTTGGATTCCTATGTGAAAAACGGAATGATCTATCTGACACTGACGCCTGACGAGTATGAGGCGATTCAGGATTGGCAGCTGGAGCATGATATTCAGGTCATCTATCCGGCAGTCGATACAAAGAAATTTAAGGTAGAGTCCCAACGATCGGATGCGAACCTTTGGTATGTGTGTACGGCTAAGAGTGTGCCGATCCTTGACAAAAACGGCGATTATCAGCCGCTTTATAAGACGACCGGAAACGACGGTGGTTATCACAGCCGAAGGATTGATGGGGATGACGGTTCTTATAAATATGCAACTGTAGCAGGGACGTCCACGGCGACATCCTACCGTGTGCGTGTGTTTACCTATACTTATTTCCAGTTCCGTTATGGTTTTGAGCCGAGCTTTGTGTTCGGAACAAATGCGTATGGGCAGGATATTTTTACAAGACTGGCGGCGGGAGCAAGATTCTCCCTGATCTTTGCGCTTTGTATTTCGGCGATCAATCTGGTCATCGGCGCGTTCTACGGTGCGATCGAGGGTTATTACGGCGGTACCGTTGATATTGTAATGGAGCGTATCAGCGATATCTTGAATGATGTTCCCTTTGTCGTTGTTGTCACGCTGTTCAAGCTGCATTTGGCAAATAAAGTGGGATCGGTTCCGTCCCTGTTATTTGCATTTGTACTGACGGGATGGATTGGCATGGCGTCCAGTACGCGTATGCAGTTTTATCGTTATAAAAATCAGGAGTACATTCTCTCGGCGAGAACCTTGGGCGCGGGAGATTTCAGACTGATGTTCCGGCATATTTTTCCGAATGCACTGGGAACCCTGATCACTGGTGCGGTACTGATGATACCGGGTGTTATTGGTTCGGAGTCGAACATAACCTATTTGGGAATTGTCAATCTAGACTCTTCAACAAGAACCTCCATCGGAAGCATGCTGTCGGCGGGGCGTTCCATGATTTCGGCTTTCCCGCATATCATTCTGTTTCCGGCGTTGTTCATTTCCTTGCTGATGATTTCGTTTAACCTGTTCGGCAATGGATTAAGAGATGCATTCAACCCGTCCTTACGGGGAACGGAGGACTGATCATGGAGAAAAAATTATCTGTTAATCACTTGGTGATTTCGTTCCGTACGCCTGCCGGCAGGGTACAGGCAGTAAGAAATATCAGTTTTGATCTTTATAAGGGGGAGACGCTTGCCATCGTGGGCGAGTCCGGTTCGGGAAAGTCTGTTACCAGCAAAGCGATCTTAGGTATTTTGGCGGGAAATTCCATCATTGAAGGCGGTTCTATTGTCTATGACGGGATGGATTTATTGAAGATCAAAGAGGATGATTTTTACAGGATCCGCGGTGATAAGATCGCGATGATCTTTCAGGATCCGTTATCCAGCTTAAACCCGATCATGCGGATCGGAAAGCAGCTGACGGAGGCAATGCTTCTAAAGGGTAAGGCAAGACAGCGGGCAAGCCGTGCGGCGTTTAATTCGATGCTTTCCCTGCTTTCCGATACGATGGTGAAGGCATGCGCGGCAGGCGATTCCGCAAAGGCAGAAAAGCTGAAAAAAATGTGCAAGGATTTTGATAAGTTTGAGTTTAAGCACATTGAGTTAGAGCAGAGCTATAAGCGGGCGCATGAGGCGGCAACCGAGGCACAGGATGCGATCGAGGATGTATTGTTCCATATCGAGAAAAATGCCTTTGAGGATGAGAAATATTCGATCAAAGAGATCATTCGCCTTGCGAAGCAGACAGATAATGAGTATGTGGCGGACAAGGAATGCTATGCTAAGCTTGTCGCGCTGACTGAAGATCTGAAGAAAGCGTCCGGCGCAGAAATCAAGAGCAAGAACTATCAGGAAACGACCAAGGCGCTCAACTCTATGAAGGAGCTTTTGGCGGAAGTGTTAAAAAAGCACGAGCCGGATTTCTTCTGCATGGGTTATTATCAGGTGTTCGGCACACAGCCGATGCCCAATACGGATGTCCCGAAGCTGAATGCGTTCCTGCATCAATATGTGGATGAACATTTTATGCAGGAATTTATGGATTATGCCCAAGAAGCACTCAAATACAGCGCGGACCGCAGCGATGAGGATAAGCAGAAGGCGCTTGCCCTGATCGCGGAAAAGAAGAAAGTCTTTGAAGCGGAACAGCTGGATAAGGCGGAATGTCAGGCGGCAGCGGCCGAGATGGTAAAGAGTGTCGAAAAATCCATTGATAGATTGAATATCATAAAAGACAGCGTTGCATATACATTCGGATCGAGCATGAAAGCGGCGATGCGCATTTATTTTGAGGGCATCGGCAAAAATAAGAAAGCGGCGAAGCTGTATGCGAAGCAGAAAAAGAAATATGACCGCATTGTAGCAAGAGGAAAAGCGCCTTCATGGAAATTGCCGCCTGAGGAGGCAGTCGATCTCGAGCTTGCCAAAGAGGATATCGTAAAGCTGATCGAGCGCTTGGAGAAGCACTATCAGGAAGTGCTTGAGAGCGAGAAGGAAAGAGACTTTGCGGCGGATGCGGATAGGCTCATCGTGTTCTTTAAGGAGAACGCTTCCGGCGTGGTCAATAAGGTGACCAAGCAGATGGCGAAATATCGTGCCTTAAAGCTGATGGAGGAGGTTGGTATCTCCGAGCCGAGAAAGCGTTATCATCAGTATCCGTTTGAGTTTTCGGGCGGTATGAGACAGCGTATCGTGATTGCGATCGCGCTTGCCGCGGATCCTGATATTCTGATCTGCGATGAACCGACGACGGCGCTTGATGTTACGATTCAGGCACAGATTTTGGAGCTGATCAATAAGATCAAAGAAGACAGAAATCTTTCGATCATCTTTATTACCCATGATCTGGGTGTTGTGGCAAATATGGCGGATCGTATTGCCGTTATGTATGCGGGCAAGATCGTGGAGATGGGAACGAGCCGCGACGTATTCTACTCACCGGCGCATCCTTATACATGGGCGCTGCTTGCTGCCATGCCGGATGTGGAGACGAATGAACGCTTAGAGGCAATTCCCGGCACACCGCCCAATATGATTTATCCGCCGGTAGGAGATGCGTTTGCGGACAGAAACAAATATGCATTAAAGATTGATTTTGAAATGCAGCCGCCGATGTTCGACATCAGCGAGACCCATAAGGCGGCTACATGGCTGCTCCATCCGAATGCACCGGAGGTGGAGATGCCGAAGATAATTACGGAAAGAATTGCAAGGATGAGAGCGAAAGGGGGTGCCGGCAATGTCGAATGAAGCCATGAAACAGAACGGACAGGATGAGACATTGCTGCGAGTTGAGCACCTTTGTCAGTATTTTGGCTCGAATAAAGCCGTGGACGATGTCAGCTTTGAGGTAAAGCGCGGTGAGGTATTCGGACTCGTGGGCGAGTCCGGCTGCGGTAAGACAACGACCGGCCGTTCCATCATCAGACTATACGATATTACATCGGGAAATATTTATTTCAAGGGAAAACGAATTGCCGCAGGCACACAGTCCTATCGGGATAACATTAAGGCTGCCAAAAAGCGTTTTCGGGAGGAGTCTGAGGAATTAAAGAAGCAGGGTTCTACAGGCGCTGCACAGATTGAAGAAAAGAAAAAACAGCTTGATAAGTATGTCGCTGAACAGAGAGAACTCCTCAAATCCGCGCGCTACGATCACAAAAACTGCAATAAGATTTATGCGGGCGAGGCGCTTCTTGAGGTAGAGGAAAAATACAAGAAGCTGATCGCAGAAGCGTCCGGCGCGGAAAAGGCACGTCTCGAAAAGGAGTTTGCCTACGAGAAAAAGATTGCAAAAAAACAGAAGTTTATTACCAAGATTCAAATGATCTTTCAGGATCCGATCGCATCTCTTGATCCGCGTATGACGGTCGGACAGATCATCGCGGAGGGCTTGGTCATCCGCGGCGAGACGGATAAGAAAAAGATCAATGAAAAAGTATACCAGGTTTTGGAGCTTGTCGGTTTGGTCAGAGAGCATGCGGGGCGCTATCCGCATGAGTTTTCGGGTGGGCAGAGACAGCGTATCGGTGTTGCACGTGCGGTCATCATGAATCCCGAAATGATCATTGCCGACGAGCCGGTCAGCGCGCTTGACGTATCCATTCAGGCACAGGTCATCAATCTGTTGGACGATTTGCGCCATCAGATGGGCTTAACGGTGCTGTTCATTGCGCATGATTTGTCCGTTGTCAAGTATTTCTCAGATCGTATCGGCGTGATGTACTTTGGAAAAATGGTGGAGCTTGCGACATCGGACGAACTGTTTAAGCATCCGCTTCATCCCTATACGCGTTCGCTGCTTTCGGCGATTCCGATGCCGGATCCTGATTATGAGAAGCAGAGAAAACGAATCACCTACGAGCCGTTAAAAGAGCATGATTATACCACGGATAAGCCGTCGTTCCGCGAAGTATTGCCGGGGCATTTTGTTCATTGCAACGAGGAGGAGTTTAAGCGGTATCAGGAGCAGGTGCAGGAATAGGGCATGAAGCAGAAAAAATTAAAAAGTTATGTGATTCAGACTGTCGCGGGGCTCATTCTTTCTGTGTCTGTCATGTTTTGGCAGAATGTCTTTGCGCGCGAGAATGCAGCGGATGTGATAAGGGGAGTCTGTGACGGTTTTACGGTGACGGCGCTTCTCTATGTGGCGATGGGAATGCTTTTGTGGATTTCCACAACCGGATTCTTTGATATATTCGGATTTGCGTTTCGCAAAGGCGTACACCATATTCTCCCGGTTATTATCCATGAGGATCCCGGCGGCTTTTATGAGTATAAAGTAGAAAAGGAAGAAAAACGTCAGGTGAAGCCCCAGCGTTCGACATTGTTGGTAGGATCGTTTTTTCTGGCGGTCAGTATTGTGCTGACGCTTGTGTGGTACGGCGTTGCGGGGGAGTAAATATATGCGGTATTTGCTCAAATAGGAATTGACAACGCGACCTGTTCTATGGTAAGATAGCACTCGGTGGCAACGTAAGTTGTACTAAGCTGCTGTGGCTCAGTCGGTAGAGCGTCACATTGGTAATGTGGAGGTCACGGGTCCGATTCCCGTCAGCAGCTTTTGAAAAGTCCTTGGTTTTCAAGGACTTTTTTGATGCCCGGATTGTGATGGAGGGAAGACATGGGAAAAGCACTATCTGAAATGACATTGGAAGAGCTATGGGAGCTGTTTCCGATATTTTTGGTTGAACCAAGTGATCAGTGGGAATCCAGCTATCATAAGATAGAATCCATATTAAAAGAGACACTTTCCAAATGTCCGGTTGAAAGGATCAGTCATATTGGAAGCACAGCGATACATGGAATATGGGCAAAGGATATTGTAGATGTATTGGTTGAAATAGCAGCAAATTCTGATATGGAGATGACTGCAAAGAGGATCGAAGAGAACGGCTTTATCCGCATGGCTTCATCGGCGAACAGAGTTTCCTTCAATCGTGGATATACCGAAGACGGATTTGCAGAAAATGTATATCATGTGCACCTGAGGTATTCCGGCGACAATGATGAATTATATTTCAGGGATTATTTGAATGAGCATGCACAGGTAGCCAAAGAATATGAACGTTTGAAGTTAAAGCTATGGAGACTGTATGAACATAACAGGGACGCCTACACCGATGCAAAGGCGGAGTTTATAAGAACGTGGACATCTGAAGCAAGAAAAGCCTATTACGGCAGATATTGACAACCGAAAAATCCGATTCGAGGACTGATACAAGATCACTTATTTGGCGTTAAGCATAACAGGCCTCCTATGATCTAGATTTTATCATAGAAGATCTGTCACTAGTATTTATTTATGATTGTTTTTCAGATCAATATAATAGACTGGGTAGAACAGGAGAAGATCTATACCGCGCGATATATATTCTTCGGGTTTGGCATCTTTTGATAAGCCTAGTGGTATATTCTGTTTCTCCAGTTCCTTCAGTTTATCTATGGCGGTCTTGCTATTTACAATTTCATTGCCATCCTCGAGAACATATATTTGGTCGAGTTTTTGCATGCCCAGTGTATCGCGATAGTATTTTTCCGTTCCCCGATATGCGCCAAGAGCCACGTAATCCATTTTGTTGTTTTTGGCGTTAATAATGATTTTGCGCAGAAGCTCGTTTCCGGCACCTGGTTGAAAGGAAACGAAGCTTTCAATCCAAAGCACCTTATCAGAGTTATCACCATTCACATTTAGCGGTCTTATTCTGCAATCAATCGCAGAGACCAAAGGTTGTGCAGTCCCGTTCGGGAGATTCTCCTGAGGTTTGTCGTCTTGATACATATGGTAATGTTCATACTCCTCATTGTCGCAGTGATCAATCATATCTTTGAGAATATCAATGCGTGAGAATCCTTTTTTCCATTTTGTTGATGTGTTTGGGAATTTACTAATCATCGCCTTATATATTTTTTCAACCACCCCATATATTTCGTCAAATTTATTTTTGATATTTTCCTCCCATGAGCTAGAATACTCTTTAAGAGTGTAGCATGCCGAAAGCGTATCACCAGCGTTCATAAAGTGTTCTAATATTACGATCATTTGCTGATAATAGGGTTTTGGGTCAGTTTTTCCTTTTATAAATTGTCCCTGCAGTACGTCCTGCCCGCGATATGTATCCCTGTCTATTAGTGCAAAGCCTTGTCTACGATGCAAGCGGACATCCGCTTCCTGCTCTAGTGCTTTGTCATCATTGACAGGAACATTTCCGATTCGAAATGTCGGTTTTACACGTCCCTCTTTCTGCTGCACCACATGACCCAGTTCGTGCTCTAAATATTTCTCCTGCCCGGGCGCAATATGTACTTGATTTCCCTGTGTGTATGCCAGTGCATTAAATCGCGCTGGTCTGCTTGAAGAGTAGTGTACCCTTACGTCATCAAAGGAATATCCCGACATTTCTTCAAAACGTGTTTTCATTGAATTAGGAATGCCGGTCTTGTTTTCTTTTCTGCTCTGTTTTTTTCTATCTGTTTTCTCCGGTTCCTGCTTATATAGCCTGTCGTACATATGATATTTGCCGCCTCTCATTCAACTCTTAAATCAACAATGATGTAAAAACTAATAATATCATACAATAAAATATAGGAATATGCCACCAATTTTCGGTATAAAATAAAAATAGTTTGTCCATGTGTCCGTAAAAAATAGGGATAGAAGAGTGTAAAACTCAACTATCCCTGCTTTTGATCTTTTATCGAGAGAAGGATTTGAGAATCTCATTCTCCAACAGAAGGTCTATTCGTGGATTTGATAGTACAGTACCCCTTATAACCCTCGACATTCTGATTGCTCCGTTTTAATACAGTCACATCATATGCCTTATAGAGATCATCACTGAGATAATTGCCGCTGCCCCCTCCATAAATAGTGCCGGTATATCCGGTACAGACATATTTGGGATTTGCGCCTGAAGATCCTGCAGTCCCATCCGTTACTCGTTGAACGGAGGAAGACACATTAGAGATAGAACCGCCATTTGCCGTCATATAGAGCGTATCATTTATGTATAGCTTTGAAGATCCTGCAGTTCCCGAGGGCATGGTGCTTGTAATAATGGAACCGGTATCGCCATTACATTTTATGCTGGTTGTGGATTTTGGAATACAATTACCCAGTTCGATATCGATCACATCATTTCTTTTTAATAGATAAGTGGCCGTTATGAGACCGCCCAGGGAGGATTCCGTGTGTTTTATGCTTCCTGCATTCGTTCCAACATAAAAATCTTGTTGATATCCCAAATGGGATCCGCCAACAAGCGTTATTTTATAAAAGCCGGTTTGAGGAACGATCATCTGCTGCATAGAACCATTATATTGATATGTTTCGTCTATGATTTTGTATCCCAAAATAAATTCCTGCATTTGTGTTGTGAGGTCAATCATTTTTTCTTCCAGATTTTTTCCGTCCTCAAATTCTATATCTGACGCTTTCGTCCAAAAACTAATTCGATCCCATTGATCATTTTCCGCATCAGTAAGAACCCGATATTTTTTACCGGTTACGATATTTTCTGTCATAGTTTTCTCCCTACCTTTCTTGTTTTATGATATTGTCAGGAAATGGAAAGATACGATCAGTCAATCCAAAACGTGCCGATCTTTGGTGAAGCGGGCACTGTTGTCTGATAAAATCCAAGTGCTTCTTTAACTTCTTTTGCGAGCAGGTATTGTCCAATCTGATGCAGTCTGTTTTCAAACATATTAAATAAAGATGCGCCATAATAGAAAGAATAAGATTTCTCCAATAATTTAGACGCTTCATCAAATTTATGATATCTTATCAATTTTTGATATTGTTCTAATAAGTCTAAATGTTCCAAATCTGTATCAGACATAAATGCTCTGGAATCAATATCATTTGGAAAAACACTTATATCTGTCATAATCACACCCCAATCCATACATCGTTAGTGAGACAGCATTCAATTGGATCAGGATCCTGATAATAAATGCTTTGATTTTTTGACTTTGCCATGATCTCTAAGTTTCTTGTTTCTTCATCAAGAAAGTTTAAGTACTCCGCGGACAGAAAGTACTTGCCAAGAATGTCTTTATTTAACTCGATCAACCTGGCCGCTTGTTGGTATGAGCCGCGGGATTGCAGCAATTTGATCTGATCGACAAACGCTGCAATATTGTCAGTAACATCCATAAACTGATGTAATGCCATCAATTGTTCCGGAAATTTACTATACTCGTTTGTATAGGATGCCATAGCTACCTCCTTATGTGTTATGTTTTTGAAAACTTCATGAACGATTTCATTCCTCCAGATAGAAAGGATAAAACCGCATGAGCGTCCATGTGGTTGTTCCGTTCGCCGGATCATGAGAGAGGTTCTTTACGATATAGGGATGGATCTCCCCCGTATCTTTTCTTCGATAAGACACCTTCGTGTTCACATCAGCGAAGGGGCACAGCTTCGTCGTGATGCTGATGGAATCTGTCAATCGGCTGTTTTTCCAGTTCTCATATTCCGCTCTGCCGGCAGCAAGGGAATCGGATGTGATGTTTTCATATTCTCCGCCGGTTTTGACATCCGATAAGAGTCCTAATTCTTCGATGCAAAAAGGACTGTCCGGCACGACCGTAAATCGGATGGTTCTGCAGTTATAGATTTTCTGAAAATATTCTTTTGAATATAGGGTGCCGTTTGTCAGGATATTGACCGCATGCGGCTGCCATTGTCCCAGAAGATAGGCGACTGTGACCTCATGATCATTGATCCATTTCTTTTTTATCTGAAATACATAGATCTGATCGGCTTCCATGAGATGTTCTTCGATCGGTTTTTCCGTGTTCTCATCAAGGATAGAGATCCTGCCGATTCCGTTGATATTGAATGTGCCGGCTGATTGGTTTGCGGATGGTATTTTGACCGCGATGAGGTCGCTGCCGCCATAGGAAGCCGGATAAGCCTCGACATGACAGGAGTAGCAATTGTCAGAATAAGAACAATCTTCTGTGTAAAAATCGGCATCGATGGATTTGCCCCATACTTCGCAGACATTTCTTACCGCGCTAAGATCCACCGAAGTATTTTCCGAAATATAGATGCGGTCAAAAAAGGTACTGTCAAGAACGACGTCGTCATCATTGCAGGACGGTATCATCTGGCACACGAAATTGCCGGATTCATCGAAATACATTTCATAATTCGGGTAAAGGTCGCGAAAGGTCGTCAGGATGGAGGCGACGGTGCTTCCGACACTGAATTCCTGATCGTACGGAAGCACATTCCATGTTGGCATGATACTCCCGTCTTTGAGGCGCACTGCGGATTCCTCGCGGTAGCGCAGATAATCGGGATGGGATTGTTCCATTCCCTTCCATTCGCCGATATCGTCCAGTTTTAGCTGTGATTCGCTTAAGTTTCCGAGCTGCGTGAGGGTTGTGTGGATCGCATCGCGGATCGTGTGATACCGGAGGACTTCGCCGGTATCCGGATCTTCGTCATAGGCAGGAAAAGAGATGGTTTCGGCACCGCCGATCTGTCCGCTGCGGCTGCCGTCAAAATTGGACCATAGATCACTCAGGGAAAGTGTGATGGTGTTGTTTGATGCATCATAGGATGCCCCATAATCCGTAAAAAGGTAGACGCCCTGCGGATACCAATTCCATTTTTCATAATGGTTGTCATAGATCCCAATCTGGAGCCGGATGATCCGGTTCATCCATATGATGGAGTCCTTGTTTAGTTTGAGCCATCTGTTTTTGACCGGTGTCACAGTGAGACTGGCAGTACGCCGGACATCGCTTTCTGCAGAAACAGAGAAGGAGGCATTGACGATGCCGCATTCCAGCTGCTCCAGATGCGTGTTTGTTTTTTCGTCATATACATCGATCTTTACCCGGATCGAAAACGGTCTTTGCTGAATCAGCTTGAGATCTCTGGTGTTGATTTGTATGATATTGATCACCGCCTTTTGTTGTTATTGGTTCCACCATTCTTCGGTTACGGTTTCCGAGATCAATCCGGCTTCCCATAAATCTTCTTCGCTGTTGATGTCGCCGATTTCGACCGCGCCGAACGAAAGCTTTCTGTTTTGATAAGTGTCCGATGCCGTATCGCTCGGAGGCTGATGAATGTAGACTAAATAAGCATTGCCGTCCTCGCTTTTTAGGATTTTGGGTTTTCCGTTTCTTAAAAACAGCTTTGCTTTTTTGTTATATTCAATCCGATTTTTATCGTCATAGATTTCAACGGAGCACGCATCTTCACTGGTCGGGAAAAATTGCGCGTTCACGGTGATCTCCTCATAATTGGCGGCACCGTTGCTGACAATGGTGGGGTATTTGTCATACATCGTTGTGACAATGCTGTTCGGTACAACGGAAGTGTTGTCTAAGTAGTTATCCGTAATGTTGGTACACCATACTTCGCCGCGGTCGGCGATGAAAAGACAGTGCGATTTTACGGATACGCTGTCCTCAAAATAGAAACCCTCCATGCCATTGATGATCGGAACAGCGGCATACTGATATTCCCGGTTCGGAACGGCGGTCAGATCGATATCTTTCAGATTGAAATCTTCAATTCCGGATACGTTACGCACGTCCAGCGTGATCCATTGAAATTCATCTGCCGGCTTCCGCTTGATCAGAAGATGGGATACCTCCCGGAAATTCCAATCCACGTTTCCGGCAGAAGGATTTCCGTTAAATTTTGCATGTAAGATCGTGTCCCAATCCCAATAATGGTTTACCTCGGAGGACAGCGGTTCTGTCGTATTTTTTGTTACCCTAAGGTCATCATACCAGCCGTCCGATAAGGAGATGGTTGTTATATCATCCATATCGGTGGGGGTGCATGGGACGGACATCACATCTGCGCTGAACATGGTTTTGCTTAAGAAAATCATATCGGTTCACCTCCTGCTGCGGTATTTTTTTCGACAAAGCACTCCAGCCGGTAGACATAGTTGATCCGCCGGATGTGGATGGTCACAATATCGTTCTTGTCGGGAAGGAGCGGCTCCGAGTATAAAATGTAATTGCAAAGCCCGTTTGAGACGGCAAGCTTGTACCGCATCCGGTCATCGTCATAGATGTAGGAGGAGAGAGTGAGAGCCGTGATGTTGTTTGTGCATTTCAAGATCGTGGCGGTCCGGTATAAATCCCTTCCGCGGATGGTCAGCGTAAAATCACCGGTAATCTGAAAATCCTTGTCGTATACCAGTGTCCGGTCGATCAGATTGATGAAGCCGTCGTCGTATTCGCACTGCGTATCCGTATCAGAGGGATTGATCACAACAAAGTTTGTCTGATAGGTCACGACGGAGTTCTGCTCATTACACTGTACATCAATGAGCTTATAATCTTTTGGGTTTTCATAATTGATAAAAATTTTAATATACCCGGTGTCCAGAGCGATTCCGTTTACCGTGGTGCCGGCGGCACGGATATAGTAGAATCTGTCGTCGGTAAGTCCACGGTAAGCATAGTTCATGCTGTCGGTAGTAAAAAACGCTTCGCTTTCTACAAGCAGATTTTTAAGATCATCATACAGATAGAAGCGGTACTCGTTGATTTCTTCGCCGTTTTCCTGTTCATAGATCAAGGGAGCATAAATGGAAGCGGTGCGGAAGGTAGTGTCATTTTGGATATCCTGAAAATAAAAAGACGGGGCGGCAAGACACCAGAAATAGGCTTTGTCGGACAGCGGGCTCGTATTCTGAAAAGAATCAGATACCTGTCCCTGAACGGCATACTTTTTTCCGTTCGTCAGTGTGTCCGCCGGGATGGTGTGTTCTAATGCAAGACCGTTTTTTGTTTGATCATAAACAACGGTCATGGCAGCAGCGTCATAGATGATGATTCTGTTGCTGTGCGGCAGATGTCCGAGATAGGACAGGGATACGACTGCGTCCTGACGGGCATCAAAAGGGGTTATTTTATTGATTTGTGGTTTTGGCATGATTTCATTTTCACCGTCCTCCGTTTATTTTTTTGCCATGATGAACATTTCTGTCATGTTTCCGTTCGGAATGTGAATCCATACGGGATCGCCGATATTCAGATGGACTCCAACGCCGTTTTTAACAAGGTAAACGGCGCCATCAATTTGAACCTCGTATTGATCCTGATGGATATTGGTGACAACAGAAGCGACATCACGGCTCTGTGGGTGGTTGTTGGTGTTCTTTTGCAGTATGGTTTCCATTGTTTTCAGTATTTCTTCTTGAAGTGAGATAGTGGTCGCCTCCTTTGCTGGGTGGGAGATGCTGCGGAATGTCTTAATAACACTATTTTTTTCTTGTTGCAGTGACAGTCATTTGGGGTGCGGTAAACATAATATATACATTACTCGGATTGTTTTTTACTGTCACTCTTCGGTTTACTATTATTTTTGTACCCGATATTGTACCGCCGTTTACAGTATAGTTTCCTAAATCAATACCGGTATCAACGGTTATTTTCTCTTCAAATCCTCCCTCCGAATTACTGGCAAGTCTATCCGGCATAAGACCATTTAACGCCGGTATGGAAATAGATATACTGTCCGGCAATTTACCCCCACTCAAATTACACTTTATAAATGCCATGATTTTCCTCCTCTCTAACCGATATAAGTAATAAATGCGCCATATCTGTATATACTTGTTTGACTTGTAGATACCGATACAGTATAAGTAGTACCTTTTTTTACGCTCGCAACGCTCGAACCCATTCCTTGGAAATTGTTATCCGGTGTATTGAGCGCACTCGTTGATTGCACATAAGTGCTATGATTTGCTGTTGCGCCGAGTATGGAGGCTTTAGCCGTACAAGTATTTAAGTTCAGATTCTTTCCGCACATAAATACGATTACTTTTACTTTCCCATCTCGTGGCGCGGTAAAACTCGAATTACCGTAAGGCAGCCAAATATAATATAAATCATTTTCTTTTTTACCACCGCTACCCAAATTGCATCTAATCAATGCCATACGTATCACCCCCCACTTTCACGCATACACGCATGGCTGCTGACTGCGCCTCAAACGTCAGCGTTAACGTGTTCCCGTCCTGCTCGACCGCGGTCAATTCGTCACAGTATGGATCAGTATAGACATCAATCATACTGTCGTCCGTGATCGCATCGTCCGTAAATGTCAGTGTCGTAGCACCTGCTGTCAATGTCTGCTCTAAGACCGTTCCAGTTCGAATGGCCGCTTCATCTCTCCAAGCCGGATTGCCGTTCTCATCGGTCTTCCAGACCTGATTAGCATGATCTGTTCCGGGTGCCACATATCCTTCACTGGAAGCGGTGTTTGCTTTCCATGTATCATTATCAGTACTCTTATACCCGGCGTCATTGGTTAATTGACTTGTTTTTGTCGGAATGACCGGTTTGTCGATTAAATCGTTATAGTTTCCTGAAAAAGCGACTGTTTCAAGGTCTGCAAACCATTTTTTTATTTTGCCGAATAAAATAGACAGCGTTTCTTCGCTCTCTATAGCTGCTCTGCTTGATGCCTGAATGAAGGCCGGTGCGCTCAGATTTTTCATGTCGGAAGCAGTAACATGGATTGTCTGGTTGTTCATGTGCGCATCAAATTCCGCTTGATCGGTTTTGCTTCCAATCGCATCATTTAATGCCTTTACGACATCGTCATTCTCCTCTAATGCATCAGCAATCTCTTTCAGTGTGTCAAGTGTACTCGGTGCGCCATTGATTAACTTAGCAATCTTATCGTCCGTATAACCGTTTGCGCTAGCATAGGAAAGATCAATCAGCTGCCGGATTGCTTCGGACTCAGTACTTACTTGGGTTTCGATAACGTTTTCTCTGTTGTATGCTCTGTCTTGCTCTGCCGATATGTGATCCGCAATGATCTTTTCCGCTTCTTTCGCTCTGGCTGTCTCTTCTTCAATATTGCGGTTTAGGACATTGTTATTCTCAAACAACTGGAATAGTTCATTTTTGTTTATTTCGGTTCCGTCAAAAAGTAATGCGCCGGTATCGGAAACGTTTAATCTGTTCAATACTTCTTCATTGGCATGCGTATGTACCTGTTCGTCATTGGCCCGCAAGTATTTCTTGCTTAATATTTCAGAATCAAAATCTTTTAGTGAGGATGCTAGATAGTCTTTGTTGATTGGTTTTTGTTTATATTCCTGTTCCATTGGGTTCCTCCTTTAGCTTTTGCAATTCAAATGGGAACAGCTGCTTGCTGCCCGCTGTCTGCTTGTTTATACTTCTGTTCCGTTAATGGTTCCTTTCCATCTTGCTGATGCCTTTTGAAAAGTCTGATGCGACCATATCTTTGTAACTCCGCGGGAGTACGCTTTTGATGTTGTTTGGAGCAGATACTGCAGTTCCGGTTGCTTCAACATGGAATCCGCCAACCGGAATGCTTTCCCCCGCACCCGTATTTCAGAGCGCGGGGGAGATAGGATAAGAGACTTAAAGGCGACTATCGTGTGATATTCACACGTTGATAAGCTTTCAGGCTCATGCCGCTAAATACGTTCGTCAGCTCTGTTCCGATCTGCTTTGCCACTTCGTCCTTTGTAATGCCGGGACAGTGGATGTGGACGTCGCCTGTCGTGTAGGATGGTCCGTTGTTGACGGAGCTGTTATTGACGGCATGATTGGCATTCTGAATCGCAGAGGAAGCTGCGGTTCTTGCCGGACTGATCAGATTGGGGGCAAATTTCTGCCGGAGTTCATCCGGGCTGTAGGAGCTGAATGCTTTCAGTAGTGGGAATTCGTCCGCCGTGATCTGCCTGAAGCCGCGCGCTTTCAGCATTCTGGCTGTGGCATCACCGTCAAAGACGGTTTCGCCGCCTTCCATGCTGAGCAGGGTGGGCTGTTTTGCTAAAAATGCTTTTTTATCGTTTGTAAGAATGATTTCGGGTTTTTCTTCGCCGACAAGGGCAAGGCCTTTCTCTGCGCGTTTGGTGCCGGAAGCATAGGCATTGCCGTAAATGGGCATACCGGAAACATTCGTGGACATGGTGCTTAGGGATTCAATCGTGGATTTTAATTCGTTGATGGCAGCGATTGCAGTATTGGTTGCTTCTGTGATCGCGTTCATCATTTTTACTTCTTCCGGCAATAATTCGGTGGCAATGTCGTAAGTGTTTTGGAGCGCATCGGCAAGTGACTGTGAATTGTCCTCGGTTTGTGCCTGCTTCGGGGGAGTGCCGTCCGCAGTACCGTTAGCTGGTTCGAAACCGAGGGAAGTGCTGAGTCGGTTTACTGCATCGTTGGCGGAGCTGAATTGGGACACAACTGCACTGGTCTGGTCGGCGATATTGCTTAAATCCAAACCTGCCAGTTTTGCATAACCGGTCGTGATTTCACCGATCGCGCCGCTGCTTACCATGTCAATTGCGCCGAGTGTATGAAGGTAGGTCTGTTTCCATGTGTTGACCATGGAGAGGTCGCCGGCGAGCAGTTTTGCAATGGAGCCTTCGCCGAACATGCTCTCGAAATTCACAGAGTTTTGTGCGCGCTCCTGTAAGGCGAGTGCGTTCTGCCATTCATTTTCGAGTCGTTCTATGCTGGCGATCTCTGCCTCGTAGCGTTCGTTGATTTTGGCAATCTCTTTGTCGTAAGCATCGATCCGATCCTGAATGTCTGCTTTTACGATACTGTATTCGGCATCGTCCACAGCGTCCTTCGCGTTACGGATGTTGGTTTCGTCGGCGCGGTATTGCATCTGGCCGTCAATATATGTCAGTTTGCTGCGCTGGCTTTCCGCACGTTTTAATTCGTATTGTGCTTTTTGTAAGGCGAGGATGCGGTCTTCTTTGTCTTTTTGTTCTTCCAGCAGCTCGAGTTGGTCTTCGAGGGGCTTTTTCTTGGCTTCAAGCAGTTCGATTTCGGATTCCTGTCTGTTTTTGAGCTCGTCAGCTTGTTCGCCCAGGATGTCCGCCGCGGCGTTTGCAATGGATTCGAGGTAATCTTTTTCCGCGTCGAGCAGCTTGAGCTTTGCTTCTTTTGCTTGAACGGCATATTCGATCTGGTTGGCGTAATATTGTTCCCAGAGCTCATTCATGCGGTCCAGATATTCGCGCTCTGAGATCGCCTGATTGTCGCGAAGGGTTTCCAGCTCTTTGACACAGTTCTCGTAAGAAGAAACGTGCAGGTCGTTTGATTTTTGATAGAGATCGTTGATCTTGTTCTGTGTTTCCTGTGCCTTGTCATACCATTTTTGGTATTCGCTGATTTGATCCTGCAGGGTCT
>CAMWSU010000075.1 GCA_947176965.1 uncultured Lachnospiraceae bacterium | reverse complement strand
CCCATCGTAATCGTACCCCATCTATTAACCCGCTTTACGGACACCTCCCTTAAGCGTTTTCCATCATACCCTAAAAAAAAAGCACACGACTCCCGATAGTCCGGTTCATCATAGACACATGCTTCGAATCCCGGGCAGGCTGCATAGGTACGCACCCCTGCCGCCATAAGCTGTTCCAGCGCCTCCCCCAGATCATCCGTCACGACAAACGGCACCCGATATACGGAGCCCATCGTGGAACGGATCGTCTTCGGACTGTAAATATCCGCCGTATCCCGCGTCATGATCACACCGGATACGCCCGCGCCCTCCGCCGTCCGGAGCATTGTGCCGAGATTTCCCGGATCTTGTATTTGTTCCAGCACAAGAAATAGCTGCGCCCCGTCGTTCGCCTCTTTTAATAACGTGTGCAATTGATAGTGTGACTGTTTTACTACTGTCAAAATCCCCTGTGGTGTCTTCGTATCGCTGATCTTGCGGAACACTTCGCTGCTCACAAGCTCGCAGGAAAGCGCATCCAGCTTTTCCCGCATGATGGCATCCGCCGTATGATAGCAGGATTCCTCCGCGTAAACCGCCGCGATCCGGTCAGCCGGCGCCTCCATAAACAGCTTTCGCCCCTCCGCCAGAAACACATCCGCCTCGGCACGCGCTCTCGCCTTTGCAGAAAGCTCAGCAAGCTCCTTTACTTTTTTATTCGCCGTACTGGTGATCATAGGACCTCCCCATGTGTCAAAAAAAGGGTTTGCGCCCGGCAAACCCTTTCCGTGATATCTCCATACACCCAAAATTGAAACGCGTAAGCCGAATCATCCCGTTACTGTGCAAGTACGCGGCTCACCTCATACTGATACTCAGAAATATCCTTTTTCATCGCCAGCGCTTCCTCAATATCGAAATCCCGAAATTCTCCGTTCTTATAGCCGACAACACGGTTGCTCTTACCCTGACAGAGAATATCCGCTGCATAAGCGCCCATTACCGATGCGTAGAAGCGATCCTTACAGGTCGGATTACCGCCACGCTGCATGTAACCTAAGATCGTCGCTCTTGTCTCAATGCCCGTCGCCGCCTCGATGCGCCTTGCCATGGACGTGGAATGTCCGATACCCTCGGCATTGATGATAATGTGATGCGTCTTCCCGCGCTTTCTGTTCGCGATGATATTATTGATGATACTTTGCTCGTTATAATCGTATTTCTCCGGAAGAAGAATATCCTCCGCGCCGTTTGCAACGCCGCACCATAAAGCAATGTAACCCGCATTGCGCCCCATGACCTCAATGATGCTGCACCGCTCATGGGATGATGAGGTATCACGCACCTTATCGATCGCGCTCATTGCCGTATTGACCGCCGTATCAAAGCCGATCGTATAATCCGTGCAGGCAATATCCAGGTCGATCGTTCCGGGAAGCCCTACGGTATTGATCCCGTGGCGCGCAATCTGCTGCGCTCCCCGATAAGATCCGTCTCCTCCGATCACAACGAGCCCGTCAATCCCATGTTTGCGGCATATCTCCGCACCTTTCGCCTGTCCCTCCTCCGTTCGGAACTCAGAGCAGCGCGCTGTTCCGAGAATTGTTCCGCCCCGTTGGATAATATCAGAGACAGAATGCCGATCCATGTCAATGATCTCTTCGTTCAAAAGCCCCTGATAGCCTTTCTTGATTCCCTTTACCGAAACGCCGTTTGCAAGTGCTTTTCTTACAACGGAACGGATTGCCGCATTCATGCCGGGCGCATCCCCGCCGCTCGTCAATACACCGATTGTCTTGATCTGATTCGCCATCGTTCTACCATGCCCCTTCCGTTGTCCGTTTTTATCTATTGAAGTCATTTTAATCTATTTTGAAACATTTTTCAATACAGGCGGATAGAAAAATATGCAGGGTTCTTTTTTATAACCGCCCCAGATCCGCCTTCTGACTGTAGCTGAGCTTCACATTGTCTTCCCCGAACGCATCCGCAAGCCGTTTCAGCAGATCCGCATCGGCATGAACCCTCCAGTTTGCATCCAGTTCTTTTTTCGCACGAATATCTTCTATATAAATAATAACGCCATCCTTCCCCTCCTGCTCCCACAGCAGCGACTTTAGCGTATCCTCGGCAGCCTGATAAGCCTCCTTCGTCGGAAACTTGATCCACACATTTCTCGGAATATCCTCAAAAAACACAATACGCTCGCAGATGAGCTTGGCGTCCTTATCCTCCTCCGCGGAAACTCGTCCCGTGACAAACACCTTGGCATCCTCAATCAGCTTTGCGGAATTTTGTTCATAATCGCGTGGAAAAATAACCACTTCGATCGTACCGACCAAATCCTCCAGCGTGATAAACGCCATCACCTTATCGTTTTTCGTATATTTGATCTTCTTATCCGCGATCATGCCGCCCGCCGTGACCTTCTGACCGTCCTTCAGCGCGGCTGCTCCCGTCTCCTCATCCAAATAAAAATCCGATGTTTTGGCCGAGCTATAGCGCTCCCACAGTGACTTATCCTGCTCTAACGGATGCCCGCTGACGTAGACGCCGAGCACCTCTTTCTCAAAGGCAAGCAGCATATCCTGTCCATACTCGCCCACGTCCGGCAGGGTGATCTCAAGCGCCTCACGGCTTTCCTCGCCGACAAGGTCAAATAGGGACATCTGTCCCGCCATATGATTTTTTTTGTCCTGATGCAGGGAGTCCATAATCTGCACATACACGCACATAAACTGCTTGCGCGTGCCGCCCAGACCGTCCAACGCGCCCGCCTTGATGAAATTTTCGATGGCGCGCTTGTTCATCTCGCATCCGGCGTCGCTCATTCTCGTCAGGAAATCCTCGATGCTTTTGAATTTACCGTCGCGCTCACGCTCCTTTACAACCGCCTCGATGACCGGTCTGCCAACGCTCTTGATCGCCGTCAGCGCATAACGGATCTTACCATCGGAAACCGAAAAGCCGCCGCTCCCCTCGTTAATGTCGGGAGGCAGGATCTCAATCCCCATACTACGCGACACCAAAATATACTCACACGCTTTGCCCGGATTATCGATCACGGAGGTTAAAAGCGCCGCCATGAACTCGATCGGATAATAATGCTTTAAGTATGCGGTTTGATACGCAACGACCGCATAGCATGCCGCGTGCGATTTATTGAACGCATATTTCGCAAAATCCATCATCGTATCGTAAATCTGACTGGCAACCTCCGGCGCGATGCCCGCCGCCTCACAGCCGGGTACACCCTCCTCCTTGTTGCCGTAAACAAAGTTTTTGCGCTCCTGCTCCATCACATACTGCTTCTTTTTGCTCATGGCGCGTCGCACAAGATCGCTTCGCCCGAGTGTGTAACCGCCCAGGTCACGCACGATCTGCATAACCTGCTCCTGATAGACGATACAGCCGTATGTCGCCTCCAAGATCGGCTTTAACTGCGGACAGGCATAGGTGATCTCGTCCACATGATCTTTTCCGTAAATATACTTGGGGATAAAATCCATTGGACCGGGACGATAGAGAGAAATCCCCGCAATAATATCCTCCAAGCTGCGCGGCTTTAACTCTTTCATGAAGCTCTTCATGCCCCCGCTCTCTATTTGGAATATACCGTCCGTCCTTCCCGTTCCGATCTCGTCAAACACTGCCTTATCGTCATAATCAATGTCATTCATGGAAAGCGTGATTCCCCGCGTCTGTTCGACATTGCGCACCGCATCCTGGATGACCGTCAGCGTCCGCAGTCCTAAGAAGTCCATCTTCAAAAGACCAAGCTGCTCAATGGTCGTCATCGTAAACTGTGTCGTGATCTCTCCCTCCGCACCTCTTGACAGCGGCACAAACTCCTCCGCAGGACGCTGACAGATCACAACGCCCGCCGCGTGGATGGAAGTATGGCGCGGCAATCCCTCTAAGCGCTTCGCCATGTCAATCAGCTCATGCACCTGCGCGTCACTCTCATAGATCGCACGAAGCTCAGGGTTAATCTCAAGTGCGCGGGAAAGGGTGATGTTTAGCTCAAACGGTATCATCTTGGCAATGTTATCCACAAAGGCATATGGCAGATCCATCACGCGCCCGACGTCACGGATGACCCCCTTCGCCGCCAGCGTACCGAACGTCACGATCTGCACCACCTTGTCCGCACCGTATTTGGCGGTCACATAGTCAATGACCTCCTGTCGGCGCTCATAGCAGAAATCTACGTCGATATCCGGCATAGACACACGCTCCGGATTTAAGAAACGTTCAAATAACAGTTGGTATTTAATCGGATCAATGTCCGTGATATGCAGACAGTACGATACAATGGAACCTGCCGCAGAGCCTCGCCCCGGTCCGACTGCGATCCCATGCTCTCTGGCATAGTTGATATAGTCCCAGACGATCAAAAAATAATCGACATAGCCCATGTTCCGTATGACATCCAGCTCATAAGAGAGCCTCTCGGAAAGTCCCTCCCCGCCCTGCGGGTAGCGCTCCTTCATGCCCCTGTTGCAAAGCTCGTTTAGGTAACTCCATGAATCATACCCCTCCGGCACGTCAAAGTGCGGCAGCTTCGTCACGCCGAACTCGATCGTCACGTCACAGCGGTCCGCGATGCGCTGTGTATTCTCAAGCGCCTCGATCGCGTAGGGAAATACCGTCTTCATCTCATCCTCGCTCTTGACGTAATACTGTCCGCCCTCATAGCGCATCCGGTCCTCGTCCGCAAGCTTCTTTCCGGTCTGTAAACAAAGCAGGATGTCATGCGGTTTTACGTCATCCGCATAGGTATAATGCACATCGTTCGTCGCCACAAGCGGGATGTCCAGCTCCCTCGACATCGCCATCAGCGCCATATTCACGGTCTGCTGCGTCGGGATCCCGTGATCCTGCAGCTCCAAAAAATAATTTCCCTTTCCAAAAACGGCTTCATAGCGCAGCGCCGTCTTTTTGGCCTCCTCGATCAATCCCTTCGCAATATTGCGCTGTACCTCCCCCGCAAGGCAGGCGGAAAGTGCGATGATGCCTTCATGAAATTCCTCAAGCAGCTCCATATCCACGCGGGGCTTATAATAGTATCCTTCCGTAAAACCACGGGAGACGATCTTCATTAAGTTTGCATAACCAGTGTTATTTTCTGCAAGCAGCACCAGATGGTAATAGCGGTCGTCGGAAACATGCGTCTCTTTCTCAAATCGTGTGCCCGGAGCGACATAGACCTCGCAGCCGAGGATCGGCTTGATCCCCGCCTCCGTCGCCTCACGGTAAAAATCGATCACGCCGTACATAACGCCGTGATCCGTGATCGCCGCCGCGTTCATGCCGAGCTCTTTCACACGCTTCACGTATTCTTTTATCTTATTGGAGCCGTCCAAAAGACTATATTCGGTATGGACATGTAGATGTGCGAACGACATGCGCGCCTCCTTTTGTATGATGACAGTACCATGTGATTACGATATGTACAAATGATACCGCTTCCTATTTTATAAGCTCTATTTCCGTTCAGTATAACATAATTTCAGGCAGAAAAAAAGAGCTCCGCACATGCGGAACTCTTTCAAAAAGCGAGTTTTGCGACAGCAAAAACTGAAATAAAACGCAAAGCGCTCTTTTTACAAATATTTCTTTAATACATCGACCTTATCAAGCTGCTCCCACGGCAGATTTAAGTCGTTGCGTCCGAAATGTCCGTAAGCCGCGGTCTGCTTGTAGATCGGTCTGCGCAGATCAAGCATTTTGATGATGCCCGCAGGTCTTAAATCAAAATTCTCGCGAATGATCTCGACCAGCTTCTCCGAGCTTAATTTTCCTGTACCGAACGTATCAATCATAACAGATGTCGGCTCCGCGACACCGATCGCATAAGATAACTGAATTTCACATTTCTCAGCAAGTCCCGCCGCCACGATATTTTTTGCAACATAGCGCGCCGCGTACGCCGCGGAACGATCGACTTTCGTGCAGTCCTTCCCCGAAAATGCACCGCCGCCGTGTCTTGCGTAGCCGCCGTAGGTATCCACAATGATCTTGCGCCCCGTCAGACCCGCATCGCCGTGCGGTCCGCCGATCACAAAGCGTCCCGTCGGGTTGATAAAGTATTTCGTATTCTCATCGATCAGCTCTTTCGGGAGCACCGGGTCAAATACATACTTCTTAATATCCGTATGAATCTGTTCCTGCGTGACATCCTCGTCGTGCTGCGTAGACAAAACGACCGCCTCTAAGCGGATCGGCTTATTATTTTCATCATATTCCACGGAGACCTGACTCTTGCCGTCCGGTCTTAAATAAGAAAGCGTACCGTCCTTCCTCACCTTGGTAAGCTGTAATGCCAGCTTGTGCGCAAGGGAGATCGGGTACGGCATATATTCCTCTGTTTCATTTGTCGCATAGCCGAACATCATACCCTGATCGCCCGCGCCGATCGCGGCAAGCTGCTCGTCGGACATTTTCGCCTCTCTTGCCTCCAGCGCTTTGTCTACACCCATCGCAATATCGGGAGACTGTTTATCCAGTGCGACCATGACCGCACAGGTATTCCCGTCAAACCCTGTCTTTGCATCATCATAGCCGATCTCGTTCACCGTTTTTCTGACGATTGCCGGAATGTCCAGATTTGCCTTTGTCGTGATCTCGCCCGTAACAAGCACAAACCCCGTACATGCGGCTGTCTCACAGGCAACGCGGCTCATCGGATCCTGCTCCATGCAGGCGTCTAAGATGGCGTCGGAAACTGCATCGCAGACCTTGTCGGGATGTCCCTCCGTAACAGATTCGGACGTAAATAAGTGTTTTTCCATGATTGGTTCCTCCTTTTTATCGCAAAAAAATAAGTCCGCAGCTAAGCGGACCTGACATCACAGATAATCAAATCCTCTTATTGTTCGATCAACCGCAGATGATGTGCGGTCAACAATATTCGCTCAGGTTGGCACCTTCCGGTTATGGGGTTGCCGTGGCTTCACAGATCCTATGTATCTCCACCACTCCGAATAAGAGAATATCCCCCGTAAAACGAGGGGTTCAATATGGAATTTTCTTATCTGCTATAAACATACATCAAACGTTTGCCTATGTCAATGGATTTGATTGACAATATTGTAAAAAAAATTTATAATTTTACTATAACTATTGTGACTTTTGACCGAAGGGAGGTACGCTATGAAAAGACTAAGCACGCACGAATTGGTTCCGGGGATGGTCACAGCGGAGGATGTCTATAGCTACAGCGATCAGCTGATCCTTCCCAAAGGACTTACCTTAACGGACAAAACCATTACAAAGCTTGAATTTTATTCCATCCTCTCCATCCGTATTGAGGATGATCTGAATGAGTCAATAGGGAAGCCGTCCCCCGGCGCTTCAGTTTCCGAGCATGTGCAGAACAGCCCGGAATTTCAGGCATTCAAGCGCTATTTTGACGAATCCCTGGTCGGCTTCAAAAGCAGTCTGAACGACATTGTCGAGAACAATGCACCGATCGACACGGATGCCATGCTGGAGCAGGCATTATCCCTGCTTCAGACCAAAAAGGCGTCCTTCAACGTGTTTACAATGCTGCATAGTATGCGCTCCTATGATGACCAGACCTATGCGCATTCGATGAATGTCGCCCTGATCTGCAATATTTTTGCCCGGTGGCTTCTTTTTTCACAGGAGGATATTGAGCTGGCGACGCTGTGCGGCATGCTGCACGACATCGGCAAACTCGTCATCCCCGATTTTATCATTAAGAAGCCCGCAAAGCTGACCGCGGAAGAATATTCCATCATTAAAACCCATCCGTATGAAGGCTATAAGATCCTGCGTTCGCAGAACGTGAACGAGCATGTCTGCAACGCCGCATTAATGCATCACGAGCGCTGTGACGGCACCGGATATCCGCTCGGACTCGTCGGCAATAAGATCGACAAATTCGCAAAGATCGTTTCCATCGCCGACGTCTATGACGCCATGACAAGCGCGCGCATTTACCGCGGCCCGCTCTGCCCGTTTGAAGTGATCGATATTCTCATTTCCGAGGGGCTGCAGAAATATGACCCCGGCTATTATATGACTTTTATGAATAATGTCGTAACAACCTACCTTTTAAACCGCGTCCGCCTAAGCGACGGCAGAGAGGGCGAGGTCGTCTTTATCAATCCGAACAGCCCCGCACGGCCGACCGTACGCGTGGGAGATACCTTTATTGATCTCTTCAAAGAGACGGATCTGTCCATTGTGGAGATTGTATAAAAAAGAATGGCGCATTCGCGCCATTCTTTCGAAGAATCGCTAAAGCGATTCTTCTGAGACTGAGAAGTTTCCTATAAGTAAAAAAGAGTGCACAGCACTCTTTTTTACTTTGTAAAGACAAACTCTTTCAACTCAAACAGGCATCGGTTCCGAAAGGGTTCTCCCGTCCAGTCAGACGGATACTCTGTCGAAATCCGAAAGAACAGACTGTGTCTTCCGGTTACTGCCTTCACCCTTTCCGTAACCACCCCGCTTTCTCTGCCGATCTTAAGCCGCCCGATCTCCTCTCCATCCTTTCCGTCGAGGAATACCTGCAGAATACTGTCACAGCCCATACCATTGATGTTTACGGAAAGCTCCATCGTCCTGCTGCCGAAATCATCTCCGAAATCAAAATATTTATATCCGATCACGCATCCTTCCGTTACATTCGTCACAACACGCTCAAATACATTTTTCTCAGTTACAAACGCACCGCCCTCCAACACACAGGCGATTTCCGCGGGTGTGATCTCATACGGATTTAAGGCATCTTCAAACCCTAAAGACGTCATCTCCACCGTGGGAATCGTTCCGTCCGGAAGAATCGTAATCTTCTCGACACAGGCACGCCGGGACATAATCGTACCGTTGGTCATTCGATGATAAAAAACATACCACTGCCCGTTAATCTGCGCAACAGAACCATGATTGTTGCCGCCCGGATATTCCACGCCGTTATCTATGATATACCCCCGGTAGGTAAACGGCCCCGTCGGACTGTCCGAAGTGGCATACGCAAGCCTGCTGCCGCGCTTCGGTGAATAGATGAGATAGTAGGTACTCCCGATCTTTCTTGGTGAACACGCTTCATAAAACAGCGCGTCCGTCTCCGTGAATCCCCCGTCCTCCCGTTTCTCACAGGGAATGATATGCTCGATGCAGCTCCCGTCAATGACCTCATACATACTGCCGCTGTCGATCTGCGCCATAAAAGAACGTTCAAATCCGCAGTATATGTACGTTTTGCCATCGTCATCCACCAGTACTCCCGGGTCGATAAACCAGCCGTTGCAACAGATCTCGTCAGAAATCGTATAGTGATACTGATTCAGCAGCCGAAACGGTCCCTCCGGTTTGTCACTCACCGCAACACAGCCTATGGAACCTATAATATAGGCATAAAGATAATATTTTCCGTCCTTTTCCACAACATCCGGCGCATAGAGATAATGTGACCGGTCCGTCCAATCCGTGTCAGACTCATGATCAAATGTCTGCTGTGTGCGAAAGATGTCGCCGTGACACACCCACTGGTTCAGATGATCAAGCGGTGCGCTCCAGCATTTCAATACATAGTCGCAGAATTTCACCGATCCTGCATTGTCGTGCGAACCATAGATATAAATTCTGTCGCCGAACACTCTCGGCTCGCCGTCCGGAATGTATTCCCAGCGCGGCAGATATGGATTGGACATGGCTGTCCTCCTTTTTTGCAAATTTGAAAGAACTGCCGCAAAACGGCAGTCCCCTTTTATCCGACTTTTAATTGAAATTTTTTAAGCTGCGTTTCATCGGACACGCGCTCAATCTGCGCGCCGAGCGCCTGAAGCTTATATTCTAAATCCTCATAACCGCGCTCAATGTATTGAATCTCATCAAGCGTTGAAAATCCGTCCGCAGCAAGCGCCGCAATGACAAGCGCCGCCCCTGCACGAAGATCGGGAACCGTCATTCCTGCCCCAAGATATTTGGAAACGCCGTCAATGATCGCCATCGTACTCTCTACCTTGATCTCCGCTCCCATCTTTGTCAATTCGTCAACATACTTGAAGCGGTTCTCAAAAATACTCTCCGACACAATGCTCGTTCCCTGTGCCAATCCGAGCACCGCCACCATCTGTGGCTGCATATCCGTCGGAAAACCGGGATACGGAAGCGTTTTCACCTGTGTGTTGTGCAGCCGTTTTGCCGCCACAACTCTGACTGCATCGTCCGATTCCTCAACCTCACAGCCAATCTCTATCAGCTTTGCCGTGATCGATTCCAAATGCTTCGGAATCACATTTTTTACCGTTACGTCACCTTTTGTCGCCGCAGCCGCCATCATGAACGTTCCCGCCTCTATTTGATCGGGAATGATCATGTACTCAGTTTTATGTAGCTTCGTCACGCCCTTGATCCGAATGACGTCCGTTCCTGCACCCTTGATATTAGCGCCCATGGAATTCAAAAAGTTCGCAAGATCGACCACATGCGGTTCCTTCGCCGCATTCTCGATGATAGTCTTGCCTTCCGCCATACTCGCCGCCATCATCACATTGATGGTCGCGCCGACCGATACTTTGTCCATGAAGATATGGTTTCCGGTCAGGTGCTTTGCCTCCGCCACGATTGCGCCGTGAACGATGCGCACATTTGCACCCAGCGCCTTAAATCCCTTGATATGCTGATCGATCGCCCGGACGCCGATATTGCATCCGCCCGGAAGCGGAACTTCCGCATGCTTGTATTTGCCGAGAAGCGCGCCGATCAAATAGTAAGAGGCGCGAATTTTCTTCATATACTCGTCTTCTATTACTAAATTGTGAATCTGTGAACCGTTTATCTTAACAGTATGTCTGTCGATCCGGGTTATGACAGCCCCGACGCTCGACATTGCCTGCATCAGTACATTCGTATCCCTGACATCCGGTACATTCTCTATCAAAACTGTTTCGTCCGTCATGATGGATGCTGCCAAAATCGCAAGCGCCGCATTTTTGGCTCCTCCGATCTCGACTTCGCCCACAAGGGGTGTGCCGCCTTTTACTGCGTATTGATCCATAACGCACCTCATCTATATTTCTAATCTATGCATATCATTATTATATGCAGGAAACGACTCATCCTACACTCTAATCAACCATGTTGACAACAGCACGCACTTGTGGGTGCCGGCGCAACAACGGTCAGGCGATCCATCACAGAACACGACATACAATATATAGTAACTTTCTGCGCACCTATGCGCTTATTATAGCGCAGATGTTCCCTCGTGTAAATCAGAACTTTTGAACAAAGTCAGAGAGAAGTTTGTCAATTTTATGCACAGTTAATCCAAATAATTCCTCGGATCGACCTGCGTTCCGTTGATCAGCATCTCAAAATGCAGGTGCGGTCCCGTACTTCTTCCCGTATTGCCCGAGTAAGCGATCGCCTGTCCCTGCACGACATACTGCCCCGGAGTGACAAGCACCCTGCTGCAATGTCCGTATCTTGTCTGGCGGCCGTCGGGATGGTTGATATAAACCACATAACCGTAACCGCTCGCCCAGCCCGCCCTTGCAACCGTTCCCGATGAGGACGCCATGACCGTGGTTCCGATCGGCACTGCCCAATCAACGCCTTTATGGTTCGTCGAAGCGCCCTTTGTCGGCGCGGTGCGTCCGCCGAAACCTGAGGTGAGTCGTCCGCCGTAGATCGGCTTGATATAGGACGGCGGTATGATCGTTCCGCGCTCAACAATCTTCGGTACCGCTTCGAGCGTCACCTCCTGCATGAGAATCTCCCTGCCAAGCTCCTCGGTATTCTTGTAGCTGATACTCGCCACGACCTTGCGGTGCCCCTGCGATGGCTCCTGTAACGTCACACGCTGGGTCGTATACCAGCTGTCGTTATCAATATAGATAATGTCCGCATCATAATCTTCCTCATAATACCTCTGCTCGCTCCAAAGCACGGACAGTGACGGCTCCGGCACGGTAATGATCAGCTCATCGTCAATATGAAGAATCGAGTTTTGATCTCTGAGCTTGTCCGGATTCATTGCGATCAATTCTTCCATCGGGAGATCAAACTGCATGGATATTTCCGAAAGGGTATCCCCCGGCTGGATCGTATAAATCTGCTGTACTTCCTGATTCTCCGTGATCAGTGCGATCGCCGAATCAAGATCGATGAGCTCGTCCTGCGGCAGATATGCCTCCACAACCTCAATATCCTCATTATACGTCATACCGGAAATGCCAAGATCAAAATCGTCAAATGTCTGTTCCTCAAGCTCCTCTTCACGGTTCATCGCTTCCTCAAGAAACAACTCCACACCGGCTACGGTCAGGAACTCTTCCTCCTCCTGCCCTTCTCCGGCTGCTTCGTCCTGCTTCGCCGTGCTTGTGATCACGGGCGTCAACACATTCAGCTCACGCCCCGGGTCTAAGGCAAGCGATAATTCATAGGCGTTCTCCGAATCATATTTGCGCAGCGCCGCATCCAGCAGATCATGTACCTCATCCGTGCTTGCCAGATTGACGGTCGTCTCATTGACCTTCACGGTATAGGAGCGCTGCATGGTCTCCTGTCTTGTCCCTTTCAGCGCATCGTAAATCCTCGCACGAACGGTTCCCTCGTCATCCACCATCCCGATATAAACTTCTTCCCCGATGATCTCTACATCGGCATTCATAAAAACAAGCTCGGACGAGGTCGAGGACATAGCAATAGAACGGCGCGCATCCCGGATAAAGCGGTCCACCTTTTCTTCGGCGTCCACCGTTCCGACCAGTTCCCCGTTTACGGTTACGGTAAAAAAATTATTCCCTGTGCTCTGCAATTTGGTATAATAGGGTAAGAACAGCGCATTTACGGCAAGTGCAAACCAAATCGTCTTAATATAAGTAAAGCGCAGTCTTTTATAATATTTTGTAATCAGTCTCATTCTGTTTTCCAAAGATAACGCTGCACCCGGATGGCACAGTCCTCATCATCTTTCGTTTTTAATTGTAACATTTTTGTAACAAACACATTCTAGCAATATTTTGCCCGCTTGTAAAGTAAAATGCGGCGGAAAGGAAGGACATGGACAATATTTTTTTCCATATTGACGTCAATTCGGCCTATTTAAGCTGGACCTCGGTTGAAAATCTAAAAACGGGCACCGGTATTGATCTGCGCGAAATCCCCGCCATCATCGGCGGCGATTCCTCCAAACGCCACGGCATTGTCCTTGCCAAATCCATTCCCGCAAAAAAATACCATGTCCAAACAGCAGAACCGATCGGCAGCGCCTTAAAAAAGTGTCCCTCGCTCGTGATCGCCCCGCCGGACCACGCCATGTATCACCGCTATTCCCAGGCGTTGATGGCGCATCTTTCTTCTTTTTGCCCGGATTTAGAGCAGGTCAGCATTGACGAATGCTATATGGATTATACACCGATTGCCTCTCATTATGCATCCCCGGTCGCCGCTGCCACACTGATCAAGGATTCCGTATATGAAACGTTCGGCTTTACCGTCAATATCGGTATCTCGGACCGCAAAGTGCTTGCAAAAATGGCATCCGATTTTCGCAAGCCGAATCTCGTCCACACCCTGTTTTGCTCCGAGCTTGCCGGGAAACTGTGGCCGCTCCCCATATCCCGTCTGTTTCTCTGCGGGCGCTCCAGTACGGAAACGCTGAAAAAGCTGGGCATCGTTACGATCGGTGATCTCGCCGCCGCGGATCCCGCCATTGTGACCGCACACTTAAAAAGTCACGGGCAGACGCTCTGGAACTACGCGAACGGCATCGACAATTCCGAGGTCGTCACGCAGGAAACGGAGGCAAAGGGAATCGGAAATTCGACAACGCTCTCGGCGGATGTTACCGACGAGGCCGCAGCGCGCCGCGTTTTGTTATCGCTTGCCGAGTCCGTTGCCGCAAGACTGCGCGAGGCACAAAAACGAGCTCTCTGTGTGACCGTCGAGATCAAATATGCTTCTTTTTTATCCGTGTCGCACCAGACTATGCTCGATACCCCCACCGACGGCACGAATTTCATCTACGAAACCGCCTGCCGGCTTTTTCGCGAGCTTTGGAACGGGGAACCGATACGTCTGCTCGGTATCCGCACCGCGAAACTGTGCGCAGCGGACGATCCCGTACAGCTCAGCCTATCCGACCTTGCTGCAGATACCGGCAACCCCTTTTGTGCAAGCGAGCGCCGCGATACCGCAGCCGCCGCCACACAGACGCCTTCTTTCGCACAGGCGGATGCTTCCGCCGCTGTCACGCAGTCGGACGCCCCTCTTTCCCGTTCACGGGCGGAAAAATACCAAAAGCTCGACAAGGCGCTTGACAGCATCCGAAGCCGCTACGGAGACACTTCTATCGTGCGCGGCTCTCTTTACCAGCCGCAGCAGCATCGCACTTCCTCTAAACAAAAAAAAGAATTGTGACCACAATTCTTTTTTTATTGCAATTTTCATCCTCTCTTTTTTACGCTGAACCCAAATTTCCCAAGTGCCGCTCCAAGCTCATGATAAGTGCCGTGCGAATAGACGATCGGCTCTGCCTGCTCTAAATGAAACGTGTTTTTTTCATCCATATACTTATCGTCCACGAGCACCGCCAACACCGTGCCGATGAACATGTCGTGCGTCCCGAGCGCAAGCTTATTTGTCACTTTGCACTCAATGTTGACGGGACTTTCCTTCACATAGGGCGCACGCACCTTCGTGCCCTTCACGGGCGTCAAGCCCGCACCCTCCCATTTATTCTCATCCCGACCGCTCCGCACGCCGCAATAATCCGCCGCGCGAGCCAGCCGTTTCGTCGTCAGATTGACGACAAATTCTCCCGTCTCCTCTATCATATGGTAGGAATAGCGCTCAGGCCGTACGGAAACGGATACCATGGGTGGATCGGAGCAGACCGTCCCTACCCAGCTCGCTGTAAACAGATTGGGCTTTCCGTCCTTATCCGCGACGCTGATCAGCACAGCAGGAATCGGATAGAGCATATTGCCCGGCTTCCATAATTGTTTCCCCACGGTCTTCGCGGCTCCTTTCTGTCTGAGTGACCTATAAGCACAATCCTTTCATCAAAACGTCGGCAAAAGATTGAAGATCGACGCAGCCCAGATGCCGATATTGACAAGCGCCGCAATCAATGTCAGGATTGCAAGTGTCTTTAATCCCGCCACACCCTTTTCGGTTCTTGCAAGCTGCTCCCTCATCTCTGTCTGAGATGCCGCGATTGCCTCTGCCAGCTTCTTGTTTTCATCTATGATCGCTGCCTGTACGTTACGGTATACCTTGACATTTTCTTTATGTACATGGTCGGTCAGTTCTTCCTTGACCGCATTCAACCGTTCCTCAAATCCCTCCGGCTTTTCACCGACGATCCTCTCAGCGATCTCATCCAACGTCGGACATCTGTCCAATTTTGATACGATCCCTTCAAATGCTGTACGGTAATTGAGTTTCTCTGCAATCTCGTCCGATGTCGGCTGCTGCTCCAGCTTTGCCGCGATCTCATTCAGCTTCTCGCTATTGTCAAGCCTTGCGATCAGTTCCTCGGACACCGAGGATTTCTCCAGCTTCTCCGCGATCTGTTCCAGTTCCGAGCGCGTGTTTAATCTGTTCTCTAACGCGTCCAGCCGCTCCATCGTCTCAAGCTTTGCCATGGTGAGCTGCTTCGTCTGTGTAGCAAGCTTCTGCGACAAGTCCTCCAACTGCTCGCTGCTCAAGCCCTGCGCTGCTGCTCCTTCCGCCTGCTCACCCTGATCCTGTGCGCCCGCCTGCGCGTCTGCATACGCCTTTATCTTGGCGTTTCCGGCATCGATCATTGCCTGTAGATTATCCGCCAGTTCCAGATTCTTGAGATTCAGCTTACGGATCTCCTGTATTCTCGTATCATATTCGGCAACCTGCACACGCAGACGCTCCAATTCCTTTTCTTCCGCCGCCGTATTCGCCTTGATCATATCCTGCGCCGTAAATTTTTGTGCAATTTTATCCGTAAAGCTATCCATGTTTTCCACCCAGACCCTTTCTTCCTCTTATCATGTACCCCAAAAATACCCGCTTGTTTTTCTTTATCCTCGCAAACTCGTGCTGCGCACTTTTTACCCGGCTTCGCCGGGCGTTTGCTCGGCATAGGCACAAGAAAAACAAATGCCCGCTATGCGGTCGCTTGTTTTTCTTATATGCCTATTATTATAACATACCGTTCTGATTCTCTCAAGCTCTTTCGATTTTGTGCAATCTGCACTACGTTTTTTACCATTTTCTGGATGTTTTATAAATATTAACCAATCATTCACGGTTCGTTCATGATTTGTTCATAATCTATCGTTATACTTAAATTAATTCAAGAGATTGCTTTTCACATGATTTTCATTATTTTTTTCATAATAAGCCTGAGTGCCGAAAGGTACTCAGGCACTCCTCATTTTAGGGAAAAAATAAGGAGCGTCGCTCCATAACCAAAATCTCGTTATTTTGCAACGCTCCCTATCCAATACATTCATATATAAAAAATCTAAAAATCTTCATTCATACTTACGGCTGTTTTGACCGGACGCATCATTCTGTTATCTGACCCACATTCCCCAGTTGCTATTCCATTCCCAGCCAGCGTCAATCAATGCCTGTTCCTGCGGAGATACCTTCTTTTTAGGTGTCTGTTCCGGCTCGCTTGCACTCTCTGTTTCCGTCTGATTTTCGGTCACGCTTCCGCTGCCGATCACACTTCCATCCGTATAATAAGCAATTCTTCCCTCTGTTCTGCCGTTGTTCAAATAATGGCCGTAGAGCGCATCCGCATCATACCCGAACGCCGCCTTCAAATCTAAATAGTCATCCGCATAGCGCACATAATCAAACTCTGCTGCCGAAACACTGCTGTAAGCGATCCGCTGCTCCGAAATGCCGCATGTCACATAATGGTTGTAGAGCGCTTCCGCATCATATCCGAACGCTGCCTTCAAGTCCTGATAATCATCCGCATAGCGCACGTAATCAAAGTTCTCTCTCGTAATTGTCTCACTTGCAGCCACATTCATGGGCAGGCACGCCGCCGCGAAAAGGAATCCTGCAAGCCCTGCTGCGGCCACGCCCTTCATTCCCTTAACGATTCTGCTCCCTCTTTCTCTTCTCATCTCTTTGTATCCTCCCTTTTAATGAACATTCAGGAATTACCTGTATTTTACAAATTCATTGTAATTACTCCTCAAGTGGATTGTCAATCTCTTTATAAAAGAGCAACTTACATGAGCTTACACGTGCAACTTACACGAGCAGCTTACAGCAAAACCAAAGCCGCTCCTAATCCTGCTCTTCTATTTTTCTGACTTCATTGTTAAGGGAAAGCATCTTGGCATCCAGCTCGGAAACCATGCGCGCGCATTCCATCAGCTCACGTTCGATCGTTTCCGGTGTCTCCCCTTCAAATTTGTAATGAATCTTATGCTCCAGGCTCGCCCAAAAATCCATCGCAACCGTTCGGATCTGAATTTCCACTTTCGTATCAACGATCCTATCCGACAGATTGATCGGCACGGTAACAAGCATGTGATAGCTCTGATAGCCGTTCGGCTTCGGATTTGTAAAATAATCCTTGATCCCAATGACTTTCAGATCGCTCTGGCGCTCAATCATTTTCGCAATCTGTTCAATATCTGACGTAAAGGAACAGATCACGCGGATCCCCGCAATATCATTCACATGCTCGATCATATTTTCAATCGTCGAATCATATCCGTTGCGCTTCAGTTTCTTAACGATGCTCTCCGATGTCTTGATCCTCGACTTGATGTGCTCGATCGGATTATATTTATGTACATGCTGAAACTCATCATTTAGGATCTCAAGCTTTGTTCCGATTTCTTTCAATGCTGATTGATAGACAAGCTGTACTTCTTTCCACTTATCCACCTCGCTGTTTGCACTAGGCCAAAATTCCATTTCCACTCCCCCAATCCAAGCATATACTCAGGCTGTCGTTTTTGTGCTAAATTCTGTAATCATTATACCATATTTCGGAAAAAATGTACATTTTTCACAAATATTTAATGGTTTATTTACAAAT
>CAMWSU010000074.1 GCA_947176965.1 uncultured Lachnospiraceae bacterium | reverse complement strand
GCTTGCCGTGTTTCCCATCGATGCCTTTACGGGAAAAACGATATTGACACGGGATTTTACGGTGGAGATCAAGGGGGTGCGCCCGCCGGTCAGGAAGCAGGAAGGCTACTTTGTTTTTTCAGGTGTGCCGGCAGTGTGCGCAGAAAAAGGAATGGATTCATTTACGGTCTGTCTTCGTGGACACGTGTATCAGGAGACGGTTTTGCATGTACCCACAGCCTCAGTTTCGCCGATCAATCCGGTGATCACGGTCCGCATGAATCCGGATGCGTCTTATCCGTTTCCGCCGCATACCGTACGCATTGTGGGACGGCTATCCGGAAACTGCTGTCTGCGCGCGGCATGTTTACATAGCGAGGGCAGTCTTAGGCTGGCGGAGGACTATCACGCGGGAGAGGAAACCGTTGTGCTGTATCGGGGCGGGCGGAGCAATCTGACAGGAGGCCTATTCTACATCGAAAAGGAGCGGGCGGCCACGGAAAATAGTACTGCACGCGGCTGCTTTCTGCTGCTCGGCGAAGCGGAGCAGGGCGGGACGGGGCGCTATCGGTTGGCAGAGCCGCTGAAGGACAGCTTTGGCAGGCCGGAGGCACGGCTGTACCCGGCGCGGATGCAGACGGCAATGGAGCGGGAGGCGCATTACTTTTTTGCCTTTCGCGGGGAAAAAGCGGCGCGGGGAAGCGCCGATCCGGATGGAAGAGGAACGGTGCCGGACGGGAAAGGGACAAAAACAGGCTGTGCCATGTTGTGTATCGTGGAGACGACTGAGGGCAGAAAGGAATATCGTTTTTGTGTTCAGAACGGTGAGACGAGGATTATGGATTTTTGAGCCGGCTTTTGCGGTGTTTGTTTTGAACCTCGGTAAGAATGGAGGGTGTGTATGGGATTTTGTGTTTGTGCGGGAGCGATGTGCGCATGCAGCTTCGGCATCGCGCCGTCGGCGCTTGTTGTGACACCGGAAAACAGAGTGCTTGCGGGAGGCGTGCCGATGGCGACGATCATGGATTATATCCCGCTGAAAAATATTCTGCCGTTCGGTATGTGCAGCTCGATCGCAAATCCGCAGGTCGCGGCGGCAACGGCGGCCGCGCTGGGGGTTCTGACGCCGATGCCGTGCATTCCGGCGGTCACTGCGCCGTGGCTGCCGGGAGCGTCTGCGGTGCTTGTGGCAAATAAACCTGCGCTCAACGCGGGCAGTAAGGCAATCTGCATGTGGGGCGGCGTCATTCAGATTACGAATCCGGGAAACGGGAATGTGATCGTACCGTAGGGAGGATACGGATGAAAAAGGAAATTCGTTTCAAATTTGGACTTCGCGCAAAGCTGACGGGCATTTTTATCCTGTTCGGAGCGATGATATTAGGTGCGGCGATCTTGTTCATACGGGATATGGTGAATCAAATCTACGTCGAGTATTATAATGAATCGCTTTCGGATATTGCGGAAACAGCAGCGGTGCATTTGAAGACGTTGGGGATTGGGACAGTGGAAATGCATGCCTATGCACAGAGCGGCGCTGCGGACGAGCGGTATGAGATGGTGCTTGAGGCGATGCAGGAAATGCGGGAGCGGTTTGAACTGGAGTCCCTCTATATCATTTATCCGACGGGAGAATATACGGCAGCATGGTTTTTGGATGCGTCCCAAAAGGATGCGCAGAAGCTCGGTGACAATGTGAATGATTATGCCGATTATGAATCGCGGCATGTCCGCAGGGCGTATGAAACGGGAGAAGCGAGCAAGGAGATGGATTGGACAAGAATCGTCGGGAATGGGGGCGATGGTGAGAATGAGAACGCGGAATATATCATTTCCGCCTATTACCCGATCAAGGATGCGCAGGGAAACAGCGTTGCCGTGTTAGGAGTGGATAAGACCGAGCTTGAGATGAAAAAGAAGATTAACAGCAGTCTTGCGCAGGTGACACGCATGATCTTTTTGATCGTGATTCTATCGACTGTGCTGCTGATCTTATTCGTACAGATCGATATGGTGCGCCCCATCCGGCGCTTAAAGCGCAGCGTGCAGAAATTCGGAGAGGGAGAGTCCGGCATGCAGTTTGCTGATGGTATGCGGTCTGCGGACCGCAGACGGGATGAATTGGGAGAGATCGCGCGGACCTTTAACCGGATGGCGGATCAGATCGGACGGCATATCGGGGAGATGGAGGAGTTAAGCAATGCCTACCGGAAACTGCTCCCGCCCGGCATTTTTCAGATCCTGCATAAAAAAAGCATTGTGGAGTTTCAGCTTGGAGATCAGGCGAACGTCGATCTGACAGTGCTCGCGATGGAGCCGAAAGAAGCGGGACATGTGATGCCGGGGCTGTCGTCGGAGCAGACGTTCCAATACATTAATGACATGCTCGCGCAGACGGTTCCTGCCGTCCTTGAGCAGGGTGGTGCGGCATGGAACTTTGATCAGGCGGGTGTGTATTCTTTTTTCCAAAACGCTGCGCCGAATGCGCTGGATGCTGCGCTTTCAGCGGGGAGAAGGCTTCAAAAAAAAGGAGAGCGGATTGCGGCAGGGATCGTGAAAGGTCAGGTGATGGTCGGCGTTGCGGGACATGAAGCGCGCATGAATGTCATCAGTATTTCCGAGCAGACAAACATTGCGGCGTTTTTTATGCGGATCGGAGCGAAATATCAAGCGTCCGTTTTGATCGGGAGAAGCGCCGCCGCGCAGATCCCGGGTTTTGAGAAGCACTATCATGTCCGCTTTCTCGGGTATTTGAAGATTTCCGCATCGGAGCGTCTGGAGGGGGTCTATGATGTTTATGACGGGGATGAGGAGCGCAGGAACAAGCAGCGGACAAAAGAGGATTTTGAGCGGGGCGTTCTGCTTTTTACACAGCAAAAACACAGGGAGGCGCGGGAGGCATTCATTGATGTGTTAAGGCAATGCCGCGGGGACAGCGCGGCGCGGGAATATTTGGGACTGTGCAACCGGGTTTTAGCGGGAGAGGAACGCGAGGACCGGGTTTGGTTTGAGGAACTTCGGGAGAGGTTGGCATGAAATACATAGAAAAGATCATCGGGCAGGTGATTCTGCAGGTTCACGATCATATGGAGGAGACGGGCAGGCAGGACAGCTTTGAGCGATTTCCGTATCTGGGAATGCTTGCGGGGCGTTATGGCGCGCAGGAGGGCGCAGCAATGGGGAATTTGCAGGGAGTGCAAGAGCGCTCGCCTGACATGCCGGAGACGAAAAGCCTGCAGGAAGAGCGTTACGAAGCGCTTCTTACAAAGCTTTCCGGAAGCGGAGAAGATGCGGTTCTCATGACCGCAGTCAATCTGGCGCTTGCCGCAACGCTGGTGACGGAATTTGCGGCGTATCTGAATTATTATACCGGAAACCGCGCAACGCTTCAGCTTGCCTATGAGCTGTGCGGAGAGTTCTGCCCCGATCCTGCGGAGGCAGCAAAACGCTGGAACATGCTGCAGCGTGCGTTTCAAGTGGAAAAAAAGACGCCGCTTCACTATGCCAATATCGAGGCAGGTCATGAAGTGCTGTCCTATCTGGCGGGGGATACGATGTCGAATGACCTGCCGTGTGACGGCGTGGAGCGATTTGATCACGAAAGTCCGCTGCATCCGATGTATGTCAGAGAGCAGCTTGCCGATACGGGAGCAAATCTGCTTGCACGGGGAAATACGGTATTGCATCTGAGCGGCAGGGGCGGAAGGCGGTTTCTTGCCAAGCATATTGCAAAACGTATGAAAAAGAATGTGCTTTTCGTGCGGACCGATTTTGTCTGCGGGGACGGGGAAAATAAGGAATACCGGCTGATGCAGACGCTTCGCGAGGCGTTTCTGCATTCGTGCATTGTCTGCATTCATGGGAGCATCCCAAAATCATCGGAGCAGAGGGAAGAAGAAACAGCGGCAGGCGTTGTTTATGCGGTCCGCGTTATTTCAGAGGCGGGAATTCCCGTGATACTCTGCATGGAGGAAGCGGCAGGCAGGGTAAGGACTGCCCGAATAGAACTGACCCCGTTATCACGCGCGGAGAGGGCGCTTGTCTGGCAGGGCTTTGCGGAACAATATGATCTGGATGCGGATGTTGAACAATGTTCAATTCGATACAGGATGACTGCGAGCGAGATTGCGCGCGCGGCTGCAGAGTGGGAGAGCGGTTATGGGGGTGCGGGACATGGGGGAATCCATGCGCCGGACGGCCGGGCGGAGCAGCTTTCGGATATTTGTTATCGAATCCTTTGTACCGGCGAAACGCAGAAATTGGGCACGGTGATCAGACCGCGCGTGCGTCTTTCGGATCTGATCGTATCGGAACAGACGAAAAAAACACTGGGAGAGATCTGCTGCGGGGCGGCGCAGGGATATCGGATTTACGAGGAGTGGGGGCTGGATCAGCAATATCCGTATGGAAGAAATGTCTCGGTGCTGCTTGCGGGGGCACCCGGCACCGGAAAGACGATGACGGCGCATGTGCTGGCACATGAGATCGGCGCGCCGTTGTATCAGGTCGATCTGCCGCATATCATGGACAAGTATATCGGAGAGACGGAGAAGCATTTGGAGCAGGTGTTTGATTTTGCCGGAAAGACGAATATGGTGTTGTTTTTTGACGAGGCGGACGCGCTGTTTGCAAAAAGAGGAGAGGTAACGGAGGGAAAAGACCGCTATGCGAATATGGAAGTAGCCTATCTGTTACAGCGCATGGAACAGTTTGACGGCGTTGTCATTTTGGCGACCAATTTCTATCGTCATATCGACAAGGCGTTTCTTCGCCGGATCAAATATGTCCTGAGCTATCAGGAGCCGGATGAGGCGATGCGAAAGAGGATGTGGGAGAGCTGCCTGAATCCGTCGCTGCCGAGAGAAATGATTGATACGGACTATCTTGCGAACCGGTTTGCGCTAAGCGGCGGTGTGATCAAAAATGTGATACAGAGCGCCTGCATTGCGGCTGTCTATGAGCGCTGCCCGCTTAAAATGGAGCATGTGCTGCGTGCGATCCGCATGGAGTATGAGAAAATGGAGCGGAGCGTGACGCCGGAGCTTTGGGGGGAGTACGGGTATTTGATGGAGTAGAGGGTAAGGCTGCGAAACACATAAATAAAGATGATGAATGTCAAAAGCAGTCAATTAAGCGCGCGACACGCTTTCGCTACAGTTCGACCGTAGCGGTACATAACATGCGAAAATACCGCATGTAAGTACCGATGGTCTCACAGTGTCGCTGCGTCTGAATCTGTCTGCTTTTGACAAAATAGATGCGATCGGATGTGTTTCGTAAAAGTTGAATCAATGAAGAGAAAGAAAAGAGGTGAGAGGGATGCATGAATATCTACAGAAGGAAGAGAAAGAAAGCACAGAAATGAAAAGGAACAGTGTGCAAAGAAAGAGCCGGAGTGAGGAGATGAGAGACAGCGGCGCGGAAAACCGCACGGGCATCCCGACGCAGCTGAAGGAGCGCATGGAGCAGCACACGGGATTATCTTTGAACGATGTGCGGGTACACTATCATTCCGATTTGCCGGCGCGTTTGGATGCGCTTGCTTATACGCAGGGGAATCAGGTCTATATCGGAGCGGGGCAGGAGCGGCATCTGCCGCATGAACTGGGACATGTGGTACAGCAGAAATTAGGGAAAGTACGGGCGGATACAAGACATGAGAGCGGCGTGCTGATGAATACCGACGCAAAGCTGGAGCGGGAGGCGGATGAGATCGGCGCGCTGCAGGGGGCATTGCAGGGCGGTCTTCATGAGAGAACAAACGGAAATTCCTACGACGGAGACGCTTCCGTGCAGAGGAAGATTAAGCCGCAGAGTGAGGAACTGGATAACGGCGCACTGATCGGATTCGTGAGAGGGCGCATGAATAAGAAATATAAGGATGCGTATAGAAATCAGATTGTGGATTTTTACCGCAGGATGAGGGAGAGCAGTTACCCATTTACCAATGAGGAAATACTGGAAAACATCGTAACGGCAAACTGGAATCACGCGGATACGGGGGAACTGCTGGCGGCGGAGATGGAACAGGAAAAGCAGGCGGAATTGGATCGGCGTTATGGCGGGGAGCGGGGGCATATGGTCAGCAGACATATCGAGATTTCCGATGAAGACCTGCGGGCGCGCGTGGAGGGAGCGCGGGGGATTCCGAGAGCGTCCGCGTTTGCGCCGGGCATCAAGGGGAAAGATCAGGCGCTTTATTCATTAGAGAAATTGCAGCCGGTTCTGGAAAACCTGCTCAGAGATGTGATGCAAAGGGTGGGAAATGTTTTGGTGAGGGATATGGAATATATAAAAGATATAGGGAAAGATGATGTAATAGCATATTTATCCAATGAGTACGGAATTGATTTTAATACTGAAATGATAGAGGAGAATGGAGAATTTACTGTTCACTACCAATACCTTCTCCAAAAGAAACGGCAGGAATTTACGCTGACCGTCGATTATTCCGTGGAGGTAGACAGAATCTTTCAGAAGCTGGTGCGGGAAAAAGACCGTCCCGGAAAGGCAAGGAGAGCATATGAAGCGGCTCATGTTTACAGAGGAAGAAATAAACCGTGTATCAAGGTAGATCCTGCGACAACGGAGGCGGATATTGAAAATCTGGTGGAGCAATCGGGCATCGACCTTGTCGGCGTTACGTTTTATTGAGCTTATTTCTGCATTTCGCTGTTATCCTTGTGAAGCGGCTTTTCAAACAGCGGCGTGATCGTTGTCATTGCGGCATAATAGAACACAGGAATGATCTGATAGAGCGACCGGAGACCGGAGTTATCAATGCCGACTTCCAAATTGCCCTTTTGGAGGTAGATGACCAGTGTCACGAGCACGTTGCCAAGAACAAAAAACCAAGTATACCCATAGCGGGGCTGCGTCCGGCTGTTTTCCTTATCAGAAGCCGTCGCAGGAAGATGCTGTACAAGCAGTACCAGTGTAATAAGCAGCAGAATCTGTAACATGCAGAACCCGAAGCCGAAGCCGCTGAAATTACGCAGCCATGCATCCACGAAATCAATGGAGCGCGTCAGGCTTTCCGTCATAAAATAACATAACGCGGCGATCATAAACAGCGTCATCGCGTGCGGCAGATAGCGTTTTAAGATACGCTCCGCAAGGAAGTGCAGCAGGAACAGATAAGCGAAGGTGCCCGCAACGCCGAGCAGCAGAAGCTTCATAAAATTGTCGCTGAGCAGGGACGTGCCGAGGGCAAGCGTCGTCCGCGCATAGATGATGTGGCGCAGCCAGTAGATGTAGAAAAGCTGATAGGCCGCGGAAGGAAGAAACAACAATGCCAGAATCCACGAGGAATACAGTTTTCTCACGCTGTAGCAGATAAAGACAAAGCAGACGATGATGAGCCCGTCTTTTCGAAGCATCGTCACGGCAAGCGCATAAAGACCGATCAGGAGCGCGCGGTCAACGGACGGCGCATTCCAATGCTCTTTTCCGAGATAAAAAAGAAAGAACAGGTAAAACAAAATATAAGTATTGGATAAAATCCAATGGGTATACAAAAAGAAGAAAGAACAGCTTGCCAGCAATAACAGGGAAAAACCGGCATAGCACGCCGCCCGCTTTGCACTGAAATGAGCGCGGACCTGCTCGTATACAGCGACGGCGAACGCCGCAAAGAGATTGACGGTAAAAAAGCCCAAAACCGGCGCACCCGAATCAAGCCCCCAGTACGTCATATAGGAGCTGACAAGCGGCAGAAACTGTCCGATATTCGTGAGGACAAAGCTGTTGTCGCTGACAATGTCTTTATAGCTCATCATCAGGGTCAGTGCCTTGCCGTAATCGGAAAAATAAAAATAACTGTCATAATTCAGCAGCACATAGGTCCATCCTGTTGAGACGAGACAGCAGACGCCGACCACAATGGCAGCAATGCTGCCATAGGCAGCAAACCTGCTATAGGCAGCGATCCCGCCGCAGGCAGGTATTCTGCTGCGGGCGTGTGACTGATCGGCAGAAAGCGAGACAGGCTGAAGCGGAATATGCCGTAATCTGCGGATCACATAGCAGGCGAGGATGCCGGCGCCCATTAAAAAGCAGACGCGCCAGAATCGGTAGGTAAAATCCGCAAGCAGCAGAAATTCGCTGCAAAAGCACCACAGACAGACGGCAGTCGGGAATGCGAGCAGGCAGACCCACAGTTCCGGCAGATGGTGTTGTATTACTTTGAGGAACACATAGCCGATGACAAAAAGAAGAAGGAGCGCAAGCACCTGCTTTGTCTGATACCAGACGACGCTGCTATGGGTAAGATGATAAAAATAGCCGCGATTTACAAACATGCTGACAACAAGAAGGAGCACGCTGAATGCGCAGAAAAAATAAGGAAGAGCTTTTTTGTTTAACAGTAATTTTCGTATCCCCGGAAGAATTGCATCGGCAATTCTTCGAAAGAACGCTTTGCGTTCTTTTTTATTCATGACCGATCACCTCCCGATAGGTTTTTTCTGTAAATAAATACAGATTTGCGGTATCGTCGGATACAGCGATGAGCACGGCTTCTCCGGAAAGTTCCGCTTCATCGAGATAAAGATGGAGGATTTGCGTAATTTCCATATAAGCGGGGAACGCATAGTTCATCAGATTGACGATTTTGAGCGGGGCGGAAAACGAAAGCGTGTCCTGTGCGGATATCAGGGCGGCGCGCTCGTTTTCTGTCAGCGTGACATCCTCTGTGGAGCCTGCGAACGTCCGGAAAAATAACGAATAAAAATCAGCCGATCCATCGACGAGCACAGTGCGGTTTTGCAGCACGGGGAACAAAATCTGATCGCGGAACTCGGATTCCTCATTATAAATAAACAGATTGTCCTTTGCATCGCCAAGATAATTGATGCCGTCCAGCACAAGTGTCGGGAAAAAGGCATGCACATTGTAACCGATATTCAAAAACAGCGTCAGCGTGAGTCCCGCCACAATGAGCCGCTTTGCGAGTAGTTCGTTTTTACGGATCAGAATGCGGAAGATCACATAGATGCCGATAAAGCACAGCATGGTGATAAAAGCTTCTTTGAACATAAGGGGTTCCTTTCTTATAGCAATATCAATAAGCAATATCACGGTTTATCCGAAAACTTGATGACCAGCGTGCCGGATACGGCGCGGATATATCCGTCCTCAGGGTAGCAGGGCATGGAGCGAATGATCTCGTTTTCAGCGAATGCCTTTGTCATCTCATCATTCATGGGCGTAAAAGAAAACCCGTGATAACGTTCAAGCAGCAGACTGTAGTGCAGGGCGTGCGTCATGAGATAACCGTCCGAAAAACCGGTCATGTCGGGCGGGAGATTGAGCGAGATCGTATCACTCCCTTCCCGTGTGCCGATGACGGCGATGGATTCGCATTTTTGCAGGTCGGGATCTGCCGCGATCGTATCCGCAAGGCGTGCGATCTCATTCATAGAGCGTGCCGCGCTTGTCTCCTGCGTCCGATAGCAGATATTTGCGACTAAAATAAAGTTACATATGATCAGCGAGCATACAAGCACGCAGAGCCATTGCCAGACGATGCCGTGACGTGTGTGCGCTTCCTCATGATGTGCGGAATGGGTCTGCTTCGAAGAAGCCGGTCGAACCCCTTCCGGTTCGCAGGAGGCCTCGTTCTTTCCGGCACGGTCATAGAACACAAGCAGCAGGACGTAGACGAAATACAGACCGCCCTGCATCAGCATATGATAGGACACGCCGGGCGTCAAAAAATAAATGGCATAGCACACGAACGGAATGAGCAGCGAAAACAGCAGAATGCAGCCAAGCCTTGCGGGTGAGCGCCAAAGCTTGCGCCTCACGATGCGGGCAAGCGCGCCGCAGACAAGCAAAGCCAGCATGCAGAGATTGAAGACGGAATACGCATTCATCCGGTGCAGCGGTCCGATAAAAAAGTATGCGAAGTCGATCAGACATTGCTTTGCGGCGAGCAAAGGAGCAAAGCTGCCGGATAAACCGCTGTCCAAGGCACTGACGCCCTGATAATCGGCGAGTGTGACATGTTGTACGGACAACAGGATCCGGTTGACGACGGCATAAAGCATATAGCCGAGCACGGCGCATGCAAGCGCGCGCAGCCACTTCCATACAAGTGCGGACAGCGGCGTTTCACGGTGCAGCAGTTCGTCCAGACTGTAAACGATCACAAGCATGGCGGCAAAGGTGATATACGCCTGATAGCAGCCGAAGCCGAACATGATCAGAAGCGCACCGGGCAGAAAGCCGAGGCGGTGCTTTAACGTCAGATAGATCGCAAGCGTCATGCAGAGCATGGACAGCATATAGCCGTCCGCAGTATACAGAAAGCCGAACGTGCTCGTCACGGCGGGGAACGTCACAAGAAGCGCGCTAAGAAGGACGAGCGTGCTTTTTTGACGGATCTGAAGCAGTTCGCTGATAAGAATAGCCGTGACGGTAAGATAGCAGAGCGACAAAAAGCCGTTGACCCATGACAGATCATAATAGGAGCTGATCCCGCATGCAAGCGTCAGAAAGCAGCGGCCGAGCTGAATCGTGTTTTGATCGGAATAGTAGCTGCTGATGCTGTCCCAGTTCGGAATATAATTGAAAAACGTGTAGGCATGTGCAAGAAGACCGCAGACGAATATACTGACGCTGACGGTCTTCCAGGAAGGCTTTGTTTTTTGTTTGAGAGAAAAAAGGATCGTTTCGGGATTCATGCTTGCTCCTTGCCGGTATTAATCATGCAGAAGGATTTCTTTTACACGAAATTTGTTTTAGTATATCCACAATTTTACATGATTAAAGAAGAAAATGCAATCATTTGCGGGATTTGGGGCATCTTAAAGGATGCGGAGCGGGAAGAAAGGCTGGAAATTATAGGAAGTGTATGTTAGTATTATACGGACAAAGACATCTCCGTCAGTGACGGATGATCGGAGCAGAGGAAGAAGGGAAAAGCTGTTTGAAGCATGTGATCAGGAATATGGGAGCGGCAATCGGATTATGGATGATCTTTAATCTCATCATCGGAGAGACGCCGCTTGTACTTTTATATGATCTGAAGAGCGGATTTCGTTATCATTTGGCATATCCTCTGGGGATTGCCGTGATCGTGATTCTATTGGCGCTGAAAGAATGGAGAGGCATCCGGCTGAAATGGGAAATACGGATCGGTGCATCTCATTTTTTGCAGATACCGCCGACCCGGGGCAGCAAGTATCGCGGGCTGTTTGCAGCAGTATGTGCGGCGGTCTGCCTTGCATTGACGGGAGCGTGGGCGTTTTCGGGAAATCTCTCCAAGAGGGACGGTTCCTGGCAGGGAGACCTGTTGATCGGACATTCTTTCAGCGGGATAGACGATATGACGTATACCGGAAGCATGGAGGCGTTTTTGGAAGGATATGCAAACGGATACCGGACTTTTGAGGTAGATATTATATTTACGAGCGATGATGAGCTGGTATTGGCGCATGGATGGACGCAGTCGGCGGAAGCTGCAGGGCGCGAGGAATGGAAAGAAACACCTCCGACAATGGACGAATTTTTGGAAACGCCGATCGGGGACGGAGGGTATACGCCGTTGGCGCTCAGCGATCTGTTCCGGTTAATGCAGGCATATCCGGATATCTGGGTCGTTACCGATACCAAGTATACGGATGAGGAGCTGGTGTCACGGCAATTCAGCAGACTGGTAGAAACGGCGCGGGAGAACGGCTGCGTGGATGTGTTAGACCGGGTGATCGTGCAGTTGTATCATGAGCGGATGTATGAGCCGGTACAAAGGATTTATCCGTTCCGGTCTTATATTTTTACCGTGTATCAAAGATGGTGGGGAGAAGACTTCGGGGAGTTTAGCGCTATTTGCCGCTGGTGCGTCTCTCACGGGGTGGATGCGGTCACGATGCTGGGAACCTTTTCTTATGAAGAGGCATGGCGCATTGCAGCGGCATACGGACTGGATGTATATGTTCACACGATCAATGAGGTTTCGGAGGCGGAGCGTTTTTTGGAAAGCGGGGTCAGAGGAATCTATACGGATTTTATCAGGCGTGAGGAATTGGAGGAGGAATAGTATGGAAACGATAGCGTTGTTTTTTCCGGCAGGCATTTCTGTCTGGATCTGGCACAGAAGAAATACAAAGACTTCATGGAGCGTATTGCCCACACTGATAGAATATAGCATTTGGGCGGTATGCAATGTGCTCATCAGCGTTATGCTGATCGTGTTTGTGTTCCGTCTGCCGGATATCACGTCGGAGGCGTTTCAGGGGTTTTCCTTTTTCTGGAAATATATGTTGGTCGCGGTTTTTACGGCATGCCTGATGCCCTATTTTGTCGAGGCGGTCTCGAAGTGCTTCGGCGTGTCATTTACGATGGAAACGAAGCAAAAGGGGAAGAAAGAGGATTGAAACGGAACGGGGGAGGCGGGAAGAAAGGCTGGATATTATAGGAAGTGTATGTTAATATTAACGGATAAAAGAAATGATCCGTGTAAGGAATATGCGGCGTTCAGGCATGTATCCTGACGCATGAGGTGTTTGAACGGTTAGAGGGTTCGGACTGAAATGAAAATAAACGGATAGGAGAAAAAATCATGAAAGAATCGTATAAGATCGCAGTTGCGGGGACAGGCTATGTCGGTCTCTCGAACGCCGTACTTTTATCACAGCACAATGAGGTGACGGCGGTGGACATCATACCGGAAAAGGTGGAGATGATCAATCAAAGAAAGTCGCCGATCGTTGATCAGGAACTGGAGGAATATCTGGCAAAGCCCGAGTTAAACTTAAAAGCCACAACGGACGGTCCGGCGGCATATCGGGATGCGGATTTTATCATTATTTCGACGCCGACCAATTACGATCCGGTCAGGAATTATTTTGATACTTCTTCCGTGGAGGCGGTCATCAAGCTTGTCATGCAGACAAATCCCAATGCGGTCATGGTGATCAAGTCCACGATCCCGGTCGGCTACACCGAGTCGGTGAGAGCGAAGTTTCAGACGGACAATGTGATTTTTTCACCGGAATTTCTGCGGGAGGGACGAGCGCTTTACGATAATCTGTATCCCTCGCGGATCATTGTCGGCGCGCCGATGGAGAATAAGCGTTTAGTCGAGGCGGCGCATACCTTTGCAGCGCTCTTAAATCAGGGGGCGATCAAAAAAGAGATACCGACGCTGTTCATGAATCTGACGGAGGCGGAGGCGGTGAAGTTGTTTGCCAACACGTATCTTGCGTTACGCGTGTCCTTTTTTAACGAACTTGACACGTATGCGGAGGTCAGAGGCTTGGATTCCAAATCCATTATTGAGGGTGTGGGACTTGACCCGCGTATCGGCACGCATTATAACAATCCGTCTTTCGGATACGGCGGGTACTGTCTGCCGAAAGATACGAAGCAGCTGCTTGCCAACTTTAACGATGTGCCGAACAATATCATCGGCGCGATCGTGGATGCGAACCGGACAAGAAAAGAGTTTATCGCGGAACAGATCATGGAGAAGGCGGGTTTTTATAACCGGGAGACGGGAATGTTCGGCGCAAAAGGGAAAGAGTGCCGCGTCGGTGTTTATCGTCTGACGATGAAGTCGGATTCCGATAATTTCCGTCACAGCTCCATTCAGGGTGTCATGAAACGGATCAAGGCGAAGGGGTTGGAGGTCGTCGTTTATGAGCCGAGCTGTAAGGATGAGGAATTTTTCGGCAGCAGGGTCATCCGCGATCTGGAGGAATTTAAGAGAATCAGCACGGTGATCATCGCAAACCGCTACAGCGAGGATTTAGAGGACGTGCTTGATAAGGTGTATACGAGAGATCTGTATTTCAGGGACTAAAAAAGAACGCAAAGAATATAAAACATTCTTTGCGTTCTTTCGAAGAATTGCGTAGCAATTCTTCTAGATTCGCTATAAGCGGATTCTTCTAGATTCGCCTGCGGCGAATTCTTCTGGATGGAGATTTCTTCTTGGAGGGCTGCTGTATGAAACAACTTCCGATCTGTGACATTCTCGGCGTACATGTCTGTGTGACAAGCATGCCGGAGGTCGTGGCGCTGTTAAAAGAGCATATAGAGGAGCTGCGCGGGAAATACATCTGTGTCTCGAATGTGCATACAACGGTGATGGCATATGAAAATCCCGATTATATGGCGGTGCAGAACGGTGCGGCGTATGTGCTGCCCGACGGCAAGCCGCTTTCGATCGTCAGCAGGAAACGGGGATATTCGGGAGCGCAGCGCGTTGCCGGACCGGATCTGATGGGGGAATTGTTTCGGGACGCGGAAGAAAACGGGACCGCGCTCAAACATTATTTTTTCGGCGGATCACCCGAGACGATCAAAGCCTTGGAGACAAAATTGAAGGAAACCTATCCGCACCTAAAGACGGTGGGGTTTGTCTCGCCGCCGTTTCGGAAGCTCACCGAGGAGGAAGATGAGGAGGCAGTCCGCCTCATCAATGAGTCGGGTGCGGATATTTTATGGGTGGGCTTAGGCGCGCCCAAGCAGGAAATTTGGATGCGGGCGCATGAGGGGCGGGTGCATGCCGTTATGCTCGGCGTCGGCGCCGGCTTTGATTTTCATGCGGGTACGGTAAAAAGAGCGCCGAAATGGATGCAGAAATGCGCGCTTGAATGGCTGTACCGCCTGTGTCAGGAGCCGGGGCGTCTGATGAAGCGTTATCTCAAGACAAACCTGAAATTCGTAAGGCTTGTGCGCGCCGAAAACCGCAGGCTGCGCGTGTCCGGTCGGAAGAAGTGATGTGGAATAAATGCAAATTGAGAATCGCGGCGAATCATGTATATGATTGTACAAACGATACAAATCCATAAGCAGGTGCTATAAATGAATTTCTTTGAAATTCATTTTGCCGCCGGTACTTACATGCGGTATTTTCGCATGTTATGTACCGTTGCGGCTGAATTGCAGCGCAAGCGTGCCTGCGTTGAATTGCATAGTTTGTACATATCAAGTACTTTACTTATACGATTCACAATTGCTTAGAAAAAGAACATGGAGGAGATTTTCTATGTTGAAGGGAATACCGCAGATTTTATCTCCCGAACTGCTGAAAGCGCTATGCGAAATGGGGCATGGGGATTATTTAGTCATTGCCGACGGCAATTTTCCGGCGCAGTCGGTCGGAAAGGATACGCGCGTCATCCGGTGCGACGGACACGGCGTGCCTGAACTGCTGCAGGCAATCCTGAAAGTCATCCCGACGGATACGTATGTGGAGCATCCGGTCAATTTAATGGCGCCCGAACCACAGGATCCCAAGCATTTTCCGATATGGGATACGATTTATGACATCGTGGAGCGCGCGGAAGGAAGAAGCAGGGAAAAGATCGGTTATATCGAGCGCTTTGCATTTTATGAGGAGTCAAAAAAAGCATTTGCGGTCATTGCGACGGGAGAACAGGCAGTCTACGCGAATGTGATGCTGCAAAAGGGCGTGATCACGCCGGATATGCTGACGGAAACAGGACATGGGGAGTAGCAGATGGATAATCGGTACGCAAAGCTGAATAATTTATTTTTGAGACAGAGTTATATGGATTCGTGGGAGGAGTATGTGCGGGGAATCCGCAGTAAGCATGCGATCCACTGGGACTACGTGATCCTGACGGCATCGAACGAGGAACAGGCGGAAGTATACAGACAGCAGATTTCGGAACGGTTAAAAGGCGGTTTCCTTCCGCAGCAGACGGCATATGCCGTACTGCCGGATCCGCAGGGAAAACGGGTCGGCAGCGGCGGAGCGACGTTCCATGTATTAAAATATATCGCGGAGCAGAGCCGGCGTCAAGGAGGAACTGTGTCGGATGCGGCGGCTGTTTTTCGTGGGAAACGGATGTTAGTCATCCATTCCGGCGGCGACAGCAAGCGCGTGCCGCAGTACAGTGTGTGCGGCAAGCTTTTTTCACCCGTGCCGCGCGAACTGCCGGACGGCAGACCGTCCACGCTCTTTGACGAGTTCATGATCTCTATGGCGGGCGTGGCTTGCAGAATTCCCGAGGGAATGCTCGTGCTGTCGGGTGACGTTCTTCTTTTGTTTAATCCGCTGCAGATCGATGCGCAGTTTCACGGCGCGGCGGCGATCTCGATCAAGGAGGATGTGACGGTCGGCAAGGAGCACGGTGTTTTTTTGAATAACGGCAGCGATATGGTCGGGCGCTTTTTACATAAGCAGTCCGAGGAGGCACTTGTGCGGCTCGGCGCTGTGAATGACAAGGGGTGCGTAGACCTTGATACCGGTGCGGTGCTCTTGGATGCGGAACTGCTTGGTGCACTGTTTTCGCTCATCTCGACAAACGGAAGCGTGGATGCGGATAAATATGCGCGCTTTGTCAACGATAGGGCGCGGATCAGCTTTTACGGCGATTTCCTGTACCCGCTTGCCAAAGACGCGACGCTCGATCAATATTATTTAGAGGCGGCAGAGGGTGATTTCAACGACGAATTACACGAATGCCGCACGCAGATATGGCAGGCGATCCATCAGTTTTCCATGAAGCTGATCTGTCTTTCGCCTGCGAAATTCATTCATTTCGGTACGACGGGGGAGCTTCTTAACTTAGTGACGTCGGGCGTGGAGGATTATGAGTTTTTAGATTGGAAAAAAGATGTATTTTCCGTTTGGGATAAGCATATGTCATTGCCGGCGAATACGGGACTGCATCATTCGGTCGTGGAGCGGACAGCCTCGCTCGGAAACGGCGTGTATGTGGAGCATAGCTATGTGGAGGCAGGTGCCGTGGTCGGGGATGGCAGTATTGTATCGAATCTGCGGCTTGGCGGCGTACATGTGCCGTCCGGTGTGACGCTGCACGGCATCCTTTTGAGGGACGGCGGTTGTGTGGTGCGTGTGTACGCGACGGAGGATAATCCCAAGGGAACGCTCATGGGTGACGCTCCCTTTCTGCATACGACGTTGAAGGAGCTGCTGCAGGTTCTGAATATCGAAGCTGAGGCGCTATGGCCCGGTACGGCGGAGGAGGACTGCTCTTTGTGGAATGCCGCCCTGTATCCGGTCTGTAAGACGATGGAGGAGGCGGTGTCGGCGGCGTTGTTTTTGTGCCGGGCGGCAAACGGTGGGAGTTATACCACAGAAGAGCGTGAACAGTGGCTTTCGGCGAAACGTCTAAGTCTTTGCGGCAGTTTTCGGGAGGCAGATACCGCAGCGATCCCGAAATGGCAGGAGCAGTTAAAGAATGAGATCATTGTCAGGAAATTTCTGTGTGCCGTCAGAGAAAAGCAGGACTATCACAAAAGCCTGCAAATATTCGGAGAGCGCGGTGTGAGTGAGGAACAGCTCTCAATGCTGCTTGCTCATGCTGAAACTGCTGCTTTTTCCGATAGGATCAGGATCTATTATCATTTATCGCGCAGTCTGCGTCAGGGGCAACGCTCCGTGGCAGGTTACGATGAAGGCATGCTGGAGGGGATGTGCTTTGATACGATCCGCAATGAGATTTTCCGGGAAGGACGTGCGGCGATTCCGCAAAACAACGAATTGAACATTGTTCAAGATGATGTTTTCGTGGAACTTCCCGTGCGTGTGAACTGGGGCGGGGGCTGGACGGATACACCGCCGCAGTGCAACGAACAGGGCGGGGTGGTCCTAAATGCTGCCATCACACTAAACGGCGTGCTGCCGGTTCAGGTGCGCGTGAGAAAGCTGAGCGGATTTTATGTCGCGTTTGAGAGCGCCGATCTTGGCGCGCGCGGCGAAGCGCATTGTGTGGCGGACATTCAGGACTGCCATAATCCGTATGATTTTTTTGCATTGCATAAGGCGGCGCTGATCGCCTGCGGTATCGTCCCGCTGGAGGGCGACGCGGATTTAGAGCAGATCTTAAGACGTCTGGGCGGCGGAATTTATCTGTCCACGCAGGTTGTCGGCGTGCCGAAAGGTTCCGGTCTCGGCACAAGCTCTATTCTTTCCGGCGCGTGCGTGAAGGGTATCTTTTCGTTTCTTGGAAAGGAGCTTTCGGACGAGGCTGTTTATGAGACGGTTTCCTGCATGGAACAGATCATGAGTCCGGGGGGGGGCTGGCAGGATCAGGTCGGCGGGCTGACGGGAGG